>NZ_JBJDNH010000020.1:0-107971 GCF_044900465.1 Klebsiella sp. NPDC088457 | reverse complement strand
GTTATCGCTGAAGCTAATCCTGAGTAAAACGGTGGATCAATATTAGACCGTCGGTGGAGATGTAAGTGGATCACTTTTTAACCGTCGTTGACATTAGAAATACGCATACGTCTTGAAAAGCAGTAATATCATTATGCTAACTGGTTGCTCGCTAACGATAAAAGGAGATCATGTGAGCCAAGAAGATGATGAGAAGTATCCTGCCAGCGCCATCTCCTCGTGGAGCGGCTTCGTTTATCAAGGGAAAATTGCATTATATCATTCCCTTAAACTGATTCATAATGGCGACTTGGACTTCGAGCTTCAACTGGATAGTAGTGACGACTTCGCTATTTATAAAAACGAAAAACTACATACCGCCCATCAAGTCAAAGCTAAGATAAGTAAATATCTAAGTGGTTACACCAAAGCGCTGGAACAGTCTACATTAATCGAACACGACAAAATCAAGGGGACAACGCGTTACTTCCATGTATCTGTCCCACTAGATGAGACTGGCGATTACAGAGGCACTAACGGAGAAACAGTAAAATTCTACCGCTATGGAGACAACTACTATTGTGGCCTGGGTGAAATTGAAGGACTGACTAAAGAACTCATAAAAAAATTATGTGAGAAACAGTCCATCACTGTCAGTGATAACCTTATCAATTTTAACTACTGCCTACTGTCAGAAAAAATTAGTTCTAAGGCAATACACAACCATAAATTAAATCAAGTTGACGGGATCTCTGAAGACAAAGCCGCATACGAAGGTCGTATCATGGCCAGGAGTATTTTAGAGGAACTGCTGGCTGAAAACCCCTATCAGAATAGGGATTACTATGCAGTTGAATTAAAGGCCAGGCTCCAAACCCATTTAGAAGAAAGATTGGATCAGGAGTTACCAACAATGAGCGATGCGACTTATGAGAGAGCCAGACTTCTGAGTGAGCATATTCGCAAAACGCACTTCAACGAATTAAAAACCCTATGCCAGATGATGAAACCATCCGAGCGGTTTCAAGACGTTCAGAAGAACGACATCAGGCGATACACCAAGCTGATACAGGCTATTTCGATGGAACCTATATTCAACCATCTTCCGCACTATCTTGACAGCGAAAATCGGTTCTACGTACCTACCGCTCTTGACGTGGATGAAAGCGAAGAGTGTGAATTTGATATGATCCATGAAATGAAAAACAACGGGGATCTGCTGAGACTGCTTTTTGAGTACAACCATTTAATCGCCAGTAAAGCGGAAGCTTCATTCACCTTTAATACAAAATTCACGAACTCGGATAACTTCGACAACAAGAAGACCTCTGAAAAGATTGAGAGCAATATCACTAAGTCGCTATGCATTAGCGTCATAACAAAAGACGACGCGGAGGAACGACTGAATGATAAAACAACTCATTAATGAAGCACTTGTGGCCCATGACTTTGTCTGTAAACTCGACCTTGACAACACAAGTTTTTATATTCGCGAGTCTGGATCTGCTATCAGGTTCGCAGTCCTACATAATCTTGATGATCTCCCTGATCCTGCCGAACTGAATAACAGAATCAATCATCTTGCTCCTGACGAATTTCTCAGAAACCCAAGCTTTAAGAAAAACTGCGATTTGATTTGTATTTATCGTCTTGATGTTCTGGCCAGGTTTAAGGATCACGAGGAAGAAATCTTCGCAATTGAGGAAGATCCGCACTTTTATAAAAAATATGTCCTCTATTACAGTGTTGCGGAGGAAAGTGCACTTACCAATTTCACCTACGAGAAACTGGTATCTGTAATTGCTGACAAAAAGGAATTTCTTGAATATAAAGAAAACCCTCTTGTTGCAACACAATACAGTTTTGCTGCGAAGACCTTTATCAAGCTTCCATTCTTAGAGCTACCTAGTCATCAAGGGAACCTTGTGTCCTTGAGGTTGCAGGCAACTGAAGCTGTAGCCGAAGCCGACCTAAACGATATATATTCGACTATCCAGCAATTCACAGATAAAAATGCTGACGATTTTATCAAGGAAATGATTCGTAATGAAATGGCAAATATCCAGGATTGAAGTCTCTAGTTTCAAAGCATTCAAACATATTTTGCTGGATCTTGGCGGGGCGTCATTACTAACTCTTGACGGCCCAAATGGTTATGGCAAAACAAGTATTTTCGATGCCATCGAGCTACTGCTTACTGGCCAGATCAATCGAATACAAAATCTATTCAATACATTATTAACCAGAAACAAGAGAGACTATGCAGACAATCTTTTCTGGAACAGTCGTTCTGGATATAACGATCTCTGCATCAAGATTGAATTCATTAATGATGGTCGAACACTTGTTTTAGCCAGACATTGCCCTGCAGAGATATTCAAAAAACCAGCAAACAATCGTGCAGACAAAT
The DNA here is from genome assembly GCF_044900465.1 of Klebsiella sp. NPDC088457. Classification (NCBI taxonomy): domain Bacteria; kingdom Pseudomonadati; phylum Pseudomonadota; class Gammaproteobacteria; order Enterobacterales; family Enterobacteriaceae; genus Klebsiella; species Klebsiella sp. NPDC088457. The sequence continues at coordinate 105,582 of NZ_JBJDNH010000020.1, read as the reverse complement.
ATGGAAACTTCAGGCTTTACGAGCTACCAGAATTCGAATCATCTGAATTCACTAAGAACAATTTCCGCGATAATAGTTTCCTTGACGAAATTTTCGGAAAAAATTTCAGGGAAAACTTCTCTTTTCTTAACTATCTCGAGCAAGGCCAAAACCGGCTTTTACACACTCGGGTAGACGATCGTAAGGAGAAACTTGGAAACCTCTTTAACATCAGCGATATCGAAGCCGAGATCGAAAGCTGCAACACTATATACACTAAACTTACAAGGTACATCAACAATGCAGAACGCACGGCAAAAGCTGTATCACTTAAAGAAGAGATAGTCACCCTAAAAGACACTTTGCAGGCAGAGGCTGGGATCATTGAGTACAAGAAGCTCTCGACGACTGATGTCCAACCTGGGTGGGACAAAGAGATACTGTTCTCATCGTATTCTGCGCTAGACCATGCTGCCTACCTGGAATCAGTTCGTAAGCTTATTGCCCTTCTGCCACTCAAAGCCACGATAAAAACCAGGATTCACAACGAGACAATCGATGCTGCCATCGAGCGTAATGAGGAATCACTGAGAAACCTGGCTAGGTTCGGTAATGACCTTGGCAAGCTTGATGGGCTTGAAGCTATCAAGCAGGAGATTGATGAATTAGAGCGTTCAGCAAACATCATCAAACGCGGTGCTAAGGTCATCAAGGTCGAAGAAGCCCGGTCACTACCAAACTGGAACGATGGGCGCCTTGAGTGGTTTGAGTTACAAATTGAATCCCGAAACAGACTAGCGGAAAAAAGCAGCACCAACGCGAATGTCGTAGCCGAATTGGAACATCTGAAAAAGCAACTGCTTGAGGAACATAAAAAGTCCTATCCCAACGATAAGATGTGCCCCCTCTGTGGCGCTGACTGGGAAGATCACAAATCAATGGTAGATGCCATTGAAGCAAAAACTAAGCAGATCTCTGATTCGCTAGGGCAGGACGGTAAAAACTTAGTTATCCTTATCGCTGCTATGGACGCTGAGCTGAAACTCATCAACACCCATATACAAGACCGCCTGAAACTTCTTACGCCTACCTTTGAACCAAATCTTCATGTGGCGCTGAGCAGAATTAAGCTTCGGCTCCGGGCAATTATCCAGCTACTGGAGAAGCTGCAAAGCGAAAATATTCAATTTACTTATGCATTCACGGAAATTGATGACGTAGTAGATGAACGATTTGAAAAGCTTAAGGAAATTCTAAGAAATAAAAAACAGGTTGAAGCTGATGCCTTAGCGCTGCCGGAGGACTGGCGAGAAATCATAAATCGCGCTTTCAAAGACTTACAGGACTTCTATATAGTCACGGTTGAAGATCTGAAGGACAAAGAGAAGTACATATCGATTAAAGCTAGTGAGGCACAAAATTCCAGGCTCCAAACCTGTATTACCGAGCTTAAAGTTATCGAAAAGGAAACTAAGGCAGCCCAAAAAGCACAAGATAAAATCGAAAACCTCCGCAGTATACTGAAGAAGACAGAGCAAAGTTATACCGACCAGACAATTTCGGCTATTGAGTTCATATTCCACATCTACAGTGGCCGTCTGATCCAAAACTACCAGCGTGGCCTGGGCCTGTTTATCGAGAGCAGAGAAGGTACGCAATTAAGGTTCCTGACTGCCGAGAAGTCTGAGCACGATGCAGTGATGTCCATGAGTTCTGGGCAAGTGTCCGCCCTCAGCCTAGCCTTCTTCCTCTCGCTCAACAAAGTCTATTCACAGGTGCCTCTAATCCTGATTGATGACCCGTCTCAATCCCTGGATGAAGTCAACGTTGCATCCCTGACCGATCTACTCCGTTGTGAGCTCAAGCATTGTCAGTTGGTAGTCTCCTCCCACGAGGACGATATCTCAGCTTATATGCGCTACCGGTTCGACAGAGCAGGTTTGGCAACAAGTTCGCTCAACATGCAGCTTTTGGCGAAAGAAGCTTCGTAAACGCGACTCATGGCCATCTGGTAGAGCTGGGTGGCACCACTCCAGAGGCCTTCCGATAGGCCTCGTGGTGAGGACAGAATTTATCTACTGTCGTGGGGGCAGTCCATAAATAAACTGCCAACTATTGACCGTTTAGCCGGAGAACTGCTTACTCCAATTAGTCAAAATATCTTCAGCTAATCTTTTCACTTCTTTAACTATAAGTTTGCGAGCCTTCTCATCGTGTTCCAGATGAGCAGATAGCACTTTCTCTGCCAGCAGAACATGCTGACTGGAATTCTGATTAAACTTTGGTAAATCTAAATGCTTGAATACGTCTGCGACCTGAATAGACACATTGTGTGCGTTAATCCATTCTTGCACTGTTGCTGAATTCAATAGTCCGCATAAGTAACACGCTGTCTCACGATCATCAAATGCAGAAAAATACACCTTATGATCAGGGACATAAACGCGCGTACCTGCCAAGGGGACATCAGCACTTCCGGCTACTGCAGCGTAGAAGGATGGAGATATCTCGGGCCAGATTACTTTCCACGGTTTAAATGTGTACTCTCCTACGTTATAAACTGCATGAAAGGGAGCGCCTTTCATTTGTCGTCGGTATGTAGAGCGTGCCTGCAGCAACGGTTCAAATGAATCAAACCAGGCTGCGGTTTTCTTGTGGTCATGTCGGTTCATACGCTCTGCTGATTCGATGTAATCAGCATTAGAGATCCCGGAATTCGGCACGAACGTGTACAGGCGAGCTTCATTATTTATTCCTGGTGCGCTGATTTTTAGATAGCATTCTTCAAAATCGCTCGCTCCCTTAATCAGGGGATATAGATCTTCAGGCTCTACCCAGGCTTGCTTTACCGGACCAATGTCTTTTTTACCCGCCTCTGGCCGGCTTCTAATCTGAACGTACTTATCATTGACATTTAGGATGGGAACGAAGAATACGCCATTAAGATCAGTAGTGATCCCCTTGCGTCCCTTGGTCCAGGAACATTGGCGAGACAAATATTTAATGGTATCGAAACGTTCTGGCGTAAGGATCGCCCAAGGTGAACCCGCTTCATTTACTGGGAAAGCTTCTTTTTCGTCATACCGGATAGTATCCATGACGGCCTCAAGAGTCTGAGAGGCTTTAATGGCTCGTTTATGGCCTATGCCTGGACTCCACACACGATATGGAACTGGATAATATGGCTCGTGTTCTGACTTTTTGAATACAGCTATTGTTGTATGATTGCTTGCATCTTCAAAAGGCTTTAGGCCTTTCATGTCATCAACAGATTCTGGTTGAAGGAAAAAAGAATCCTCTCGAGAAGGTTCAATCTTGAATGTTCTAAAGCCCGCTGATGAAGGATTTTTGAATAGCGTGCCAGTGATGACAAACACTAATCGACCGTCAGTTTTTAACCATTTATCTGCAACCGTGTATGTAATCATTGCTGATATATCGAGCTCATTGCCGCCGTGCATACGAGTTTTTGAAAAAATCCCATACTGCTCACAGGTCGGTTTTACTCGCTCCCGATACAGGTCGGGTAATTTTGACCACCTTACCCATGGTGGATTACCAATGACCAGATCAAACTCTCCAGCAGTTGCCGACCAGAAAAAGTTTCGGACGATCCGGAACCATATTCCGTTCCAATTCTGGCGATGTAGCGTCAGGATTTGGTTATACGTATAGCGCAGGGGTTTATCCCATTCATCAGGCAGACCTTCAGTGAAGAATTTATCCTTGCGGATCTTTTCCATACACTCATCAAACTCGATATCCATTTCGACGTCTTTACCCATGCGATTAAACATGTAATCAAGGCTGACACGATCGAGTGCCAGTGCTGCAGGTAAGTGAATGTCCAGTTTTGCAACCTGACTGCCAATTCGATACTTAATTACTGGTTCAAATGTATCTGGGGTAGCTGCAGGTGAATAAATCGCATCAGCCATTAGAACCGGTACTTCCAAATCCTGACCAGGGCATTGTGATAGTAGATCAGCTACTTCGATAAGGAAATTTACCCTCGCTGTCTGCACTGCCAGTGGGTTAAGGTCAAAACCCCACACACTTTTACAAAGAAGTTCTAGGGTTTCTTTTGCACTGAGATTTTTTGCCTTTGCTAATTGGCGTTTCTTGCGAATTACAGCCAGAAGAAACGCACCTGAACCGCAGGTTGGGTCGAGGACTCTGTGAGTAAGAAGTTCCGGAGTGCTGACTTTTTCCAGTGTAAAATCAACCAGCCAATCTGGCGTATAAAATTCGCCTAAGCTCTGTCGTAATTTGCCTGGCACAAGGCCTTGATACAGATCGCGTAATACATCGCGTGTCTGTGATAGTTGATCCAAGCGATAGAGCGACATAACAGAAAGTAGCCGTCTTAAAGTGGGAAGTAGTTCAGGAACAGTATGCATGCTGGCAACATCGAGGTACCAACTGAAAATGGCTTCTTCAACAAAACCATTGATTCCCGCTTCCTGGAAAATTGCAGAGCGCTCAATGGCTGAATCGATAAATTCCAACATCTGTGTATCGTCCATCAATGCTGCCATGCTTTGAGCTGGGTGAGCGATTGAAGTAAGCCCATGCGCTGATACAATCTCAGCTGCAAGTAGCTTTATAAGCATTGAGTTGTAAGTATGAAGTACAAAAAGCCGTGCAGAAATCGAGTCAGATGGTGAGCCGGGCCAGGTAAATTTTAGTTCTTTGGTGATGGCCTCTGCTTGAAGAACTGAAAGATCGGCAACCTGACCATATAGCGTTCGCCACTCAGCAAAGAGCATTTTAATTTTGTTATTACTACTGTCAGCGAGTTGTTGCCATAAACCATTAGAGAGTTGTTGCATGAAAGCCCTGGCATTTGCAGAGCCATGCCCAAAATCAGCCAACAGATTTTCTGTAGTTAAACCTTTGCGGGTATCCGAACGAAGCGCATCAACGACCATCTGAACGGATTCAGGAGTAAATGGCATCAGATGTTGAGTTATGATATGTCCATCAATTACCTGAGCAAAACAAATATGCTCGCCATCAATAGCAATGCCAATGAAATCGGATTCAGGAATTTTTGTTTGTGACGCTTTTTTAACAATGTACGGTAGTAGTCTTTCAGTGGTTGCATTCAGAAACGCAGGACTACTTTTTTTTCCGTTGAAGAGCCCGGGCGCTTTATATTCAATTATGACGTGGTTGTAACTTGCATCATTACGTTCACGCTCTGCATAAATATGCAATCCCGTTGCGTCTTCTAACGCTTTATTCCAGGCAAACCGTACTTCTTCTTCACCCTTCCAGGGCTGTAGACGTTTTTCTTGAATGGCGGTGTAAGCGGATTGCTTCATGTGGTAAGGCCTGGTAGCAAAAGGAATATATGCAACCGCGCATTATGCTAGCTGTACGATTCTAAATCAAGGGGTTTTGTAGATAAAAATTCTCGATATGGCAATTAGTTAGGTGGTATTTCGCAGATATTCTTTCCCTTTAGCTGAAAGTTACTTTTACGCTTACACTCAAGTGAGTTATGCGACAACCTAGACAGACCTACGTAAGGCAATTTTTTTGGTTGTATGACGAATCAGGCGAGAGCACGTTGTTGCGTTACTCAGAAAGAAATGTCTCATTTTGTTAATAGTTGATAAAAAGGGCAACCCAGCCTTCATGGCTGAGTTGGTTTAATTCATCTATATATGCTATCGGTTGCCCATTTTTAATGGGCCGTAAAGACTGTCAATGTAGGAGGCATACCAAAGCATCTTTTTTTCGCCGACCATCCAGATACTTTGCATGGCTGTATGTGCTGCAAATGCTATTTTGAACGGTCGTGTTCATGCTGATTCCCCCAAACCGTCTAAAAGCGGGCATCCTGCTATAGATACCCTTATATCATCTGTGATGAGTATGTGGCGGGATTACGAATGACAGATTAGATATGTTTATGTCACTGGTTTTCTTTCAGACAGAACGCTGGCTAGGCTGAATCTCGTTCAGATGTTTAACCCCCAGCACCTTCTTCAGGACGTCAAGATACTCACTTTTGTTATCATATAACCAATGAATAATCTCATTCTTACTGAGAAGTTTTGCAATGTACGATCTCGCAACCATCAGGTTGAGATTGTTTTCTGCAAATTCATTCTCGATATCTTGCGTTTCAACTTGAAGCGCGGCCATTTCCTTTTCAAGTCGTGCAAGCGTTTTGATCATATCTTTATCATCAGGAGCATTATCTGGCTTTCTGACCAAATACTCAGCAGGTAAGGCATGTAACATAGATAGAGCGAATTTTTTAGTAAAATTATTCAATGTCACCATTGTTGACACAAAATCTATCTGTTTGTGGAGTTTTATTTTTTTAAGAACATCGAATACGTTTTGCGATGCGTTTTTATCAGCCAGTAACGCGAGTGCTTCCTTCGAAATTCCTTCGGAAATACGGAGTCTGGTGTTAATTATTCCCTGAGATAATCCAAGAACGGCACACAATTTTTCCACCGATACGCCAGATTCAACCGCTTTCTGGAGCATCCTTTGCTCCTGAAGTATGGTTAAATGATTTACCCTTTTGTTATATGAATATGTATCTTCAACCGGTGATATGAGGCAATGTGCATGTGTAATTTCCAGGTCTTTTAAAGCTTCGATACGTAAATGTCCGTCGAGGATTTTATGTTCCCCGTTTTCTGTAATAAAAATCATAACAGGCTCAATTAAACCTATTTCAGCTATTGATGTCAGTATTTGTTGGTACTTATTACTGGCCCTAACATTAACCGGAATAGATCTCGATGGCAACAAGTTCGCGATAGGATACAGGTGAAAATAGTTGTTAAAACATTGTTTAATCATTTCATTGCTATCTTTTTATCGTGCAGGGGATAATATTTCAGGCATGTCAGTAATGTTGTTTTTATTCAATAATTCACAAAAATGACTATCCTGAGTAAGTTGCCTGAATATTTCTTTTACCAGCATGAGAGTTTCACGGGAGTACCGTGCTTTAGCCTGGATTTCTTTGTGTTCATCTGAACTTTTTTGATACATTGAAGCAAGTTCTTCTGCAGAGTATTTTTTTTGAATTCGCTTCGTTGAGAATGTCTTATTAGTTGAACCTTTATTTCCATTTTTTCGATTATCAATAATTCGCTTGATAATGTTAATTTGTTTACCTTTGATAGTACCGTTCAGTAATGCCTCTGTCAGGGAGTCCTGAATCGACTCATCGGTCGCCCGGGAAATCTCTACCGCAAGGTACAGGGGAATATTACCGGCCTCAAAGGCAGCCAATAATTTTTTCTCACCTTTCTCAAGAAGGCTACTTACGCCCTGGACCCAACTTACTACGTATCCCAGTCGCTCGCCAATCTCCTTGTCAGTCAATCCCTGCTTCTTTAACTGCCTTACACTGTCCAGAAGCTCGGTTGCCCGTGGTTTCCGTCTGGCAATATTTTCTGTGAGGCTCATCAGGTGGCCTGTTTCTTCACTGACGTCTTTTACGATCGCAGGGATGTATGCTTCCTGATAATGGATGTAAGCTTCAAGCCTCCCCTGGCCACAGATTAAAGCAAATTCATATTCGTTGTGAACAATTCTACGAACGGTGACAGGGCGTTTTAGGCCAATTTGACGAATGTTCTCTTTAATCTCTTTATGTATGAACTTATCTCGTTGGCGAGGGTTAACGACTAGTATTTTGTTTGTTTCGATAAGTACAACTTTTTCATCAGACATGTCATGAGTCCTTTAATTTTGCTCTTCTTATTAGCCGGTAAAAAGGGGCTAGGTTATCAAAGCGGTACAGGTCTAGTTGATAAGGATTGCTTTCCTCTAATGATATTTTCTCGGAGAGAATATCTATCGCGGGAAATATATAATAGTCAACGGCAGACTGATTTGAACTGTCCATTCTCACGGCAATACTGATATCAGGTGAGAACATAGTCCTGAATTTTATTTTCCACCGTAGTCTTTGTGGGCTGATGCGCTGACAGCGTGCAGACTGTATAGCAAGAGTAAATTCATCATTAATGTGAAGTATTCCTGGTGCTGGTGTATCGCTTACCCACCCCCCTTCATGACTGATGTTATCGATAATTTTTTTTGTTGACCTGTCGTTAAACTCGTTAACCAATTTTTTGGTTTTTAACCATGTGTAATCAGTCTCTGGAGTGTAGCCGATTAATTGATATACACGTAAGAGACTCCCAAAACGAGAGCGATAAATACTGCTGGATGGAAGAAGTTCTTCTTCATCAATGATAATGCCTGATAATCTTCCTTTTTTTCTCAACAGAACTCGTAATTTCTCCAGCAATTCATCCTCAGATAGCCGTGCGGCACGTGCTCTGATAATTTCGTTAGCCCGATTAAATTTTTCAACCGAAACAATGGGGGTGTAAGCTCCATCATAACGTATCCAGCCCTCTTCTGGATTGGTAACATACTGTTGTTTTAGCTTGAAAGATGTTTTGTTATAAATGCTGTTTCCTATATATTTTTCACTGGTCAGGATTTGATGTACTTTTGCTCTGCTCCAGCAACTTCCATTTTCAGCAAGGATCTGCCTGCGATTCAATTCAGAGGCGATGACTAATTCTGGTTTACCTTCGTCATTGAACATATCGAAGATGCGATTAACGAGGCTGATCTCTTCCCTGGGACCGGGCGTCAGAATGACCCGATCGGTCTGAATACTTTTGCGTTGCCCGTGTTTCAGTTCTCCCTTAGGGTTATGATTTTCATCAATTAAAAGACGCCTGAGCCCATAACCTGCAAGCCCCCCCTGGTGGTAACCTTTTTTAATAAGGTTTACCTGGCCCAGAAAAACTTTCTCAGACTGGTTTCGACTGAAACTTGCTGCGCCATGTCGTGATAACGCCAGACCCAGAGTGAACATTTCAGGCTGAGCCTCAGAGAAATGCTCTGCACAATAAATAATTTTGACCCCTCTTAATTTAAGAAGGTGCGAATAATGGCCTGCTTCGTCAGTATCCTGGAATCGACCAAAACGACTGACATCGTAAACAAGAATTAATGATATAGAGATACGATGCTCTAAAACATCATCAATTAACGCTTTCAGACCTGGTCTGCCTGAAAGATTCAACCCACTTTTACCAGCATCATTGTATGATTTGATTATCGTAATATTATGTTTTTTTGCATACTCCCTTATGTATCCAGATTGATTATCTAGCGAATATTTTTGGTGGTCAGTTGACATCCTCATGTATTCGGCTGCGTATATCATATTTTTTGCTTTTATCGACAAATCATTACCCCAGAAAACAAAGCATCTCGTTAATAATTATTTTGGCTTTTCCTTATTTCAATGTTTATTTATCAAATTCCCGCATTTAATGCTCTTTATCAACTTTAGGTTTTATAGCTTTAAACGTTTTGAAACTGATTGAGGAAAACATTGTCAATATAGCTGCTGTTACCGCGAAATTTTAGGCTAGTACATATTTGAAAAGGTGGAAGTAATCAGTACGTGAAGCTTTTTATTGCTGAAATATTACTTTCGTAAAGAGTGATAGTGTTGTGCTTCATTGCGGACATGACAATGCTGTAGGGAATGAGTTGGAAAGTTATACGGAGTGTAAATTTTTGGAAATGTTTCCCGCTGGATCGCTTCAGGCTAAAGTCCATGCAGTGCGGTAAATATGCCTGAAGGCGATAGAACAAAAAATTAAAGAATGGTGTTCTCCGCACCTTGAGGTGCGGAGAACAACCACTAACTGTTTGTCGATGAACTGAGAAGCTTGTCAATATAATCAGCGTACGATTGCATCATTTCCCGCCGTCTGTCCAGATATTGTGCTTGGTTGCAGGTTCTGAGAATGCTTTTTTTATCCATGTGAGCGAGTTGCATCTCGATTCACGTGTTTTGAATCCAGCATTTTCCTGATTGGTTTTGATGCGGGCTGCTATCGAGAATGGAGTTTTGCGAAGTCAAACGGGCTCACTGTTTTTTCCTCATTTGCATCCAGAAAATCAGCCCACCACTGCAGCATCAGTCTGCGTTCATCCAGAAACTCCGCTTTATGGATATAAGCCGCACGTACGCCATTTCGCTCCTGATGACTCATCTGACGTTCAACAGCATCCCTGGACCATAATCCTGACTCGATCAACGAACTACACGCCATTGCTCTGAAACCGTGACCACAGACTTCGACCTTTGTATCGTAGCCCATCAGGCGTAGTGCGTTATTTACCGTATTTTCACTCATGGGTTTCCATGGATTATGATCGCCGGTGAAAATCAGTTCATGTTCTCCGCTGATGGTATCTATCTGTTGCAGAATATCCAGCGCCTGAGTAGAGAGCGGTACAAGATGCTCTGTTCGCATTTTTGAACCACGATGGGAATACTTGACCCCTTCAATAGGTTTCCGCTCAGGAGGAATGGTCCACATGGCTTTCTTAAAGTCGATCTCAGACCACCTGGCAAAGCGTAGTTCACTGGAACGGATGAAGATAAGCAGGGTGAGTTTAGTTGCCAGTCGTGTAAGAGGTTGTCCTCTGTAGGTATCCAGTCGTTCAAGAAGCTCTGAAATGCGATTTAAGGCGAGGGCAGGGCGGTGCTGGCGTTTTACCGTCGTTAAAGCACCAGCCATATCCACGGCAGGGTTATAGCTGATAATGCCGGACTGAGCGGCATAGCGCATGATTGCAGTGATACGTTGCTGAAGACGGGCTGCAATCTCGTATATCTCTTTGGCTTCGGCCGCTTTGACGGGGACAAGCAAATCAGGCGTTCTGAGGGTGGTAATATCTCGGGAGCCGATAAAGGGAAACACATGAGTTTCGAGGCTTTTCAGTATCTTCTCGCTATGTGACTCTGACCATTTTTTGTTGCTCTTATGCCACTGTCTTGCGATACCTTCAAATGTCTGAGCTGTTTCGGGGACCGACTTTTTGATCCGTTTCTGTTCGCACGGGTCAGTTCCCTCAGCTATCAGCTTCCTCGCCGTATCGCGTTTTTCCCTTGCTTCTGATAACGAGACTTCAGGATAGATACCCAGAGCGAGCGTTTTCTCTTTGCCCAGAAACCGGTAGCGGAGCCGCCAGTAGCGCGAGCCGTTAGGGTGAACGAGCAAAAACATGTTGCCGCTGTCTGCAAGTTTATAAGGTTTTTCATCCGGTTTAGTTGCACGGATTTTAGCGTCAGTGAGCGCCATTGGCGGTATCTCCTGATAGTAAAAGGGGTATAAATTTTATCGAATCAGACTATACCCTCAGTTGTACCCTCGCAAGGGACTTGATGCGGGTTGAAGTTGATTGAGTTGGGTGGAGTTAAGGGATTGTAGAAGTGTTGATTTTTGCGGGCTCAGAATGCAAAAACGGACCTCCGTGGAGGTCCGTTGATATGAATTTGGTGCCCGGACTCGGAATCGAACCAAGGACACGGGGATTTTCAATCCCCTGCTCTACCGACTGAGCTATCCGGGCAACGGGGCGCATTAAACCGTAATCCACCCGGCGCGTCAACCAAATTTCTTGATTTACCTGCTGATTGCTTAACTTTGCGGCAGTTCTGCCGCAAAAGGGCCGTTTTGCTGACTTATCACATCATCCCGTTGTCGCCTGCGCGGATTTTCCAGCCGCTGACCGCCGAGATGACGTGGCGCAATCCCGAAATAGCATAGCCGCCGATAACGTCCTCGTCCTCGCGCGGCGAGCTGATCATGATTTCCGCATCCACGCCGTGACGGTAGGCGCCGTGGTGACTGATCACGGTGCCGATAAAGCACTTTCCACCGATCCACACCGGAATATACGCCACCGTTTCATAGACGTAGTAAGAGGCGACGCCGCTATAGTAGTTATCCGCTTCATCAGCGGAGGTCCCCGGGGGAATGGGGCAAATTGGCGCATCCCCGGCCTGATCGTTTTGGTCTTTCAACAGATGGCTTTGCATCAGCGTCAGTGATTTGAGGAGATCCGCCTGGTCCTGCGCATTGAGCGCCGGCGTCAGAGGCTGGTCTTTTTCCGGGGAGCTGAGCGTCTCCAGCGCATAGCGATAGCGAATCGTCACGGCAGGCGTTCTGTCCGTCGGGCTGAAAGGACGCAGCAGATAAAGATTGTCTTCGCCAAACTGACCGTTGTACCACAGGGCATACACCTGGCCGTTAATTCTCACCCACTGGTTCCACTGATTGGCCCCGCGCCCGTTGAGCGAAAACAGCGCCCCGGGCACGCCGGCGTCAAAATCATCGTCGTCATCGCTCTCGTTATGATTGACGGTATCAAAGGTGTTATCGCCACGTTTTAACACGCCGGTGTAGCTGAAGAGCCCGGTCCCGCCGATATAGCTGTCGATGATTAAATCGCGCCTGCCGTCGTTATCCAGATCGACCAGCGTAAAGCTGACCTTGCCATTTTCCGAGTCGGCGCTGATATCCGAGTGGAGAAATGCCTGCCATTCATCGTCGCTGATATCGACCGCGGGTTTAGCGGTCGACACCAGCGAATCGTCTGCGTAGGTCAGCGTAAAGCTGGTCACGTGCCCGGTAAGCGGGAACTGCGCGGCAACTTTCTTCAACGTCAGTTCCGGGTCGCTTTTTTGCTCTTTCAGTACCGCGTTATACAGCGCTTTGAGCGCGGCGTTATCGGCATCCTTCTCCTGCTTTGGCCGCACCTGGCTGACGAAGGTAGGCAGCATCCAGGTGCCGCCGGAGGTGATTTCACGGCACATACCGGTGGTGTATTTCAGACTCTGAACAAACGTCTTCCCGTCCCAGACCCGCTCCTCGCCGTTGACGCAATCGGCGATGCCGCGGCCTTTGTTGAAGAAGGTGATGACGCCATCGGCATAGCTGGAGGCATCGGTGGCGATCGGCTGCGGTCTGGCCAGCGAGGTGTTGTCCACCACCCATATCGCGTAGCCGTCGTTATAGGCGGCGCGCCAGCACAGGGCCTGGATCAGCGAATGGGTTTTATCGAGCGGCGTGGCGGTGATCTGCCGTTCCTGGGCGGGAATCGCGCTGTTTTGCCAGTCATCACAGTGGCTGTTCAACTGCGGGATCAGCGCCGGAAGCAGCTTCTGGCGCTGTTTTGCCGTCAGCGGTTCGCCCGGGGCATTGTGGATCACCGGAGCGGCGATAATTTCCGGCGCCGGTGCGGCTGCGAGCGTGCTGTCATCGTCGGCGTCGCCTTGACGTACCAGCGCATCCGCGGTGCCCTGACGCTGCTGAAACTCATCAATTTTAAGAAATACAGCGCTGCTGCCCGCGCTGGAGAGCCGCTTGCGCAGGCCGTTGAGCGAGATCTCGATTTTGGCGTCATGTTCCAGCGCCTGGATCAGCGCGGCGGTCTGGGTGCTATCAAAGCGGAAATGGCTATCGTCTTTAGCGTCCAGCGTGCCGCGATCCTGGTCATCGATCAGCAGGTCAACCGTGGCATCGGCAGGAATATCATGATCGATTTGGGCGAAGGTCACCTGGCCGCTGACGCGCTGCCCGGCGCCGGCGTTGCGGGTCAGCAGGACGCTGATTTCCCCCATCTTGACGCCATAACCCGCAGCCCGGCAGGTGCCGGTATTATCGCAGGCCACTTCCCAGTCTTTATGCGCGAAAGAAAAACCCTGAACCGGCGCGGCCAGCAGCGATGCCGGGCATAGCCCTATGATGGCAGCCCAAAGGAGAGAACGCATAGAAATCCCTGTAGACGTATCGGAGTGGGGGAATTATACCCTTCATACTCCAGGTTGCATCTTTGTTGGCTGACCCCGGTGAGGTATGGCGGATACGCTCCCGGGGCTGTGCTGAGTGGCGACCTTGATGCGGCGCGATGTCGGGTCGGAATGCGCGTCCTGCCGGTGAGGGTGGCGAGATCAGGTTAACGCGCCGCCCGTGCGGCATTGGGCAAAGCGCAGAATATCTTCCGCCAGACGCTGGGCGGTGTCGACATCGGCCTGGCTGCGTTTGACCAGCAGGCGGCTCAGGCAACCTTCGACAATCAGCTCCATCTGTTTGGCCACCATCGCCGGGTCGTCCACTTCCAGTTGGGTCAGCAGCTCGTGGGTATTCGCCAGCGAGGCCTGCTTTTGTTGCTCCGCCAGTTGATGAATAGGATGCTGCGCATCCGGGTAAAAGGTGCAGGCGGCGATAAACAGACAGCCGGGATAGCGGTGGTTGCTCACGCAGCGGGTCAATGCGCCATAGCGCGCCAGCAGCTTCTGCTCCGGCGTGAGCGTCTCGTCGAGCAGCAGCTGACGACGCCAGGCATCAACCTGATGGCTGAGGTAGCGCAGCGCATCGTAAAGCAGCGCTTCGCGATCGGGCCAGAAACGTTTGAGGTCATCGAGCGGGTAAGAGACGCGTTCGGCGACCATTTCCAGCGTGGTGTTGGCTATACCTTCGACTTCGAGAATTTGTATGGCTTCACCCAGGACATCTTCACGTTGCACGGTCTTCTCCTCCATTTTTCCTCCTAAAGTGTCGTTCACGGTTGCCAATCGTGCAAATGGGCGCTGAATGTCGCGGCATCCATAAACCCGGTGACGCGCTGCGCGGGCTGTTCTTCTCCCTGCGCATTAAAGAACAGAATCGTCGGCAGGCCGAGCACCTTCAGGTGCTTCAGCAGCGCGACATCCTCAGCGCTGTTGCTGGTCACATCGGCCTGCAACAGAACGGTACCTTTCAGGGCCTGGCGCACCTGCGCCGAGCTAAAGGTGTATTTTTCGAACTCTTTACAGGCCACGCACCAGTCGGCGTACAAATCGAGCATCACCGGTTTACCCTGCGCCTGCGCCAGCGCGCGGTTGAGCTGCGTAACGCCGCTGACCCGGGTAAATTCGAGATGCGCCTGCTGCCGGGCGGCCGGCGCGGCGAAAGCCCAGTCCTGCAGCGGACGTGCGCTGATCAGCGCGGCGCCCAGCATAACGATTTGTACGAGCCGCAGCCACGGGCGGGTTGCTCCGAGCAAGGTGATAAAGGCCCAGCTAAAGAAGGACACGCCAAGCAGCGACCACAGCCGCAGACCCCAGGGGTCGCCGACGATCCGCTCCAGTAAAAAGACCGGCAGCGCGAGGATCGCAAAACCGAAGGCGGTCTTCACGTGGCTCATCCACGGGCCGCTCTTCGGCAGCAGGCGGTTGCCAAATACGGTGACCACCATCAGCGGCAGCCCCATACCCAGCGCGTAGAGATAGAGCGTGCCGCCGCCGAGCCACAGATTACCGCTCTGGGCAATATACAGCAGGATGGCGCTCAACGGTGCGGTGGTGCAGGGCGAACAGATCAGTCCGGCGATGGCGCCCATCGCCAACACGCCGCCGGGGGAACCGCCCTGGCGCTGATTACTCATCAGCGCCAAACGGGTCTGCAAAGATGAGGGGAGCTGCAGCGTAAACAGGCCGAACATCGACAGCGCCAGCAGGATAAAGACCGCCGACAGGCCTATCAGGACGTAAGGATGTTGCAACGCCGCCTGAAACTGCATACCGGCGGCGGCAACCACCAGCCCCAGCGCGGTGTAGGTCAGCGCCATCCCCTGAACATAGATAAACGCCAGCAGTAGGGCCCGGGCGGTGGGCAGCCGCTGCCGGCCGCCAAGCACGATGCCAGAGATCAGCGGATACATCGGCAACACGCAGGGCGTAAAGGCGATGCCGATACCGATCAGCAGCGCCCAAAGCGCGGAAAAGGGCAGCTCGCCGCGCGCCTGACCGCTGCTCGCCAGCGCAGGAGGTGAAGAGACCGGCGGGACCGCGCTGGCCCCTGCCGCGGGGGCTTCCGCCGCCAGCACCGCGCTGAGCGGCACGACTTTGCTCTCCGGCGGATAACAAAAACCGGCGTCGGCACAGCCCTGGTAGGTGACGGTGAGCGTTGCGCCTTTTGCCGCCTGGCTAAGCGTCACCGGCACGCTCAGGCGCTGGCGATAAATCTCGCTTTTACCGTAGAACTCATCTTCGTGCCATGTCCCCGGCGGCAGCGAAGGCTCGACAAGGGTGGCATCGGCAGGCGTCAGTTTGATCTGCTGGCGATAGAGGTAGTAACCCTCCTTGATTTGCCAGGTCAGATTGACGTTGTGTTGGTTCTGCTGAAAATCAAAGGCAAACGCCCGATCGGCGGGCACAAAATGGGTGCGCCCGGGGGCATCAAAGAGCCCGGCGAATGCGGAGGTACTGCACAGCAGCAGAATCAGCGTAATGATGCGTTGAGCCATGAGAGGTAATCAGTGTCTCCATGAGTGACGGGTAGAACCAGTAATTCGGGGGTTTGATACGGGTGATGGGCCTTCAGACAGTCCAGTAACGCCTGCTGATGGGCCAGGTCGGTTTTCAGCAGCATCTGCACTTCGTATTCCTGCTCCAGCTTGCCTTCCCAGTAGTAGAGGGAGGTCGCCCCAGGCAGGATGGTGGCGCAGGCGGCGAGCTTGTCTGCCAGCGCTTTGGCCGCCAGATCCTGGGCGGTAGCTTCATCCGGCGCGGTACAGAGAACAACAACAGCATCAGGCGTAGTCATCGTGAACCTCGTATCAGCGAAAAGAGGCACTATAGCACGCAAGGTGAGGGGATTAATGAAACGGGCCAGCAACTGGCCCGAATTTAAGCAGATTTACAGCATGATGCCGCCAATGATGAAACCCAGAATGACGCACAGGGTAATGGCGATCACTCCGGGGATCAGGAACGCGTGGTTAAAGACATATTTGCCAATGCGCGTCGATCCGGTGTCGTCCATCTCAACCGCCGCCAGCAGCGTAGGGTAGGTAGGCAGCACGAACAGCGCCGAGACTGCGGCAAACGAGGCGATGGCGGTCAGCGGGCTCACGCCGAGCATCAGCGCCGCCGGCATCAGGGCTTTGGTGGTCGCGGCCTGGGAGTAGAGCAGGGTGGCGGCGAAGAACAGGACCACCGCCAGCAGCCACGGGTAGTTATGCAGCAGATCGCCGGCGATGGTCTGAATGTCGGTGATATGCGCTTTGACGAAGGTATCACCCAGCCAGGCGACGCCCAGTACGCAGACGCAGGCGCTCATCCCGGATTTAAAGGTGCTGGCGTTGAGTACTTCACTGGTATCGATTTTACAGGTGATGCTGATTAGCGTCGCGATGGTTAGCATGAACACCACGATCGCTTCGTTACGCGGCAACACCGGGTTCTGAATCAGTCCTACGGTGTCGCTGATGGCGGTGGCATAAAACATCACCGCGACGATACCGACCAGAAACAGCAGGACAGAGCGCTTCGCGTGTGGCTTGAGATCGAAGACCTGGCTCCCACGGAGCTTCACTTCACCTTTAGCCAGACGCTCCTGATAAATAGGATCGTCTTTCAGCTCGCAGCCGAGGAAGTTACATACCACGGCGGTGATCATCACGGCAATCAACGTGACCGGAATGCAGATCGCCAGCAGCGTCAGGTAGCTGACGCCCAGCGGCTCCAGAATGCCGGCAAAAAAGACCACGGCGGCGGAGATCGGCGAGGCGGTAATCGCGATCTGCGAAGCGACGACGGCGATAGACAGCGGGCGGGACGGGCGAATGCCCTGCTCTTTCGCGACTTCGGTAATCACCGGCAGGGTGGAGAACGCGGTATGGCCGGTTCCCGCCAGCACGGTCATAAACCAGGTCACCAGCGGGGCAAGAAAGGTGATGTATTTCGGATGGCGTCTCAGCATGCGTTCGGCCAGGCTGACCAGATAATCCATGCCTCCGGCAACCTGCATGGCGGCAATCGCGGCGATAACCGCCATGATGATTTCAATGACGTCAAAGGGAATCGCCCCAGGTTTAATTTGAAATAAAAGCGTCAGGACGAGAACGCCCAGGCCACCGGCAAAGCCGATGCCGATACCGCCGAGCCTGGCTCCCAGATAAATAGCCAGCAGGACAATCACGAGTTCTGCACCAAACATATACGCCTTCCTTGTTTTTTAACAAGTTGATATTGAATTGTTGTGATTTAGTAAACCTAAAAAAGCAAAAAAGGCATGTCATTGCTGACATGCCTTTGGCTAGTTTAACCTGAAAGCTTACTGTTCGCTTTCATCAGTGTAACGCTTTGCTTTATAGGCCGGATGCATCAGGTTTTGCGCGGAGAAAATGTCGTCGAGCTCCGCTTCGGTGAGTAATCCGCGCTCGAGAACAACGTCGCGCACGCTCTTGCCGGTTTCGGCGCAAATCTTGCCGACGATATCGCCATTGTGGTGGCCGATGAACGGGTTGAGGTAGGTGACAATCCCGATGGAGTTATACACATACCCTTCGCACACCGCTTTGTTGGCGGTGATGCCGTTAACGCATTTTTCCAGCAGGTTGTAGCAGGCGTTGGTCAGGATATGGATGGATTCAAACATTGCCTGGCCGATAACCGGCTCCATCACGTTCAGCTGCAGCTGACCGGCTTCTGACGCCATGGTCACCGTGGTGTCGTTGCCGATGACCTTGAAGCAGACCTGGTTGACCACTTCTGGCACCACCGGGTTAACTTTAGCCGGCATGATCGAGGAGCCCGCCTGCAGCTCCGGCAGGTTGATTTCATTCAGGCCCGCGCGCGGCCCGGAAGAGAGCAGGCGCAGATCGTTACAGATTTTGGACAGTTTTACCGCCAGGCGCTTCAGCGAGCTGTGGACCATGACGTAGGCGCCGCAGTCGGAGGTGGCTTCGATCAGGTCTTCCGCCGGAACGACCGGCAGGCTGCTGACTTCCGCCAGTTTTTGTACCGCCAGCTGTTGATAGCCATCCGGAGTATTCAGGCGGGTACCGATCGCGGTCGCGCCGAGGTTGACTTCCAGCAGCAGCTCCGCGGTACGCAGAATGCATTTGGTCTCTTCATTCAGCAGCACGTTAAAAGCGTGGAACTCCTGGCCAAGGGTCATCGGTACCGCGTCCTGCAGCTGGGTACGACCCATTTTAAGGATATCCTGGAACTCGACGGCTTTATGCTGGAAGCCTTCGCCCAGCTGGTTGATGGCATCCGTTAATTTCAGCAGCGAGGCATAAACCGCAATGCGGAAACCGGTCGGGTAGGCATCGTTGGTGGACTGGCATTTGTTAACGTGGTCGTTCGGGTTCAGATACTGATATTCGCCTTTCTGGTGGCCCATCAGCTCAAGGCCAATATTCGCCAGCACCTCGTTGGTGTTCATGTTGACGGAGGTACCGGCACCGCCCTGGAACACATCGATCGGGAACTGGTCCATACATTTACCGTTATTCAGCACTTCATCACAGGCGGCAATAATGGTGTTCGCGATACCTTTAGGTATGGTTTGCAGTTCCTTGTTGGCCATCGCGGCGGCCTTTTTGACCATCACCATGCCGCGCACGAACTCAGGGATATCGCTGATTTTGCTGTTGCTGATATAGAAGTTTTCAATCGCTCTCAGAGTATGAACGCCGTAGTAGGCGTCAGCTGGAACTTCCCTGGTACCCAACAGATCTTCTTCGATACGAATGTTGTTTAACATGTGAACCTTCTTTTTCAATCTGCCAATGAATTCACCAAATACGCAGAATTTATGGGGTTTAGCGTATTTTCTTGCCGAAGATTATTTCCTTAATCGGCCCGGTGCCCACGATCATATGCTGATGATAGCGAATGTCCGTAACCTTGATCACTTATTATGTCGCGGAAGGTATAAGAATTATTAATCTGTGAAATGAGTCACCGCTTTGCCATTTCTGCAAAAAATAAGCGATTCTGCCGATTGAAATGTGGCGTTTTAGCCCAATATCGATCTGATGCGAAAAGCACATCGATGACCGCGGTGGCCGATAGTGGCGGCTGCGAATGAAGGAGACGCCAGTGCGTTGGATTCCGTTAATTGCCATTTTTTTATACGTTTACATTGAGATATCGATCTTCATCCAGGTGGCCCACGTGCTCGGCGTCCTGCTGACGCTGATTTTGGTGATCTTCAGCTCGGTGGTCGGTATGTCGCTGGTGCGCAATCAGGGCTTTAAAAACCTGATGCTGATGCAGCAGAAAATGGCGGCAGGTGAGAGCCCGGCCGCAGAAATGATTAAAAGCGTGTCGCTGATCATCGCCGGTCTGCTGCTGTTGCTGCCGGGGTTCTTTACCGATTTCCTCGGCCTGCTGCTCCTGCTGCCGCCGGTACAGAAACACCTGACCCTGAAGCTGATGCCGCACTTACGCTTTAGCCGGATGCCCGGCGGCGGGTTTAGCGCGGGCAGCGGAGGCGGTGAGACCTTTGACGGCGAATACCAGCGTAAAGATGAAGAGCGCGACCGTCTGGATCATAAAGACGACCGTTAATTCAGCCCGTCGGGCGGATGATAAACTGGCCGGATACGCGTTGCGCTATCCGGCTTTTTTATGCGGTCGGGCGGACCGGCGAGTGGCGTTTGGGCAGCCACAGCCACAGCGCCGCCATCACCGCCAGCGCGTACAGGCTTTTCCAGCCGACCATCGCCAGCAGCAGCAGGCACAGCACGCTGCCGATGACCGCCAGCGCCCGATAGCGCCCCGGCAATAACCGACATCCCGCCAGCATGCACAGCAGGTAAATCATAATAAAAATGCCGTTGGCATAGACGATCAGCGCGTCGAGGTTGATATCAAGCCAGTAGATACACAGCGTGCTGATGACGCAGCAGCCGAGCACCGCATTGAGCGCGTTGCGGGGGATTTGCTGCGGCGACAGGCGGGCGAGATAGCTACCCGGCCTGTACTGCGCCTGCGACCACACCAGGCGGGCGAAGCTTTGGATATAGATATTGAGGCTGGCGAAACAGGCGAGATAGCCAATCACGCAGGCGACCCACAGCGCCTGCACGCCGAATAAGCGCACCACGATATTGGGTAACGATGCGGCGGCGGCCATCCCCGCGCCAAAGGCATGAAAATGCAGCACCAGCACGGTACAGGCCCAGTACACCGACCCCGCCAGCAATAAGCCGATCATTAACGCACGGGGGAAATCACGCTCCGGGCGTTTAAATTCCGCTGCCAGATGAGCGAAGGCTTCAAGACCGACAAAGCACCAGAACATCACCGACAAAGCGGCAAAAAGCTGTGACTGGTCGATATCGGTCGGTGCCGGAAAGGGGATCTGCGTCGGGCTAATTCCACCGCGCCACCAGACGACGACGATCAGCGCCACGATCAGGATCGCGACCAGCGTTTGCAGGTTAGCGCTGGAGCTGGCGCCCCGCGACCCGACCCACCAGACGATAGCCAGCGTGCCCAGCTCAGCCAGCAGCAGCTGGGTATCGTGCCAGCCAAACAGCGCCTGGCCGAATCCGGTGGCGATGTGCAGCGCGGCGGGCAATCCGACCGGAATGACCGACAGGAACAGCCAGCCGGTGACGCGTTCCATACGGGAGCCAAAGGCCATGTTGACGAAGTGCGCCACGCCGCCCGCGCTGGGGAAATGGCGACCGAGTACGGCAAAGACGATGGCGATCGGAAAGACCAGCAGGATCAGCGCCGGCCAGGCCCACAGACTGTTATCTCCCGCGACCAGCGCGGCCAACGCCGGCACGGCAAAGACGCCGGTGCCGAGTAGCGACGTGGAAAGCAGCCCCACTCCCTGAGCCAGACCTAACTCCTGTTTCAACCCACTCATGTTGCAATCCTGTCACCGACAAAGAATGGATGGTAGCACAATCGTTTTTACTTATGACGATGACCGCCCGCCGCTATTTTGTGTGCGTCAGCGCACGCGAAAAAATTTTTTTTTAAGTTTCCCCTTGAAGCGGGAAAACCTACCCCCATCTCTCAGGGCACTAGCCGGAAAACCGTATACGGGCCGGTGTCACCCATAACTGATAATGACCTTCTCAAAGGAGAGCTATCAATGAGTATTCGTCCGTTACATGATCGTGTGATCGTCAAACGTAAAGAAGTTGAAACCAAATCTGCAGGCGGCATCGTTCTGACCGGTTCTGCGGCAGCCAAATCAACTCGTGGCGAAATCATCGCTGTCGGTAAGGGCCGCATCCTGGAAAACGGAACTGTGCAGCCGCTGGACGTTAAAGTTGGCGATATCGTTATTTTCAACGATGGCTACGGTGTGAAATCTGAAAAAATCGACAATGAAGAAGTGCTGATCATGTCTGAAAGCGACATTCTGGCAATTGTTGAAGCGTAATTCGCGCGCGAAACTGAACGAATTTGAGGAATAGAAAAAATGGCAGCTAAAGACGTAAAATTCGGTAACGACGCTCGTGTAAAAATGCTGCGCGGCGTGAACGTACTGGCAGATGCAGTGAAAGTGACCCTGGGCCCGAAAGGCCGTAACGTGGTACTGGACAAATCCTTCGGTGCCCCGACCATCACTAAAGACGGTGTTTCCGTAGCACGTGAAATCGAGCTGGAAGACAAGTTCGAAAACATGGGCGCACAGATGGTGAAAGAAGTTGCCTCTAAAG
Source organism: Klebsiella sp. NPDC088457 (assembly GCF_044900465.1). Classification (NCBI taxonomy): domain Bacteria; kingdom Pseudomonadati; phylum Pseudomonadota; class Gammaproteobacteria; order Enterobacterales; family Enterobacteriaceae; genus Klebsiella; species Klebsiella sp. NPDC088457. Next base: position 83,271 of record NZ_JBJDNH010000020.1, on the reverse strand, counting down.
CGAACGACGCTGCAGGCGACGGTACCACCACCGCAACCGTACTGGCTCAGGCTATCATCGCAGAAGGTCTGAAAGCCGTTGCTGCTGGCATGAACCCGATGGATCTGAAACGTGGTATCGACAAAGCTGTCGTTGCTGCGGTTGAAGAACTGAAAACGCTGTCTGTACCGTGCTCCGACTCTAAAGCCATCGCTCAGGTGGGTACCATCTCCGCTAACTCCGACGAAACCGTCGGTAAACTGATCGCTGAAGCGATGGATAAAGTCGGTAAAGAAGGCGTGATCACCGTTGAAGACGGTACTGGTCTGGAAGACGAACTGGACGTGGTTGAAGGTATGCAGTTCGACCGCGGCTACCTGTCCCCGTACTTCATCAACAAGCCGGAAACCGGCGCTGTTGAACTGGAAAGCCCGTTCATCCTGCTGGCAGACAAGAAAGTCTCCAACATCCGCGAAATGCTGCCGGTTCTGGAAGCCGTGGCGAAAGCAGGCAAACCGCTGGTTATCATCGCTGAAGACGTTGAAGGCGAAGCGCTGGCCACGCTGGTGGTTAACACCATGCGCGGCATCGTGAAAGTGGCCGCGGTGAAAGCTCCGGGCTTCGGCGATCGTCGTAAAGCGATGCTGCAGGATATCGCGACGCTGACTGGCGGTACCGTTATCTCTGAAGAGATCGGTATGGAACTGGAAAAAGCGACGCTGGAAGACCTGGGTCAGGCGAAACGCGTTGTTATCAACAAAGACACCACCACCATCATTGATGGCGTGGGTGAAGAAAGCGCCATTCAGGGCCGCGTGACTCAGATCCGTAAGCAGATCGAAGAAGCGACTTCTGACTACGACCGTGAAAAACTGCAGGAGCGCGTAGCGAAGCTGGCTGGCGGTGTTGCGGTAATCAAAGTCGGCGCAGCGACCGAAGTTGAAATGAAAGAGAAGAAAGCGCGCGTTGACGATGCGCTGCACGCCACCCGCGCTGCGGTAGAAGAAGGCGTTGTTGCTGGTGGTGGCGTTGCGCTGGTTCGCGTCGCGGCTAAACTGGCTAGCCTGACCGCACAGAACGAAGATCAGAACGTCGGTATCAAAGTTGCGCTGCGCGCAATGGAAGCGCCGCTGCGTCAGATCGTTTCCAACGCCGGCGAAGAGCCGTCTGTAGTGGCTAACAACGTGAAAGCGGGCGAAGGCAACTACGGTTACAACGCGGCAACTGAAGAATACGGCAACATGATCGACTTCGGTATCCTGGACCCAACTAAAGTGACCCGTTCTGCTCTGCAGTACGCGGCATCCGTTGCTGGTCTGATGATTACCACCGAGTGCATGGTGACCGACCTGCCGAAAAGCGATGCGCCTGATTTAGGTGCTGCTGGCGGTATGGGCGGCATGGGCGGTATGGGCGGCATGATGTAGTGCGACGAGAGTCGCGTAGGTAGCTAGCCTAGCGGGCTACGTCGATAGTGAACACTAACTTCGGTTGTGTTCACTATATCCCGCATTAAGTAGCATAAATGTAATAAATGTCCGATGTTCCGGACTTTAAATGCCTCCGGAACATCGGCGCTTCGCTTAGCGAAGCCCTAACTTCCGGATATGGCTTTAAAGTCAGAGTCCCTTAAAACTTACAAATGTATTAACTGTTATAACTATTTGAAATTTATCAAATATATTAACTTTTATAACTATTGTAACGTCTCAATAGATTCACGCTGAAGCAAGTTGCTGTTTTGACTTGTGATGTAGCGGGGAAAACATCGTCTTTATTAATATTATGTACGCTAGCACCTACCGGTGTGAAGCTGTACGCATGATTGTCTGACTGTATTGCTGTTTGATACAGAGCCAGACCTGTTATGTAACTAGCAGTAGCCTAGGAGCAGCGCGTCGCCAGTAATGGTGAGGTGTGAGAGCGCTCTGACAATGTACTCCCCGATGTCTGGGTGCTGTCTTATCGTGAGATAAGCAGTGGATTTTGCCAGTAGCAGGCAAATGAGAGGCTAGGCTGGATCATAGGGTTAACGTTAAGTGAACTGTCCGCAAGCACCGTCAGCCGCAAGCAGCAAAAGCTACTGATATGCTGTGACCAAAAGGTACAAGGTCGGTTATTCCTTTTACATCTGGGAATACGTTACCAACAGACCTTCGGTGTATAGGCAGAACCTAAGTGATTCGTGTCATGAGTACGGAACTCGGTAAGCCCGTATCTTCGCCACAATGTGGCAGGTGAGTCGCAAGACAAGCTGTTGAGGGTGCGGGTAGAGGAGGTTGGAGAAAGCGAATGCCATTCTGTAATGGAATGGATAGGGGGTTAAATGTTCCTCCACCGGAAACGGGGCAGACTTCCGACTGGTCTTTAATTGTGTGCAGTACTGTAAAGCAATCTAACGTGGCAGAAAGCTGGTTAAGGTGGTTCATACCCACCCTAATCAGGCCCTTGCGGGAGCATAAGATAACTCCCGTAAGGGGGTTGTCCGTCTGCTATTCGCTCGGGGCTTTCTAACCAAAAAGCACTGAGGAGGGTAGCAAGTTGAGTACGTTAATAAAAGTATCTGCGCTTTCCGGCAGGGCGGAAAATTGGCACCAGATTAACTGGCGTCAGGTACACCGTCAGGTCAGAGGGCTACAGATACGAATCGCAAAGGCAACGGAGCAGAAGCGCTGGCGTAGGGTGAAAGCCCTGCAAAGAATGCTGACGCGCTCGTTTGCAGCTAAAGCACTGGCTGTCAGGCGAGTTACCGAAAATCGAGGCAAAAAGACAGCCGGAGTGGATCGCCAGTTGTGGAACACTCCCGGAAGTAAGTGGCAGGCGATCGACCAGCTAAAACGGATGGGTTACAAACCGTCTCCGTTAAGGCGTGTTTACATTCCCAAGAGCAACGGTAAACGCCGTCCTCTGGGCATACCGACGATGAAGGACAGAGCGATGCAGGCATTATATCTGCTGGCACTTGACCCCATATCTGAAACTACGGCAGATCGCAACAGCTATGGATTCCGTCCGGCACGTTCAGCGGCAGATGCGATTGAGCAGTGTTTTGTTAATCTCAGTCGTAAAAGCTCTGCTGAATGGGTACTGGAAGGCGATATAAAAGGGTGTTTTGACAATATCAGCCATAACTGGTTACTTGCCAACATTCCGTTGGACAAACAGGTACTTGGGAAATGGCTTAAAGCGGGATTCATGGAGTCCGGTCGGTTACACCCAACGGAGGCTGGTACACCACAGGGAGGTATTATTTCCCCTGTACTGGCGAATATGGCACTGGATGGGCTGGAAGCGGTGTTAGAAACCCATTTTGGGAAGAAAAACACCAAAGCTAGTTACAAAACCAAGGTCAATTATGTGCGCTATGCAGATGATTTCATCATCACTGGCATCTCTCAGGAGTTGCTGGAAAATGAAGTCAAACCCCTTGTCGAGGCCTTTATGGCGGAGCGAGGGCTGCAATTATCACCTGAAAAAACGGTGATAACGCATATCTCCGAAGGGTTTGATTTTCTGGGGCAGAACGTGCGCAAGTACCATGGCAAAATGCTGATAAAGCCTGCTGCCAAGGGACTGCGTAATCATCTTCAGAAAGTCCGGCAAATAGTGAAACGCAATGCGGCATCAAAACAGGGCGACCTGATAAGGCAACTTAATCCGGTACTTCGGGGTTGGGCAAATTATCATTGTCATATTGTTGCCAAAGAAACGTTTAGCTATATCGACTATCGCGTCTGGAAGTTGCTCTGGCGCTGGTCATGCCGTCGGCACGGTAATCGCAACAAGTACTGGGTGAAACAGAAGTACTTTCATTCACTCGGTGGCGATAACTGGGTGTTCCAGAGTATCGATGTTGATAACGGCCTGCAAAGGTTGGTGTCGTGCAAAGATATCCCGATTAAACGTCACATTAAAATCAGGTCCGAAGCTAATCCATACGATCCGGTCGATGAGTTGTACTTCGAACAGCGGCAAATCAGGCGCTGGAAAGAGGGAAAAATGCAGCGAGGGAAACTGCGATTGATATGGGAGCGACAGGGCCATCGGTGTCCGATCTGTCACCAATTATTCCGAGATAACGATGATTGGGATATCCATCATGTTATCAGACGGGTAGATGGAGGGGGGGACGGAATCGATAATTTAATGATGTTGCATCCTAACTGTCACAGAGCAATACATCATCATGGCAAGGGTGAGTTGGGGGGCCAATCCCCCTCCTCGGACTTACCGGATTAGCATAATAGCGATTTTCATCGCCAGAATGATAATCACGGGGTCGATTTCGACTTTTAACGTGATAGTCATAGGTGCTCCTTATGTTGGAAGGGTAAAAGTAAGAAATATAAACGGAATCCGTTTTATTTCAGTTCGTTAGCGAGGATTTAAGGTCTGGCCTTTACAGGCATGACCACTAACTCATTCGCTAAGGGAACTAATGTGCTAGGCAGATATGGCCTGATAGCACAACTTTTCCAACCACACACTGGGGCATCGAAACTGGGGAGATTTTAGACCAGCTATTGCTAGTGTCAATTCTTTAATAACGGATTGAACATAAGATGTTTTTACTCTGTTTTAACCAAATTGAGTCGCTTTTAATTCTTCTGAGTTAAAGCTAAGTTTAATGGGTAACTTTCTAACCGGAGGCAACAATGGCGTTCGTATACGGCAACGATTACACCGTGCATGATCAAGATGGAAACCCTTTAGGCTCGATTGATGGTGATGAGTTTATTAGGGTACAAGGTAAACCTGTATCCAGAATAGACGATGAAGAGATCTACTCTCTTGATATACCTTGCAAACTTTTAGGTTACATGGAAGGTCTTAAAGGGGTTAATCTTGATGGATCTATTCGTTTCACTCTCAAAAGCGACCAAGCCTCATAAAGAAACTAACGTTGTCGGTCCAAAACAGTAGTTTGGGCTTATAAAGGCTTGAGCCGTATGCGGGGAAACTTGCATGTACGGTTCTTAGGGGGCGGCGGCACAGTAATGTGCTGCTGCTACCCGACATCGTGCGCGATACCCCATAGAAATAAAGAAACCCCCGGGCAGAAATGCTCGGGGGTTTTTCTTTTTCTCATCTTTTTAGTATAAGGTGTACATCCGGGCCGGCGCGTCCAGCTCATTGATCATGGGGAATAACATGCAGGTAAGATATTTAGCAGGGATTGTCGGCGCAGCATTATTGTTGGCGGGGTGCAGTTCCAGCAACGAACTGAGCTCAGGCGGACAGGGCGTACGCTTTGTTGAAGAGAAGCCGGGTGCGGATTGCCAGCTGCTGGGGACCGCGACGGGTAAGCAGAGCAACTGGCTGTCCGGTCAGAACGGTGATGAAGGCGGATCCATGCGTGGCGCCGCTAACGCACTGCGCAACCAGGCCGCCGCGATGGGCGGCAACGTGATTTATGGCGTCAGCAGCCCGACGCAGAACCTGCTGTCGAGCTTTGTGCCGACCGACAGTGAAATGAACGGTCAGGTCTATAAGTGCCCGAACTGATGTGATTCCGGGCCTCTCCCGTCGACGGTAAGAGAGGCCCGGCGATCTCCGCGCGTTCAGGTCAGTCTGTCAATCGAGGGTCTGCCAGTATTTCCCCGGCGGGCCTTTTCACGAATGTTGTTTCAAGCCTAAATCCAGCGGCGTCTTGCTGGGCTCACCGCCGATTTCTCGCGCCAGCCTCGGCACCATATACCCTGAAACCAGCGTCAGCAGCTCACGCATGATGGCCCGGGCCTCTTCATCTTCGACCATAAAATGGGCCGCGCCCTGGACTTTATCCAGAACGTGCAGGTAGTAGGGCATCACCCCGGCGTCGAACAGGGCATTGCTCAAATCGGCCAGCGTTTGCGCATTATCGTTAACGCCGCGCAGAAGCACGCTTTGATTGAGCAGCGTCACGCCTGCCGTGCGTAAGCGCATCATCGCCGCGCGGAAATCGGCATCGATTTCATTGGCATGGTTGCTGTGATTGACCAGCAGCACCTGCAACGACGAGCCGGCAAGGCGCGAGACCAGCGCGTCGGTAATCCGCGCCGGGATGACCACCGGCAGGCGGCTGTGGATGCGCAGGCGTTTGACGTGCGGGATGGCTTCCAGCTGCGTGAGCAGCCAGTCCAGTTCATGATCTTTCGCCATCAGCGGGTCGCCGCCGGAAAAAATAATCTCATCGAGCTGCGGATGTGCGGCAATATACTGCAGCGCCGCCTGCCAGTTGCGCTTATTGCCCTGATTTTCGGCGTACGGGAAGTGTCGGCGGAAACAATAGCGGCAATTTACCGCGCAGCCGCCCTTGACCAGCAGCAGCGCCCGGTTGCGGTATTTATGCAGCAGACCCGGTACCACGCTGTGCTGTTCTTCCAGCGGATCGGTAGAAAAACCCGGGGCCGCAATAAACTCTTCTTGTGAGGTAAGTACCTGACGAAGAAGAGGATCGTTGGGGTTTCCCGGCTCCATGCGGGCGATAAACGCCCGCGGCACGCGCAGGGCGAAGAGACGTTTTGCGTCGCGTCCCGCCAGCAGGTTCGCATCATTGTCTACATTTAAAAGATGCAGCAGTTCGTCAGGACTGGTCACAACATCTGCAAGTTGCGTTAACCAATCTTCTCTGGATGGGGTATTTAGGGTTACAATATGCGCCATTTTGTGGCTTAGCTACCAATTAACAAATTTAGAGGGCCTTATGGCGACTTACTATAGCAACGATTTTCGTGCCGGTCTTAAAATCATGATGGACGGCGAACCTTACGCCGTTGAAGCGAGTGAATTCGTGAAACCAGGTAAAGGCCAGGCTTTCGCGCGCGTTAAGCTGCGCCGCCTGCTGACCGGTACCCGTGTTGAAAAAACCTTCAAATCTACCGACTCTGCGGAAGGCGCGGACGTTGTTGATATGAACCTGACTTACCTGTACAACGACGGTGAGTTCTATCACTTCATGAACAACTCCACGTTTGAGCAGCTGGCTGCCGATGCGAAAGCCGTAGGCGATAACGCGAAATGGCTGCTGGATCAGGCGGAGTGCATCGTGACTCTGTGGAACGGCCAGCCGATCTCCGTCACCCCGCCGAACTTTGTTGAACTGGAAATCGTTGAAACCGATCCGGGTCTGAAAGGTGACACCGCAGGTACCGGCGGTAAACCGGCAACGCTGTCAACTGGCGCAGTGGTGAAAGTTCCGCTGTTTGTCCAGATTGGCGAAGTCATCAAAGTGGATACCCGCTCTGGCGAATACGTATCCCGCGTGAAGTAATTCATGTCATAAGATGGTTGGCGCAGCAGCGTGCTGCGCCTGCTACTGCAGGCAAGGAAGAATGAACAACACGACCTGGCTTCTGGCATTGCTGTTGCTGAGCGCTGTTTTGCTGACTGGCTGTAATACCGCCCGCGGCTTTGGCGAAGACGTTCAGGGACTGGGGCATGCGATTTCGCGCGCCGTCAGTTAAACGCCCTGTTATCCGCTCCTTTTGCTTCATCATCTCCTCTCGCGGCGCCGTTTCGCTTAAATCAGCCGTTTGATACCTCTTTTTCTCTTAAAAAACGCTGAGATCCCTTCATCCCGGGCCAGGTTGTCTATGCTTATAGGGCACGATAACTAAAACTGGTAATAAGGATGATATTATGGTGAAAAAAGCGATTGCAGCGTTCTTTACGGTTTTGGCCCTTTCTTCAGTGTTGACCGCATGCAACACGACGCGTGGTGTTGGTCAGGATATTTCAGAAGGCGGCAGTGCCATTTCCGGTGCGGCGACGAAAGCCCAGCAATAGACCTGACGGTACGGTCACCGGCCGTACCGTTCTTCCCATCTTCAGGCACGTTGTTTATAATCCCTGCGTTTTTCATCCACCTTGCGGGACGACCCGTAAGCGCATCGCATCCGGGGACGGCCCCATCAAGGAGTCGTATGTCCTGGTTCGTTTTGTTTATCGCCGGCCTGCTGGAAGTGGTCTGGGCGGTTGGCCTGAAATACACCCACGGTTTTAGCCGCCTGCTACCCAGCGCGATCACCATCATCGCGATGGTGCTCAGTATGGCGCTGCTGTCGTGGGCGATGAAAACCCTGCCGGTGGGGACCGCCTATGCCGTCTGGACGGGGATTGGCGCGGTTGGCGCAGCCATCACCGGCATCGTCCTGCTGGGTGAATCAGCCAGCGCGATGCGCATTGCCAGCCTGGCGTGTATCGTGGTCGGTATTATCGGCCTGAAGATCAGCGCGCACTAACCACCGCGCGCTCACTCATAGCGCTGATTGACCCAGATGAACTTGCTCACGTCGAAGCCCTGCCGGGTGGCAATGTCCAGCATCTGCTGTTTGACCTCTGGTGAGATCTTCGGCGTGCGCGCCAGCAGCCAGAGATAATCGCGATCCGGTCCGCAAACCAGCGCGTAGCGATACTCCTTATCCAGGGCGATCACGTTGTAGCCGCCGTAGAAAGGGCCAAAAAAAGAGACCTTCATCGCCGCCCGGGTGGGCTGACCGGTGAAGTACGCCACGCCATCGGTTTTCTGCCATATGCCCCGATCGGGGTTATAGCCTTTGTTCACCACATCCAGCCCGCCGTCGCCGCGCAGACCGTAGGTGGTGGTCACTTTTTCCAGACCACTTTCAAAGCGATGATCGAAGCGAGCGATTTCATACCAGGTGCCGAGATAGCGCTGGGTGTCAAAAGGGCTTACCACCGTGACGCCTTGTGGCGGTGTCGGAGTGCTACAGGCTACGACCAGAAACGAGGCGGCAATAACCGCAATAATTGGCAGCGTACGCATAGCATTTTCCTTGCGGGCTTTTTAGCTAAGTGTAGATTCTGCCGGGAAAAAGCGGGGGGATATTTTCTGCAAAGGAGAGCCCGGTAGCAGAATGTTACCGGGCATCAGGGCGATTAAATAAATAACACGCCGACCAGGGTCACCACGGTCAGGATCGCGGCCAGCCCGTAGAAGACCCATTTCCCGTTCGGCACATGAATTTTCAGGTCATGCATCGCGTGATGGATACGGTGGAGCCCGCACCACAGCGGCAGGACGATCATCAGGAAGAGGAAGGTGCGGCCGACAAAGCTTTGGGCAAAGCCCAGCACGCGTTCGTAGCTGAACGCGTCGCCTGGCGCCAGACCTAACGGCAGCAGGATGCCGACCAGCAGCACTATCACCGGCGCGACAATCGCGCCCCACATACCGCCTGCGCCAAACAGCCCCCAGAATACCGGTTCATCGGAACGTTTTGGATTGGGATCGATCATTTCAGCCTCCTTACCAGAACAGGGCGACAAGCAGAACCGCCACGGTCACCACCGCGGTCACCACCCAAAGCCCTTTAATAACCGGCCCTGGCCCCATTTTCTCGCCTTTGATAATGATATTGGCGGCTTTCGGCGCCAGCTCAAACCAGGTTTTACTGTGCAGCAGCGCTGCCGCAAGGGTGATCAGGTTCAGAATCACCACAATCGGGTTTTGTAGGAAACCCACGTAACCCGCCCAGCTTTCGGCCCCGTGCTTGAGGGCAAACAGCCCGTAAATCAGCACGATGCTGAACCATACCGTGGGCACTGCGGTTCCTTCACGCACCATATAGAAGCGATAAAACGGCAGTTTTCTCCACCAGGTGGACGTCATCGGCCGCACATAGGGTTTGCGTTTAGTCGTCATCATGCACTCCTTAGCGTGGTTTCAGGGTGGCGATAAGAAAGTCTTTCGAACTCTCTACCTTGCCCTGCTGAATGGCGGCCGCCGGGTCGACGTGCTTCGGACACACTTCCGAGCAGTAGCCCACGAAGGTGCAGGTCCAGACGCCGTTCTTGCCGTTAAGCTGCGCCATACGTTCCTTCTTACCGCGATCGCGGCTGTCTTCGTTGTAGCGATGGGCGAGGGTGATGGCCGCCGGGCCGATAAACTCCGGATTGAGGCCAAACTGCGGGCAGGCGGCGTAGCACAGTCCGCAGTTGATGCAGCCGGAGAACTGATGGTATTTCGCCATCTGCGCCGGCGTTTGCTTGTTCGGCCCCTGCTCCGGGGTGCGCGGATTGCCAATAATATAGGGCTTAATGGCCTCCAGACTTTCGATAAAGTGGGTCATATCGACCACCAGATCGCGCTCAATCGGGAAGTTGGCCAGCGCCTCGACCTTAATGCCTTTGGTGTATTCCCGCAGGAAGGTTTTACACGCCAGCTTCGGCACTTTGTTGACCATCATCCCGCAGGAACCGCAAATCGCCATGCGGCAGGACCAGCGATAGCTGAGATCCGCCGCGAGGTTATCTTTGATATAGCCCAGCGCGTCGAGCAGCGAGGTTTGCTCATCATAAGGGACTTCATAGAACGCGCTGTGCGGGGCGGTGTCCACTTCCGGGTTGTAGCGCACCACTTCGATTTTGAGGTTTTTCATCTCAGCCATTTGCCGTCTCCTTCTTCTCGGCCGCTTCCGCTTCTGCGCCATATACGCGTTTCGCCGGCGGCAGAGTGGTGATTTTCACCTCGCCGTAATCCAGGTGAGTGGTGCCGTCTGTATCGCGGAAAGCGAGCGTATGTTTGAGGAAATTGACATCATCACGCTCGGTGCAGCCTTCATCCAGGCGCTGATGCGCGCCGCGGGACTCTTTGCGGGCAATAGCGGAGTGCGCCATACATTCGGCGACGTTCAGGCCGTGGCCCAGTTCGATGGTGTAGAGCAGGTCGGTGTTGAAGACGCTGGAGCTGTCGGTGATGCGCACGCGCTTAAAGCGCTCCTGCAGCTCCGCCAGCTTATCGATGGTTTTCTGCATCAGTTCCGGCGTGCGGTAGATACCGCAGCCTTCTTCCATCGCCAGACCCATCTCATCGCGAATTTTCGCCCAGTTCTCGTTACCGTCCTGATTGATGAGGTCTTTCAGGCGTTTTTCGACATCCGCCGCCTGTGCATCCAGCGCCGTGCCGTTGGCCTCTCCGGCTTGCGCCGCGCGCGTCATCGCCTGTTCACCGGCAAGACGGCCAAACACCACCAGTTCTGCCAGCGAGTTGGAACCAAGACGGTTGGCGCCATGCAGGCCGACGGAGGAGCATTCGCCCACGGCGAACAGACCTTGAATACGGGTTTCGCACTGCTGGTCGGTTTCAATGCCGCCCATGGTGTAGTGCGCGGTCGGGCGTACCGGAATCGGCTCTTTTACCGGGTCAACGCCGACGTAGGCTTTCGCCAGCTCACAGATAAACGGCAGACGCTCAAGCAGCTTTTTCTCGCCCAGATGGCGTAAATCAAGGTATACCACGTCGCCGCGCGGCGTCGGGATGGTGTTGCCTTTACGCCATTCATGCCAGAAAGCCTGGGAGACTTTGTCGCGCGGACCGAGCTCCATATATTTGTTTTTCGGCTCGCCCAGCGGCGTTTCCGGCCCCATGCCGTAATCCTGCAGATAGCGGTAGCCGTTTTTATTGACCAGGATACCGCCTTCGCCGCGGCAGCCTTCGGTCATCAGAATACCGGAGCCCGGCAGCCCGGTAGGGTGATATTGGACGAACTCCATATCGCGCAGCGGCACGCCGTGGCGCAGCGCCATCCCCATACCATCGCCGGTGACGATGCCGCCGTTGGTGTTATAGCGATAGACGCGTCCTGCGCCGCCGGTCGCCAGTACCACCGCATTTGCGCGGATCTGTACCAGCGAACCCTCCATCATATTCATCGCCACCAGGCCGCGGGCCTGACCGTCGTCGACCAGAATATCGAGGACGAAATGTTCATCGAAGCGTTGGATTTGCGGGAACTGAAGGGCGGTCTGGAACAGGGTGTGCAGCATATGGAAACCGGTCTTATCGGCGGCGAACCACGTGCGTTCGATTTTCATCCCCCCGAAGCGGCGCACGTTGACGCTGCCGTCCGGGCGCCGGCTCCACGGGCAGCCCCACTGTTCGAGCTGGGTCATTTCCGTGGGGCAATGATGGACGAAATAGTCGACGACATCCTGCTCGCAGAGCCAGTCGCCGCCGGCGACGGTATCGTGAAAATGGTACTCAAAGCTATCATGATCCTGCGCCACGGCGGCCGAGCCGCCTTCTGCCGCCACGGTATGGCTACGCATGGGATAGACTTTTGAAATTAGTGCTATTTTGGCATTTGGATTGGCCTGCGCCGCGGCGATTGCGGCACGAAGACCTGCTCCGCCAGCGCCAATTACGGCAAGATCGGCTTGAAAAGTTTGCACGACATTCCTCCAGTTTTTGTTTATTTCGCCGCCGGACTGGCGAAAATGTGGCACTGCTCCTTTATAGGTAAAGGAGTATAGCCTCAGGGTTAGTGGGGAAAATTGACGTGTTCGATTTTTTTATCAATCTGTGCGCCTGTTTATCAGTAATGGTGATGAACCTACGGCACCAATAAATTTTATGAATGGCAGAGAGGGGACGGTTCGCACAAAATTTGTTTCACCCGACGGTTACGAGTAGACTTCGTGCCCTTGTATGAAATCGGAGAAAGTAACATGAGCGAGACGGCAACCTGGCAGCCGAGCGCGTCCATTCCAAATCTGTTAAAACGTGCGGCGATAATGGCGGAAATTCGCCGTTTCTTTAGCGACCGCGGCGTACTGGAGGTGGAGACGCCTTGCATGAGTCAGGCAACGGTGACAGATATTCACCTGGTCCCGTTTCAAACCCGTTTCGTCGGCCCGGGCTATTCGCAAGGGATGGATCTCTATCTGATGACCAGCCCGGAATACCATATGAAGCGGCTGCTAGCTGCCGGCTGTGGTCCGGTGTTCCAGCTATGTCGTAGCTTCCGCAATGAAGAGATGGGGCGTCACCACAACCCGGAATTCACCATGCTGGAGTGGTATCGTCCGTGCTATGACATGTATCGTCTGATCAACGAAGTGGATGATTTGCTCCAGCAGGTTCTGGAGTGTCAGCCGGCGGAGAGCCTCTCCTATCAGCAGGCCTTCCAGCGTCACCTTGAGCTTGATCCCCTGTCGGCAGATAAAACGCAGCTGCGCGAAGCGGCGGCGAAGCTCGATCTGAGCAATATCGCCGATAGCGAAGAAGACCGGGATACTTTGCTGCAGCTGCTGTTTACTATGGGCGTCGAGCCGCATATTGGTAAAGATCGTCCGACCTTTGTTTATCATTTCCCGGCAAGCCAGGCCTCGCTGGCGCAGATCAGTACCGAAGATCACCGGGTGGCGGAGCGCTTTGAGGTCTATTACAAGGGCATTGAGCTGGCGAATGGTTTCCACGAACTGACCGACGCCCGTGAACAGCAGCAGCGTTTCGAGCAGGATAACCGCAAACGTGCGGCCCGTGGCCTGCCGCAGCAGCCGATTGACACTAACCTGCTGGGCGCGCTGCAGGCCGGCCTGCCGGACTGCTCCGGCGTGGCGCTGGGAGTGGATCGGGTGGTGATGCTGGCGCTGGGCGCTGAAAGTATCAGCGACGTGATCGCTTTTACCGTCGATCGCGCCTGACCGTTCAGCGGCTTCCCTTAGCCAGCTGGCCAGGGGAAGCGTTATTGCTGGCGAATGGCGTTCGCGCCTCGCTGGCGTGACCCGCCTTACAGACCTCCCGCCGTGCGGCTGGATTTCCCTGCCGACGTCAGCGCTCTGCTGCTTTTTCTGCCATCAATGCTTTCCAGGCGCATCTGGAACGGCGGGAACGGCATATCAATACCGTGCTCGCGGTAGCCTGCCAGAATCAGCTGGTGTAGCTCGTGACGCAGCGGCATACGGTGTCCCATCTCGGCGGCGTAGATACGCAGCTCGAAAATCTGAATCCCCTGCTGCAGGTCGACGAGGAAAGCCTCTGGCGCCGGCGTATCGATCACCAGTGAACAGCGGTGCGCGGCGGCAATCAGGATCTGCGTCACTTCTTCCGTATTCGCATCCGCCGGGGCCGGGATGGTTAACACCACGCGGGTCACCGAGTCAGAGAGCGACCAGTTGATGAACTGCTCGGTGATAAAGGCCTTGTTAGGCACGATAATCTCTTTGCGGTCCCAGTCGCTGATGGTTGTCGCGCGGGTATTGATACGGGTGACGCTACCGGTCAGATCGCGGATCGTCACCGTGTCGCCAATACGAATCGGTTTTTCAAACAGGATAATCAGGCCGGAGATAAAGTTGGCGAAGATCTCCTGTAAACCAAAACCAAGACCGACGCCGAGCGCGGCGACCAGCCACTGCAGTTTCGCCCATTCAATGCCGATCATCGAGAAGCCCATCAGGCCGCCAATCAGCATCAGCAAATATTTGGTGATGGTGGTGATGGCGTACCCGGTACCCGGGGTGAGATCGAGGTGCTGCAGAATCGCCAGCTCCAGCAGCGCCGGAAGGTTGCGCACCAGCTGGGTGGTGATAATCAGCACCAGGATAGCGATCAGCACGGCGCCGAGGGTAATAGGCTCAAGGCTTTCCACGCCCTGAACCGTCGAGGTGACGTCCCACAGCGAGATATTCTCAAGGAAGCCGAACGCCGAGTGAATTTCTGACCACAGGACGATCACCGACACCAGCGCGATCAGCATCAGCAGCGAACGCACCAGGCGCAGGGACTGGGTGCTGATGGCATCGAGGTCGATCTCGCTCACTTCGGTTTCCGCCGATCCTTCCGGGCTGCTGGCGTGGGCGACGTCATCCTCGCCGCGGGCGCGCTGGGCAAGGATCTCCGCCCGGCGATGCTTCGCGCGATCGAAGGCCAGACGACGGCGCTGAATCAGCATCCAGCGGCGGATGATGTGGTACACCACCAGCAGCAGGAACCAGATGGCGACCGAGGTTTCCAGCCTTGCCAGCAGCGCCTGCGCGGTGGCCAGATAGCCGATCGCCGCCGCCAGCATCGCGATTAACGGCGCGCCCAGCAGCAGGTTCCACAGCATGCGGTTCACCATGTTATTGCCGCTCCCTTCTTTATCGAGATACAGCGGGATTCCAGCGTGCTTCAGACTTAAGGTGACCAGCGCCAGCGCCCCGCAAATCAGCAGGAAGCACAGGCGGCCGAGCGAAGCGGAGAACTCACGATCGTTAAGATTATCAAACATAATCAGCGCGATAATCAGCGGTACGATCAGCCCGATGCTCATCAGATAGTAGCGCATGGCTTTGCTGACCCGGTTTCGCGGCCAGCCGAAGTGAGCGATAAACAGACCGTTCGGGCGCGCGAAGGTGGCGCAAACCATCACCACCCATAGCAGCGGCACCGTGGCGGTGACGCTCTCGCCAATCGCCACCGCCAACGGGAAGGGCCAGGCAGATTGCAGGCCATAGCCCAGGGTCATCCACAGCACCGGGAGCGGGGAGGCCACCAGAATCGACCAGAACACCGTGCGGAGCGTGAGCCAGAAGTGATCCTGGGTGACTTTGCCGACGCGGGCGCTGGAGCGCTCAAGGAAGCGGGTGAAGTGGCGGCGCGAGCTGATGCTGAAGCCAACCAGAATCAGCGCGCCGAACAGCGGCAGCAGCGTCTCCTTGCTGGTTAACATCATGGCGCTGGCTTTGCCAAGCTGGCTGACGGTATCCAGAGATACCAGGCGGCGCAGATCGCGGACGATTTCCAACGGCCATGAAAAGCCGATCGGGCTGACATCCGAGGTCCAGAACAGATAGCGGTGCGTCGCTTCGTTGATCTCTTTCAGGGCATCTTCAAGTTGACCATTGGAGACTTTCAGCTTGGTCAGCTCCAGAATCAGCGTATCGCCGCCCTGCAGTAGCGAGTTGAGCAGTTCGGTTTGCGTGCGCAGCTGAGCTTCAAGAATGCGGTTCTGTTCGCTGGTCAGCGGCTCTCCGTTCGCCTGGCGCAGCAAGCGCAGCTTCGGCTGGCTGCCGAGCAGATCCTCATAATGCAGGCGCTGTACCCGCAGCTGGGCCATTTCGGTATCCAGCTGCTGCGGTTTCGGCGTTTCCGGCAGACGGGCGACCTGAGCGCGTAGGGCCTCACCCAGCAGGTTGGACGACCCCAGCCACTGGGACTGCTCGCGCAGGGTATTGAGCGCCTGGCGGACCTGCAGCGTCTGACTGGTCGCCTGACGTTGCTGGGAGGCGACCAGATCCATCCGCTGGGCCTGCTGATTCAGCGCCTGCGAGAGCTCGCGGTTGACTTTGAACTGCGCCACGATTTCCGGCGGCAGGTTTTCGCTGTTCTCCGCCAGCAGCTCGGTACTCTCCAGCGCTTTTTCCGCTTCGCGCTGGCGCTGGCTGTTGAGCTGATTGCGTAACGCCTGCAGGTAACCGTCGAGCAGCTTGCCCTGCTTTTGCGCCAGATCGCCGCGCATCCGCGACAGCTCCTGACGGTTGTTGGCGGAAAGCTGTGCCAAATCCAGCTCGTTGACCAGCGCTTTCAGACGCGCTGATTCCGCCTGCAGGGCGAGATTCTGGGCCTGCGCCAGCGGGGTATTGCTGGTCTGCGTGCCGACGCGGCGCTCAACGTCGTTCAGCTGACGACGCGCGTCGGTCTGCTGCTGAGGAAGCTGATTAAGCGAATCGGCAATATCGCGCGCGCGCTCCTGCTCCTGCTGCGCCTGGCGGCTGGCTTCAAGCAGCTGGCTGCTGACCTGAAGGATCTCCTGGTTCAGCGCATCTGAGGAGAGGTTAGTGGCGACCTGGCGTGGTTCGTCGGACAGGTTGTTAATCTGTGAGCGCAGGGTCTGGAACAGTTTGGGGAAGTTATCGATAACCTGCTGATACTGGCGGGCGCGCTCAAGGGAGGCGCTACGCTCCTCAAGCGCGTTCAGCGCCGACTGTAAAGCTTCAACGGTGCCAGGCTGGGCGGGTTTTGCCGCCTTCGCCTGTTCCAGTTCCTGAGCTATCTGTTTCGCATCGGGGGCTGTCGCGGCGTACGCCCCCAGACTGAGGCTCCAGGCCAGCAGGAAAATATATATCAGACGCACGGCATAACCCTTTTTGTCAGGAATTAACCTTCATCTTGTGTCGCGCCGCTCAGCGGGCTGACGTCGTCTGCTGCCGTGGACAGGGTCTCAACGGCGGTCGCCAGCGGCTGGCCGAGTTTGGTTTGCGAGAGACTTTGCAGCTGTTCAACCAGTTTCACCTTGCCCGGGGCAAACAGGTTGATCACCGTTGAACCAAGCTTAAAGCGACCCATCTCCTGGCCTTTCAGCAGCGCCACAGAGCCTTCACTGTCGCCCGCCGGCCAGGTCCAGCGCTTGAGCACCCCTTCGCGCGGCGGGGTAATGGTACCGGACCACACGGTCTCGATGCTGCCGACAATGGTCGCGCCCACCAGAATTTGCACCATCGGGCCAAATTCAGTATCAAACAGGCAGATCACGCGCTCGTTACGGGCAAACAGATTTGGCACGTTCTGCGCGGTCAGATGGTTAACGGAGAACAGATCCCCCGGAACGTAGATCATTTCGCGCAGGATGCCGTTGCACGGCATATGGACGCGGTGATAGTCACGCGGCGACAGATAGGTGGTGGCGAAGCTGCCATTGCGGAACAGGTCGGCCATCTGGTAGTTACCGGCCAGCAGCGCTTCCAGGGTGTAGTTGTGGCCTTTCGCCTGCAAAATTTTGTCGTCTTCGATGGCACCAAGCTGACTGATGACCCCGTCGGCAGGCATCACCAGCACGTTGGGATCGGTGTTCAGCGGACGCACCTCGTCGCGCAGCGGACGGACGAAGAAATCGTTAAAGGTGCGGTAGCTGGCGGTATCGGGCTTTTGCGCCTCTTTCATGTCGACCTTGTAGTATTTCACGAACAGATCGATGACCAGCTTCGTCAGCCAACCCGCTCGTTTGCTCGCACCCCAGCCTGCGAGGCGGGTGAGCCACAGTTTAGGCAGAATGTATTGCAGTGAAAGTTTAAGATCGTTTAACAAGGTAGCCTCCAGGCCATTATTTGTCGTTCCTGACCCCGCAAATCAGCGGGGATCTGAAAAAAAGGGGGACGATTCTAACGATGCTCAGCTTAAATGTCAGTCATCGGATGATGAAAAGCTTTTACGCGTCTTTACCTGTACCTGCGTCATGCTTTCCAGAATGCGGTGGTAGTTTTCAAAACGGCTTTCGGCGATATTGCCGTTTTCTACCGCCTCACGAATCGCACAGCCCGGATCGGTATCGTGCTTGCAGTCGCGATATTTGCAACGGCCTAAATAATCATGGAATTCGACAAAGCCGTGGGTGATTTGTTCCGCATCCAGATGCCAGAGGCCGAATTCCCGTACCCCAGGGGAATCAATCACATCGCCGCCGTGCGGGAAGTGATAGAGGCGAGCGGCGGTGGTGGTGTGCTGGCCGAGACCGGAGTTGTCAGAGACGTCATTGGTCAGGATCTGATCTTCATGCAGACCCAGCAGCGCGTTGAGCAGGCTGGATTTACCCACCCCGGACTGCCCGGCAAAGATACTGATACGGTCGGTGAGCGCCTCTTCAAGCGGTTTGAGGCCATCCTGAGTGCGGCTGGAAACCATCAGCACGTGATAGCCAATTTCACGATAGATATCCATCTGCTCGTTAACAAAGGCCATGCCGTCGTCGTCGAGCAGGTCGGTCTTGTTGAGCACAATCAGCGGCTCAACGTCCAGCGTTTCGCAGGCCACCAGGTAGCGGTCAATAATGTTTAATGACAGCTCCGGCAGAATCGCGGAAACAATGACGATTTGATTGATATTGGCGGCGATGGGTTTGACGCCATCGTAAAAGTCCGGGCGGGTCAGAACGGAGGTCCGATCGTGTACCGCTTCAACAATCCCTTTTACATTGACGCCGTCGGCGGCGTCTTTGCCCGGTCGCCAGACGACGCGATCGCCGGTCACTAGGGAACGGATCGTACGGCGAATATTGCAGCGGTGAACGCTGCCATCGGCGGATTCGACATCGGCATGCATGCCAAAGCGGCTGATGACGATCCCTTCAGATGTTTCACCAAACAGATTGTCATCGTAATCGGCCTTCTCCGAAGTCGTTTTCAGGCGGCGCTGATGGTTGGCCTTCACGCGGCGCTGTTGGCCTTTGGAGAGTTTATTTTTACTCAATCGAACTGGCTCCTGGTCGCCCTAAGTGGGCAAAACCTCTATGATACACGCTATCTTAGATGAATATCGACCCGTCATCCTTCAAGATGCTGGTGCGTTGGTCAGCCTGCATCGTGAAATCTTACGGGCCCGGATGGTAAAATTATGGGTGGAAAATAGCATGAGTGCAGATGAAAACAACCTCATTTGGATCGATCTTGAAATGACAGGGCTGGATCCGGAGCGCGATCGCATTATTGAAATCGCCACCCTGGTGACCGATGCCCACCTGAATATTCTGGCGGAAGGGCCGACGATCGCGGTACACCAGTCGGACGCGCAGCTGGCGCTGATGGACGAGTGGAACGTGCGTACCCATACCGGGAGCGGGCTGGTGGAACGCGTCAAGGCCAGTACCCTGGGCGATCGCGAAGCGGAGCTGGCGACCCTGGAGTTTCTTAAGCAGTGGGTACCGGCGGGCAAATCGCCGATCTGCGGTAACAGCATTGGTCAGGATCGCCGCTTCCTGTTCAAATATATGCCGGAGCTGGAAGCCTATTTCCACTACCGCTACCTCGACGTCAGCACGCTGAAAGAGCTGGCGCGCCGCTGGAAGCCGGAAATCCTCGCGGGCTTCAAAAAGCAGGGCACCCATCAGGCGATGGATGATATCCGTGAGTCGGTTGCGGAACTGGCTTACTATCGTGAGAACTTTATCAAGCTGTAATCGCCCCGCCGGGGTGAGTCGGCCCCGGCAGTCACGCGCTATTTAAACCACTTCTGTTCCATCGCCTGGAACTCCGGCGATACTTTCACCACCGCCAGCGCGGCATTGATTGCATTGAGCAACTCCGGGTCGTCTTTACGCACCGCAATTGCGTATTGCTTGCCGTAGTACCGGGGGTCGGTTGCCCGCTCATCCATCATGGCGTAGTCAGGATTGTCCTGCAGCCACGGGTCGAGGGTCGCCAGGTCGCCCATCACGCCATTCACGCTCCCGTCCTTCAGCGCGCCCAATGCGCTGGCGTCATTGTCGTATACGATGACGTTGACGCCTTTTTGTTTATCGTGCAGATAGTGCTGGTGGACGGTGCCTTTGACGACGCCGAGCTTCTTGCCCTTCAGATCGGCAAAGCGGTGGGCGGCGTCTTTTGCGGTCACCACCACCCCGGAGAGCGTCTGGCGATAGGGCTGGGTGAAGGCCACCTGTTTTTCGCGCATCGGAATGACCTCAATGCCGGCGATGATGGCGTCAAATTTCTTAAAGCGCAGCGCCGGTATCAGGGTATTGAAGTTCTGCGGCGTAAATTTGCATTCGGCCTGCATCTGTTTGCACAGCGCCTGGGCCAGATCGATGTCGAAACCCAGGGGCTGGTTTTTCGCATTAACGGTTTCAAAGGGCGGATTGGCCGTCGTGGTGCCAAAGTGCAGCGTCGTCGCCGCAGCTGTTCCTGCGACCAGAGTGGTCAGCAGCAGGACGGAAAGCGCTCTTCTCATGTAAAATTCCCTGTTTGTCAGTGTGGTTGACCGTCAGCGGGTATCGCGCACCCACAAATCTGAGCGATTTTGCGCCTTTAGCGCAGCTGGAAAAAGTTATTTTGCCTTGTCGGATGCTTATTTGTACAATTCGCTGGAGTATCTGGCGAGAAAGTGTCCACTCAGACAAAAAACGCAAAAAAGTGTTCGCAGGGGGGTTGCAGGTAAATCGAATTCTCGTATAATGCGCCTCCCGTGACGAAGCAGAAATGCGCATCACGGCGCCATGGAAATATGGCAAAAGAAGTACGCGGGAATAGCTCAGTTGGTAGAGCACGACCTTGCCAAGGTCGGGGTCGCGAGTTCGAGTCTCGTTTCCCGCTCCAAAATTTGAAAGCACCATACCCAAGCGGGAATAGCTCAGTTGGTAGAGCACGACCTTGCCAAGGTCGGGGTCGCGAGTTCGAGTCTCGTTTCCCGCTCCAAAATTTGAAAGTCACCACACCCAAGCGGGAATAGCTCAGTTGGTAGAGCACGACCTTGCCAAGGTCGGGGTCGCGAGTTCGAGTCTCGTTTCCCGCTCCAAAATTTCTTCTTCAGTTCAGTTTATCCACAGTGCAAACAGCGCCGGGGATGCTTTCCGTTGTCATACGGAAAATACTGTGAACAGAGTTATCCACAGGTTAAAGTCTGAACAGTTCACGATGAAAAACTTCATCATGTGAATAATATCAACTTATCTGATTGAAATTTAACAATAAAATTTCATTTCAAAGTGTTAATGCGATCACTTGACGTACGTCTGCGCGTTGAAACGCAATGTGTTTTTGTTTTTATTCACAGCCTGTGAATGAATCAGGCATCCCGCGGTAGCCCTTTCTCAATCACCCTGACCAGACGCTGCTTTTTCGGCAACTGCACGTCAACCACGTTGGCATTGCGCTTGTCGATTTGCTGCGCCACCGCCCACTCAATGTGTTCATCGAGTAGTGGGTGCTCACCTCGGCGACTTTCCAGGGCGATAAGATTCGCTTCATCCCAGGCGGCATTGCCCAACGCCACGGCAATATTCCGTAGCCAGCGCAGGTGACCGATGCGGCGAATCGCCGACCCCTCCGTGACCTTGAGAAAATGGGCTTCACTCCACGCAAACAGTTCCACCAGCGGCGGCGCGTGCAGCGCTTTACGCGGGCTGAAATCCTCTTCGTCCGTTAACTGCGAGAAGCGGTTCCACGGGCAAATCAGCTGGCAGTCATCGCAACCATAGATACGGTTGCCGATCAGCGGGCGGAACTCCTCCGGAATGGCGCCTTCCAGCTCAATGGTCAGATAGGAGATGCAGCGGCGGGCATCGACGGTATAGGGCTCGACGATCGCTCCGGTGGGGCAGATCGTCATGCAGGCGACGCAGCGCCCGCACTCTTCCGTTACCGGCTGGTCGATGGGGAGCGGAATATCGATGAGCAGTTCGCCGAGGAAAAAGAACGATCCGGCATCGCGGTTGAGAATCAGGGAGTGCTTCCCGGTCCAGCCCAGACCGGCTTTTTCCGCCAAAGGGCGCTCCAGAATGGGCGCAGAATCGACAAACGGTCTAAAATTGAGCGAAGCACACTGTTCCTGAATCATCTCACCGAGTTTTTTCAGGCGGTTACGTAACAGTTTATGATAATCACGCCCAAGGGCATAACGGCTGACGTAACCCAGCGCGGGATCTTTCAGAGTGCGGGCGAAAGCGGCGTTGGCGGGGAGATAGTTCATCCGCACGCTAATCACGCGTAACGTACCGGGCAGAAGTTCATGCGGCCGCGCGCGCATCATCCCGTGGCGCGCCATCCATTCCATTTCGCCATGGTACTGTTTGTCCAGCCATGCCTGCAGCTTAGGCTCGCTGGCGCTGAGATCGGTATCGGTGATGCCGACCTGCTGGAACCCCAGTTCAGTGCCCCATTGCTTGATTTGCTGCGCTAACTTATTGAGATCGAGGGGCTGAGACATGATGGACCATACAATGACGAAAAACCTTGTCAGTATACCACACTTCATCTGGCCTGCGGATGCGCTGCGCCGTGCGGAAAAAGAGGCGGCGGACGCGCTCGGACTGACGCTGTTTGAGCTGATGCGGCGGGCGGGCGATGCCGCTTTTCAACGAGCGAGGGCCGACTATCCCGAGCGTCGGCACTGGCTGATTCTCTGCGGTCATGGCAATAACGGCGGCGACGGTTATGTCGTGGCGCGTCTGGCGCAGGCGGAAGGTATCGCCGTCACGCTGCTGGCGCTGGAGGGCGAGAAACCGCTACCGGAAGAGGCCAGCGCCGCGCGTGAGGAGTGGCTGAACGCGGGCGGCATCATCCACGCGGCGGATATTCCCTGGCCGCCTGATATTGCGTTAATTATTGACGGGCTGCTCGGTACCGGGCTACACAGCGCCCCGCGGGAGCACGTTGCGGCCCTGATCGAGCGGGTGAATGCCCATCCGGCGCCGGTGGTGGCGCTGGATATTCCCTCCGGTCTCAACGCCCAAACCGGCGCCGCGCCGGGAGCGGTGGTGGATGCGGACTGCACGGTGACATTTATTGGCCTCAAGCCGGGGCTGCTGACCGGTAAAGCCCGTGATGTCGTGGGCCATCTGTATTATCACGCACTTGGCCTCGAGCGCTGGCTGGCGGGGCAGGCTATCCCGCTGAGACGTTTCGAGGCTTCGCAGCTGGCGGGCTGGCTCCCGCCGCGGCGTCCGACATCGCATAAAGGCGATCACGGCAAACTGGCGATCGTCGGCGGCGATCGCGGTACCGCAGGCGCCATCCGCATGACCGGCGAGGCGGCGCTGCGGGCCGGCGCAGGCTTAGTGCGAGTACTTACTCACAAGGAAAATATTGCGCCTGTCGTCACGGCCAGGCCCGAACTGATGGTTCATGAGCTGACGGCACAGAGCCTGGCGGACAGTCTGCAATGGGCGGATGTGGTGGCGATTGGTCCGGGTCTTGGGCAAAGCGAATGGGGGGCTCAGGCGCTGCGTCAGGTGGAGAACTTTCGCAAACCGATGGTGTGGGATGCGGATGCGTTGAACCTGCTGGCAATCAATCCCGATAAACGTCACAATCGGGTGCTGACGCCGCACCCCGGTGAAGCCGCCCGTCTGCTGAACTGCAACGTGGCAGAAATTGAAAGCGATCGCTTACTTTCTGCACAGCGTCTGGTAAAACGTTACGGTGGCGTGGTCGTGCTGAAGGGCGCGGGCACGGTGGTGGCCAGCGAAGCAGGTGAGATGGGTATTATCGATGCCGGCAATGCGGGTATGGCCAGCGGCGGAATGGGCGATGTGCTGACCGGCATTATCGCCGCGCTGTTAGGGCAACGCCTGACGCCGTATGATGCTGCCTGCGCCGGCTGCGTGGCGCACGGCG
Organism: Klebsiella sp. NPDC088457; assembly: GCF_044900465.1. Classification (NCBI taxonomy): domain Bacteria; kingdom Pseudomonadati; phylum Pseudomonadota; class Gammaproteobacteria; order Enterobacterales; family Enterobacteriaceae; genus Klebsiella; species Klebsiella sp. NPDC088457. The sequence goes on along the minus strand of NZ_JBJDNH010000020.1, from coordinate 59,484 downwards.
AAGCCGCTGACCGGCTGGCTGCCCGCGATGGCAGTCGCGGGATGCTGGCGACCGATCTCTTTTCCACGCTCAGGCGTGTTGTTAACCCGGATGTGATAGACCTGGACCATGATTAACCGAGTGATTCCTTTACCTGACGAGCAGGCCACTTTAGACCTTGGCGACCGTATTGCGCAGGCCTGTTCCGGCGCCACGGTCATCTATCTGTACGGCGATTTAGGCGCCGGTAAAACGACCTTCAGCCGTGGCTTTTTGCAGGCGCTGGGCCATCGCGGCAATGTCAAAAGCCCGACCTATACCCTGGTTGAGCCCTACACCCTCGAAAACCTGATGGTGTATCACTTCGATCTCTATCGCCTGGCGGACCCCGAAGAGCTCGAATTTATGGGGATCCGCGATTATTTTGCTGACGATGCCATCTGCCTGGTGGAATGGCCACAACAAGGAGCGGGTGTGCTGCCTGAGCCGGATGTCGAAATCCATCTTGCGTATCAGGCACAAGGGCGTGAGGCGCGCGTAACGGCGGTCTCCTCATTGGGTGAGTCTTTATTGACGCGTTTAGCCTGAAGGATAACGGGATGATATATCGCATAACCAGTTGGCTGGCCGCCGCGCTGATGCTGTTGAGCATTCAGGCCACCGCGGCCAGTTTATCCGATATCCAGGTCTCAAACGGAGATCAGCAAGCCCGTATTACCATTAGTTTTATCGGCGATCCCGAATACTCGTTTAGCCCACAGGGCAAGCGCACCGTGGCGCTGGATATTAAGCAGACCGGCGTGCTGCAGGGGCTGCCGCTGTTGTTTAGCGGCAGCAATCTGGTGAAAAGCATTCGCGCGGGGACGCCGCAGGATACGCAGTCTCTGCGCCTGCTGGTCGATCTGACCGAGGATGGTAAAACCCGGGCGGTGAAGCAGCAAAACGGCGCGAACTATACCGTGGTGTTCACCATTAATGCCGATGCCCCGCCGCCGCCTCCTCCGCCACCGGTTGTCGCAAAACGGGTGGAGCAACCGCGTTTGCCTTCCCGTCCGGCAGAACCGGCCCGTAATCCGTTTAAATCATCGGGGAGCGAGCGGCAAACGGCGATGAGCAGCAGCCAAAGCCAGAGCGTGACGCGCCCGGTGAGCCGCGCGGTGGCGACGGACGATAAGGTGATTATCGCCATCGACGCCGGTCACGGCGGTCAGGATCCCGGCGCGATCGGTCAGAACGGCACTAAAGAGAAGAACGTAACCATCGCCATCGCCCGCAAGCTGCGCGCTTTGCTCAGCGCTGATCCGATGTTCAGGCCGGTGATGACCCGCGATGGCGACTATTTCATTTCGGTGATGGGGCGTTCGGACGTCGCGCGTAAACAGAACGCCAACTTCCTGGTATCGATTCACGCCGATGCGGCGCCGAACCGCGAGGCGACCGGGGCGTCGGTGTGGGTGCTGTCCAACCGCCGTGCAAACAGCGAGATGGCGGGCTGGCTTGAGCAGCATGAGAAACAATCTGAGCTGCTCGGCGGCGCGGGCGACGTGCTGGCGAACAGCCAGTCAGACCCTTACCTGAGCCAGGCGGTGCTGGATTTACAGTTCGGCCATTCACAGCGCGTTGGCTATGATGTGGCGACAAACGTATTGAGCCAGCTGCAGCGGGTGGGCGATCTGCACAAACGCCGCCCGGAGCACGCCAGCCTTGGCGTATTGCGCTCACCGGATATTCCATCGATTCTGGTGGAAACCGGGTTTATCAGCAATACCGGGGAAGAGCGCCTGTTGGGTAGCGACAATTACCAGCAGCAGGTGGCCGAAGCCATTTATAACGGCCTGCGTAACTATTTTATGCAGCATCCGCTGCAGTCGGCACCGCGCGGTGAGCCCGCGCAAACCGCCAGCGCGACTTCGCCTGGCAAGATGTTGATAAATTAAGGAGTCAGTCATGCCGATTCAGGTTCTACCGCCGCAGCTCGCCAACCAGATTGCCGCAGGTGAGGTGGTGGAACGTCCGGCGTCGGTGGTCAAGGAGCTGGTCGAAAACAGTCTCGACGCGGGAGCCACGCGAATTGATATTGATATCGAACGCGGCGGGGCGAAGCTTATTCGTATTCGTGACAACGGCTGCGGAATCAAAAAAGACGAGCTGGCGCTGGCGTTGGCTCGTCACGCCACCAGTAAGATTGCCTCACTTGACGATCTGGAAGCGATCATCAGCCTCGGCTTTCGCGGCGAAGCGCTGGCCAGTATTAGCTCGGTTGCCAGGCTGACCCTGACCTCCCGTACGGCAGAGCAACAGGAAGCCTGGCAGGCGTATGCCGAAGGGCGCGATCAGGAGGTGACCGTCAAGCCAGCGGCGCACCCGGTTGGCACCACGCTGGAAGTGCTGGATCTGTTCTACAACACTCCGGCGCGGCGCAAGTTTATGCGCACCGAAAAGACCGAGTTTGGCCATATCGACGAGATCGTCAGGCGTATCGCGCTGGCGCGTTTCGATGTCACCATTAACCTCAGCCACAACGGTAAAGCGGTGCGTCAGTACCGGGCCGTGCCCCAGGGCGGGCAGCGCGAGCGGCGGTTAGGGGCGATCTGCGGCACGTCGTTTCTCGACCATGCGCTGGCCATTGAATGGCAGCATGGCGATCTAACCCTCAGCGGCTGGGTGGCCGATCCGCTGCATACCAACCCGACGCTGGCGGAAATTCAGTATTGCTACGTCAACGGCCGCATGATGCGTGATCGCTTAATCAACCACGCCATTCGTCAGGCCTGCGAAGATAAGCTGGGGGCCGATCAGCAGCCCGCATTTGTGCTTTATCTGCAGATCGATCCGCACCAGGTGGATGTCAACGTCCATCCGGCTAAGCACGAAGTCCGTTTCCATCAGTCGCGTCTGGTGCATGACTTTATCTATCAGGGCGTCCTGAGCGTGCTTCAGCAGCAGCTTAACGCGCCGCTGGCGGCCGATGAGGACCAACCGGCGCGCCCGCAGGTGCCGGAAAACCGTATTGCGGCGGGCGGCAACCAGTTTGCCCAGCCCGCCGCCGTGCGTGAACCCGCCGCGCCGGGCTATCACGGCGACACGCCGCGGCCATCGGCCGGCTCCGCTTCTGCGGGCTCCGCCAGCTGGCCGCACGCGCAGCCGGGTTATCAAAAACAGCAGGGGGCGTTGTATCGCCAGCTGCTGGAAACGCCGGCCGCTGAGCGTAAAAGCCCGCCGTCGACGCCGGCCGCAGAAGGGTTATCCGGCCATAGCCAAAGCTTTGGTCGCGTGTTGACCCTCGTGGGGGGCGATTGCGCGCTGCTGGAACGTGACGGTAAGCTGGCGCTGCTGGCATTGCCGGTGGCCGAGCGCTGGTTGCGCCAGGCGCAGCTGACGCCGGAGGTCGAGCCGGTTTGTGCTCAGCCGCTGCTGATCCCGCTGCGGCTCAAAGCGTCTGCCGCGGAGAAAGAGGCGCTGGGTAAAGCGCAGTCGGCGCTGGCCATGCTGGGTATCGATCTGCAATCAGATGCCCAACATTTGACGGTGCGCGCAGTGCCTTTACCCTTAAGACAACAAAATTTACAAATCTTGATTCCTGAACTGATAGGCTACCTGGCGCAGCAAAAGGCATTCGACGTTGGCAACATCGCGCAGTGGATAGCGCGTAATCTGGCGAGCGAACATGCGCAGTGGAATATGGCGCAGGCTATTGCCGTGCTGGCAGACGTTGAACGTTTGTGCCCGCAACTGGTCAAAGCGCCGCCGGGTGGGCTGTTACAACCTGTTGATTTACATTCGGCGATGAATGCCCTGAAAGATGAGTGATGTCACGAAGGCGAGCCTGCCTAAGGCAATATTTTTAATGGGCCCAACGGCCTCCGGCAAAACCGCATTAGCGATCGCTTTGCGTAAAATTTTACCGGTAGAGTTGATTAGTGTGGATTCCGCCCTTATCTATCGAGGAATGGATATCGGCACAGCCAAGCCGGATGCCGCGGAGCTGAGCGCTGCGCCGCATCGGTTGCTGGATATTCGCGACCCGGCAGAGGCCTATTCCGCGGCGGACTTTCGTCGCGATGCGCTGGCAGAGATGGCGGATATTGTCGCTGCCGGGCGAATTCCGCTGCTGGTTGGCGGAACAATGTTGTATTTCAAAGCGTTGCTGGAAGGGTTGTCGCCGTTACCTTCGGCGGATCCTCAGGTCAGGGCCAAAATTGAGCAACAGGCGGCTGAGCAGGGGTGGCACGCACTGCATCGGCAGCTACAGGAGATCGATCCCGTAGCCGCCGCGCGTATTCATCCAAATGATCCGCAAAGACTTTCCCGAGCACTGGAAGTTTTTTTCATTTCGGGTAAAACTTTAACGGAACTGACGCAAACGTCAGGAGACGCTCTGCCGTACCAGGTGCATCAGTTCGCCATCGCCCCGGCGAGCCGTGAACTGCTCCATCAACGCATAGAACAGCGTTTTCATCAGATGTTGGCTTCGGGTTTTGAAGCAGAAGTACGGGCGCTATTTGCCCGCGGAGATTTGCATACGGATATGCCTTCCATTCGTTGTGTCGGATACCGCCAGATGTGGTCATATCTTGATGGCGAGATCCCGTATGATGAAATGGTTTATCGAGGTGTTTGCGCGACGAGACAGTTAGCGAAACGTCAGGTCACCTGGTTGCGCGGTTGGGAAGGTATTCACTGGCTGGATAGTGAACAACCTGAACAGGCGCTCAACAAAGTATTACAGGTAGTTGGTGCGAGCCAGGACTGAACGTGTACAATTAAACCGTATCGTGCGTAATTTTTTTTAAGAATCGCAAGGTTCTGAGTACAAAACAAGCATACATATAAGGAAAAGAGAGAATGGCTAAGGGGCAATCTTTACAAGATCCGTTCCTGAACGCTTTGCGTCGGGAACGCGTTCCGGTTTCTATTTATTTGGTGAATGGTATTAAGCTGCAAGGGCAAATTGAGTCTTTCGATCAGTTCGTGATCCTGTTGAAAAACACGGTCAGCCAGATGGTCTACAAGCACGCAATTTCTACTGTTGTCCCGTCTCGCCCGGTGTCTCACCACAGCAATAATGCTGGCGGCGGTACAAGCAACTATCACCACGGTGGTAGCGCGCAGGGTTCTTCTGCGCCGCAGCAAGACAGCGAAGACACCGAATAAGGTTGATGCTGTTTTTCCATGCCGGGGAACCCGTTTTTACTCTCTGAGTTTCAGGTTGCAGGATGGCGGCGCGGAGTGACACCCCAGTCATTTGCGTAAGTAAGTGACTGGGGCTAAAGACAAATTTGCCAGGTGCAGATTTGAACGACGCGTGCGGCGGCTCGCTAAGGGCCGGCTAAGAAAGCCAACGCCCATGCGACCTGAAAGACGACGGGTAACTGTGTTCCCCGCTGGTATTTTAGAAGGGGTTTACGCTTGTTTGACCGTTATGATGCCGGTGAGCAGGCGGTGCTGGTACACATCTATTTTTCGCAAGACAAAGATATGGAAGACCTTCAGGAGTTTGAATCCCTGGTCTCCTCTGCCGGTGTCGAAGCAATGCAGGTGATTACCGGTAGCCGTAAAGCACCGCACCCAAAATATTTTGTTGGTGAAGGTAAGGCTGTCGAAATTGCGGAAGCCGTAAAAGCGACCGGCGCGTCAGTCGTGCTGTTCGATCATGCTCTGAGCCCGGCTCAGGAACGTAATCTGGAACGCTTATGCGAATGCCGGGTTATCGATCGCACCGGTCTTATTTTAGATATTTTCGCCCAGCGCGCGCGTACCCATGAAGGGAAACTGCAGGTTGAGCTGGCACAGCTGCGTCACATGGCCACGCGCCTGGTACGCGGCTGGACCCACCTTGAAAGACAGAAAGGCGGGATTGGTTTGCGCGGCCCGGGTGAAACCCAGCTCGAAACTGACCGTCGACTACTGCGCAATCGGATTATGCAGATCCTGTCGCGGCTGGAGAAAGTGTCAAAGCAGCGTGAACAGGGACGGCGGTCACGAGCCAAAGCCGATATTCCTACCGTCTCGCTGGTGGGTTACACCAACGCCGGAAAATCTACGCTGTTCAACCAGATAACTGAAGCTGAGGTCTACGCGGCGAATCAGCTGTTCGCGACGCTGGACCCGACGCTGCGCCGCATTGATGTGACGGATGTTGGCGAGACAGTGCTGGCGGATACCGTCGGCTTTATTCGCCATCTGCCGCACGATCTGGTGGCAGCGTTTAAAGCCACCTTGCAGGAGACGCGTGAGGCGACGCTGCTGCTGCACGTGATTGATGCCGCCGATGTCCGTGTGCAGGAAAACATTGACGCGGTAAATACGGTTCTTGCTGAAATCGAGGCCGATGAGATCCCGATGCTGCTGGTGATGAACAAAATCGACATGCTGGATGATTTTGAACCGCGTATCGACCGAGATGAAGAGAATAAACCGATTCGGGTCTGGCTCTCCGCCCAGACCGGAGTTGGCGTACCGCTGCTTTTTCAGGCTTTGACGGAGCGGCTTTCCGGTGAAGTAGCGCAGCACACGCTGCGTCTACCGCCACGGGAAGGGCGGCTGAGAAGTCGTTTTTATCAGCTTCAGGCGATAGAAAAAGAGTGGCTGGAGGATGACGGCAGCGTGGGTCTGCAGGTGCGCATGCCGATCGTTGACTGGCGTCGCCTCTGTAAACAAGAGCCAGCGCTGGTTGATTACGTGATTTGACCTTGCAGCTTGCCTGAAGATATTAACCCCTGTGGGGATATCAAAAACAAATATGGAGCATATACATGGCGTGGAATCAGCCCGGTAATAACGGACAGGACCGCGACCCGTGGGGAAGCAGCAATAACCAAGGCGGCAACTCTGGGGGAAATGGCAATAAAGGTGGTCGCGAGCAGGGGCCACCCGATCTGGATGATATCTTCCGCAAGTTAAGTAAAAAACTTGGCGGGCTCGGTGGCGGCAAAGGGGGCCAGGGGAGCGGTAGCGGCTCTCTGGGACCGCGTGGCCCGATGGGCGGACGCATTGTCGGCATCGTCGCTGTCGCCGCGGTAATTATCTGGGCGGCCAGCGGGTTCTATACCATCAAGGAAGCGGAACGCGGTGTGGTCACGCGCTTTGGTAAATTCAGCCATCTGGTTGAGCCTGGTCTTAACTGGAAGCCAACCTTTATCGATAACGTGCAGGCGGTAAACGTTGAATCGGTACGTGAACTGGCGGCTTCTGGCGTCATGCTGACGTCTGATGAAAACGTCGTGCGCGTGGAGATGAACGTGCAGTATCGCGTGACCGATCCGGAGCGCTACCTGTTTAGTGTAGCCAGCGCAGACGACAGCCTGCGTCAGGCGACCGACAGCGCCCTGCGCGGCGTGATCGGCAAGTACACGATGGACCGCATCCTGACCGAAGGTCGTACCGTTATTCGTAGCGATACCCAGCGTGAGCTGGAAGAGACCATCCGTCCGTACAACATGGGTATTACCCTGCTGGACGTCAACTTCCAGACCGCGCGTCCGCCGGAGGAAGTGAAGGCGGCGTTTGATGATGCGATTGCGGCTCGTGAGAACGAACAGCAGTACATCCGTGAAGCCGAAGCGTATACCAACGAAGTTCAGCCGCGCGCCAATGGTCAGGCGCAGCGTATCCTCGAAGAGGCGCGTGCGTATAAGACTCAGACCGTCCTCGAAGCTCAGGGTGAAGTCGCGCGCTTTGCGAAGATCCTGCCGGAGTATAAAGCGGCGCCGGAAATTACCCGTGAACGTCTGTATATCGAAAGCATGGAAAAAGTGCTGAGCCATACCCGCAAAGTGCTGGTTAACGATAAGGGCGGCAACCTGATGGTTCTGCCTCTGGACCAGATGCTGAAAGGCGCTGGCGCCCCGGCGGCAAAGAGCGGTAGCAGTGGCGCGAACGATTTGCTGCGCCTGCCGCCTGCATCCAGCTCAAGCAGTGCCAGCACCACGCCGACCGCTACGGACGGCAACATTATGGACCAACGCCGCGCCAACGCGCAGCGTAACGACTACCAGCGTCAGGGGGAATAACGATGCGTAAATCTGTTATTGCGATAATTGTCATCGTGCTGGTAGTGCTTTACATGTCTATCTTTGTCGTCAAAGAGGGCGAGCGCGGCATTACGCTGCGTTTTGGTAAAGTTCTGCGCGATAGTGAAAACAAACCGCTGGTGTATGCGCCGGGTCTGCACTTCAAGATCCCGTTCATTGAGTCAGTGAAAATGCTGGATGCGCGTATCCAGACCATGGACAACCAGGCCGATCGCTTTGTCACCAAAGAGAAGAAAGACCTGATCGTTGACTCCTACATCAAATGGCGTATCAGCGACTTCAGCCGCTACTACCTGGCTACCGGCGGCGGCGACGTCTCCCAGGCCGAGGTGCTGCTGAAGCGTAAATTCTCTGACCGTCTGCGTTCTGAAATTGGTCGCCTGGACGTGAAAGATATCGTCACCGATTCCCGCGGGCGCCTGACGCTGGAAGTTCGCGATGCGTTGAACTCCGGCTCTGCGGGCACGGAAGATGAAGTCAGCACCCCGGCTGCCGACGATGCTATCGCCAAAGCGGCGGAGCGCGTCTCCGCTGAAACGAACGGTAAGGTGCCGGTCGTTAACCCGAACAGTATGGCGGCGCTGGGTATTGAAGTTGTCGACGTGCGGATTAAGCAGATCAACCTGCCGGCCGAAGTGTCGGAAGCGATTTACAACCGTATGCGCGCCGAGCGTGAAGCGGTTGCTCGTCGCCACCGTTCACAGGGTCAGGAAGAGGCTGAGAAGCTGCGGGCAACGGCGGACTATGAAGTCACCAAAACGCTGGCTGAAGCGGAACGTCAGGGCCGTATCATGCGTGGTGAAGGCGATGCCGAATCGGCGAAGCTGTTTGCCGATGCGTTTAGCCAGGATCCGGGCTTCTACGCCTTTATCCGCAGCCTGCGCGCCTACGAGAATAGCTTCCAGAGCAATCAGGATGTGATGGTGCTCAGCCCGGATAGCGATTTCTTCCGCTATATGAAGTCACCGGACACCGTTCGCAAGTAAGTCCTGTCGTGAGTCATCAGGCGCCTTGAGAAAGGCGCCTTTTTTTATCGCTCACCGCTTATAAATAACCCGAAACACAACGGGTTATGAACTATTTCTCACAAAAGAAGTTCATAATAGCGCTGAAATGCCTGACAATGCGCGCAACGGTTAAATATCCGCATGTCTGCCACTGACGCCTTGCGGGGGCGGTGAGGACGTTTCTCTCTAAGGGTCAATAATGAACGCAACAATCTGGCTGGCGCTGGCGCTGGTTTTAGTACTCGAAGGGCTTGGGCCGCTGCTTTATCCTCGCGCCTGGCGTCGCATGGTGGCGACCATGAGTCAGCTGCCGGATAATTTATTGCGCCGCTTCGGCGGGGGTCTTGTGGTTGCCGGGTTTGTCATCTACTACATGTTGACGAAATCACTGAGCTGATCAAAAAGTGGTCAGACTTGCCTGGAATTGAGTGCAAAAAGTGCTGTAACTCTGAAAAAGCGATGGTAGAATCCATTTTTAAGCAAACGGTGATTTTGAAAAATGGGTAACAACGTCGTCGTACTGGGCACCCAATGGGGTGACGAAGGTAAAGGGAAGATCGTCGATCTCCTGACAGAACGGGCTAAATATGTTGTGCGCTACCAGGGTGGTCACAACGCAGGCCATACTCTCGTAATCAACGGTGAAAAAACCGTCCTCCATCTTATTCCATCAGGTATTCTGCGTGAGAACGTCATCAGCATCATCGGTAACGGTGTTGTGCTGTCTCCTGCCGCGCTGATGAAAGAGATGAAAGGTCTGGAAGACCGTGGTATCCCTGTTCGTGAGCGTCTGCTGCTGTCCGAAGCCTGCCCGCTTATCCTCGATTATCACGTCGCCCTGGATGTGGCGCGTGAAAAAGCACGCGGTGCGAAAGCTATCGGTACTACCGGTCGCGGCATCGGCCCGGCTTACGAAGATAAAGTGGCACGTCGCGGTCTGCGCGTTGGTGACCTGTTTGATAAAGCAACCTTCGCTGACAAACTGAAAGAAGTGATGGAATATCACAACTTCCAGCTGGTGAACTTCTACAAAGCAGAAGCGGTTGACTATCAGAAAGTGCTGGATGATGTGATGGCGATTGCCGACATCCTGACGGCGATGGTGGTTGATGTGTCCGATCTGCTGGACCAGGCGCGTCAGCGCGGCGACTTCGTGATGTTCGAAGGCGCGCAGGGTACCCTGCTGGATATCGACCACGGCACCTATCCGTACGTGACCTCGTCCAACACCACCGCCGGTGGCGTGGCGACCGGTTCCGGCCTGGGTCCGCGTTATGTTGACTATGTTCTGGGGATCATCAAAGCCTACTCGACTCGCGTCGGCGCAGGCCCGTTCCCGACCGAACTGTTTGATGAAACCGGCGAATTCCTGTGCAAGCAGGGTAACGAGTTCGGCGCCACGACCGGCCGCCGTCGTCGTACCGGCTGGCTGGACATCGTCGCGATTCGTCGCGCGGTGCAGATCAACTCCCTGTCTGGCTTCTGCCTGACCAAGCTGGACGTTCTGGACGGCCTGAAAGAGGTGAAACTCTGCGTCGCTTACCGTCTGCCGGACGGCCGTGAAGTGACAACCACCCCGCTGGCTGCCGACAACTGGCAAGGCATTGAGCCGATTTATGAAACCATGCCGGGCTGGTCTGAGACCACCTTCGGTGTGAAAGAGCGTAGCGGTCTGCCGCAGGCGGCTCTGAACTACATCGCTCGCATTGAAGAGCTGACCGGCGTACCGGTTGATATCATCTCTACCGGTCCTGACCGTTCCGAGACCATGATTCTGCGCGACCCGTTTGACGCATAATCATCTCCAGGGGCGCCGATAGGGCGCCCCTTGTTTTTGCTGTTCACCCGCCCCATTTCAAATAAATTAGCGGCCTGAGCGCTGGCTGGTTTATCATCAATACAGTATCAATATCGTTATTACCCGAGGATCACGACACAAAAGCATTCAGGATGCGCCCGGTCAGTCAACGCAGAAGCAGCCTGAAGCATGAGGTGTACGCCGCTTTCCCCTTACCCTGAGGTTGATGTGCAGTTAACGAGTTTCACGGATTACGGATTACGCGCGCTGATTTATATGGCGTCGCTGCCGGATGGCAGAATGACCAGTATCTCCGAAGTGACGGAGGTCTACGGCGTTTCCCGTAATCATATGGTAAAAATAATCAATCAGTTAAGTCGTGCTGGTTACGTGATGGCCGTGCGGGGAAAGAACGGGGGCATTCGGCTAGGTAAGCCGGCGAAAAGCATTCGCGTGGGTGATGTCGTGCGCGATCTGGAGCCGCTATCGCTGGTCAATTGCAGTAGCGAATTTTGCCACATTACTCCCGCCTGTCGCCTGAAAAAGGCGCTGGCTGAAGCTGCGCAAAGTTTTCTCAAGGAACTAGATAACTACACGCTGGCTGATTTGGTTGAAGAGAATCAACCGCTTTATAAATTATTGCTGGTGGAGTGACATAAACTCCACCAGAGATGACAACGGAGGAACCGACATGTCACAAGATCCTTTCCTGGACCGCGAAGCAGAAAAGTACGCGAACCCCATCCCGAGCCGGGAATTTATCCTCGATCATTTAGCAAAACGTGAAAAACCGGCCAGTCGCGATGAGCTGGCGATAGAACTGAATATCGAAGGCGAAGAACAACTTGAAGGTCTGCGCCGTCGCCTGCGCGCCATGGAGCGCGATGGGCAGCTGGTCTTTACCCGCCGCCAGTGCTACGCGCTGCCGGAACGTCTCGACCTGCTCAAAGGTATCGTCATCGGCCACCGCGACGGCTATGGCTTCCTGCGCGTAGAAGGGCGTAAAGACGACCTGTATCTGTCGTCTGAGCAGATGAAAACCTGTATTCACGGCGACCAGGTGCTGGCGCAACCGCTGGGCGCCGATCGTAAAGGCCGCCGCGAAGCGCGTATCGTCCGCGTGCTGGTGCCGAAAACCAGCCAAATCGTCGGCCGCTATTTCACCGATGCCGGCGTGGGCTTCGTCGTTCCGGACGACAGCCGCCTGAGCTTCGATATTTTAATCCCGCCTGAAGAGGTGATGGGCGCGCGGATGGGCTTTGTGGTGGTGGTCGAACTGACCCAGCGCCCGACCCGTCGCACTAAAGCGATCGGTAAAATCGTCGAAGTGCTGGGCGATAATATGGGGACCGGCATGGCGGTCGATATGGCGCTGCGCACCCATGAAATCCCTTACACCTGGCCGCCGGCGGTCGAAAAGCAGGTTTCTGTACTGAAAGAGCAGGTGCCGGAAGAGGCGAAGGTTGGCCGCGTTGACCTGCGCAACCTGCCGCTGGTGACCATCGATGGCGAAGATGCCCGCGACTTTGATGATGCGGTTTACTGCGAGAAGAAACGCGGTGGCGGCTGGCGCCTGTGGGTTGCCATTGCCGACGTCAGCTACTATGTCCGTCCCGGTACGCCGCTGGACGCTGAAGCGCGCAGCCGCGGAACCTCGGTCTACTTCCCCTCCCAGGTCGTACCGATGCTGCCGGAAGTGCTCTCCAACGGCCTGTGCTCGCTGAACCCGCAGGTCGATCGCCTGTGCATGGTCTGCGAGATGACCATCTCGTCCAGGGGCCGTCTGACCGGTTATAAGTTCTATGAAGCGGTGATGAGTTCACATGCGCGCCTGACCTACACCAAAGTGTGGCACCTGCTGCAGGGTGACCAGGAGCTGCGTGAGCACTATGCGCCGCTGGTGAAGCATATTGAGGAGCTGCATACGCTCTATAAGGTGCTGGACAGCGCCCGCGAAGAGCGCGGTGGGATCTCGTTTGAAAGCGAAGAGGCGAAGTTCATCTTTAACGCCGAACGCCGCATCGAGCGCATTGAGCAGACGCAGCGTAACGACGCGCACAAGCTGATTGAAGAGTGCATGATTCTGGCGAACATCTCCGCCGCACGCTTCGTTGAGAAGGCGCTGGAGCCGGCATTGTTCCGTATTCACGATAAGCCGACCACCGAAGCCATCACCGCCTTCCGTTCGGTACTGGCGGAGCTGGGGCTGGAGCTGCCGGGCGGCAATAAGCCGGAGCCGCGTGATTACGCTGAGCTGCTGATCTCGATTGCCGACCGTCCGGATCATGAAATGCTGCAAACCATGCTGCTGCGTTCGATGAAGCAGGCGATATACGACCCGGAGAACCGCGGCCACTTTGGCCTGGCGCTGCAGTCCTACGCGCACTTCACTTCACCGATTCGTCGTTACCCGGATCTGTCGCTGCACCGTGCTATCAAGTACCTGCTGGCGAAAGAGCAGGGGCACAAAGGCAACAGCACCGAGACCGGCGGCTGGCACTACAGCATGGATGAGATGCTGCAGCTGGGCGCGCACTGTTCGATGACCGAACGGCGTGCCGATGAAGCCACTCGCGAAGTTTCTGACTGGCTGAAGTGTGACTTTATGCTCGATCAGGTGGGTAACGTCTTTAAAGGCGTGATTGCCAGCGTTACCGGTTTTGGTTTCTTCGTCCGCCTCGACGAGCTGTTTATCGACGGGCTGGTGCATGTTTCCTCGCTGGATAACGACTACTATCGTTTCGATCAGGTCGGGCAACGTCTGATCGGCGAATCCGGCGGCCAGACGTATCGTCTGGGCGATCGCGTGGAAGTCCGCGTCGAAGCGGTCAACATGGACGAGCGTAAAATCGACTTCTCGCTGATCTCCAGCGAGCGCGGCCCGCGCAACGTGGGTAAGACCGCACGCGAGAAGAGCAAGAAGACCGGCAATGCAGGTAAACCTTCCGGCCGTCGTCGCCAGGCGGGCAAGAAGGTGAATTTCGAGCCGGACAGCGCTTTCCGCGGTGATAATGGTAAAGCGAAACCGGCGAAGGCGAAGAAAGAGAAGAGCGCCAAAAAACCCTCTGCGCAGACGCAGAAAATCGCCGCCGCCACCAAAGCGAAGCGCGCGGCGAAGAAAAAAGTCGCGGAGTAAGTCAGCGCCTCCGGCCCCTCAATCATTTGGGTTATAGGGGGAAATGCGCATCGCCAGCGTACCGGCAACCCGCAGTATGATGGGTATATAACCCCTTCCAGCCGGAGGGGGTTATTCTTTTTTGCCGTAAGTCATTCCATAACAGAATAGATATTGCTCCTTTCCCCGCCTATTTCCTGCTTAGTCTATTTTCAGCAATCGTTATTTATTCTTTTTGATTAGCCATATTTTTCCGCTGTGTATAGTGGATTTTACTTTTGATCCCCCCTTTATGTGTGCAAGGAGCATATATGCATCTGGCCCGTTTTCCCCGTGTGTCACTTGGTCATTTCCCGACTCCGCTTGAGCCGCTGGATAATTTGTCGAAATTATTAGGCGGGCCAAAAATATGGATAAAACGCGATGATGCGACCGGCCTGGCGAGCGGGGGGAATAAAACCCGCAAGCTGGAGTTTTTACTGGCGGATGCGCTGGCGAAAAACGCGGACGTGGTGATTACCCAGGGGGCCACGCAGTCTAACCATGTCCGTCAGACCATTGCCGGCGCCGCGCGTCTTGGCCTGCAGGCCAAAGCGCTGCTGGAGCAGCGGGTGACGGATTTTGGCGAGGATTATCAACGCTCCGGCAACGTGCTGCTGGATGAGCTGCTGGGCGGGGAGATCGTTGCCCATCTGCCGGGCGGCACCGATATGCAGCAGGCGATGGAGGAGTATGCCGCCACGCTGCGTGAACAAGGGCACAATCCGTACATCATTCCCGGCGGCGGCTCTAACCCCATCGGCGCGCTGGGCTACGTCGCCTGCGCCGAAGAGCTGTTGTATCAGTCATCTCAGTTACGCCTGCGCATAGACCATGTGGTTCACGCCACGGGCAGCACCGGTACCCAGGCGGGGCTGGTGGCGGGCTTTACGGCGACCAACAGCCACGTTCCGGTACTGGGCATCAGCGTGCGCGCGCCGAAGGCGAAGCAGGAAGAGAACGTCTGGAACCTGGCGTCGAGAACCCTCAATCTGCTGGGCGTGGCGGGCGAGTTGCCGCGCAGCGCCGTGGTGGCCAATAGCGATTACGTCGGCGAGGGCTACGGTCTGCCAACCGCGGGAACGCTGGAGGCGCTGACGCTGCTGGCGCGCCACGAGGGTATTCTGCTTGATCCTGTCTACTCCGCGAAAGGAATGGCCGGGCTTATCGATCTGATTCGTCAGGGCCACTTCCGTCAGGATGAGAACGTGGTCTTTATCCATACCGGCGGCTCTGCGGGACTGTTCGGCTACCGCCAGCTGCTGGAGGCGCAGACCCGCCATGAGTAAGCCGTTTCTGCTCGGCGTGCTGGGAGGGATGGGGCCGCTTGCCACCCTGGACTTTCAGCGGCGCCTGCTTGATGCCACGCCGGCGCAGAACGATCAGCAGCAGCTTCCCTCGGTGGTGTGGAATGTCCCGCAGATCGCGGACCGGCAAAAGGCGCTGGCGGGAAGCGGGCCGTCGCCGCTGCCGCAGCTTATCCATGGTATTGCACAGCTCAATCAGGCGGGGGCCAGCCATATCGCCATCCCCTGTAATACGGCGCATCACTGGTATGACGCTCTCAGCCAGGTGAGCGAAGCCCCGATTCTGCACATCGTTGACGCGACGCTAGCCGCGCTGGCGCAGCAGGTGGATCAACCTCAGCGGGTGGGAATTATCGCCACACAAGGCACGCTGGAGGCGGGCTGGTATCAGCGCAAGCTGGCGGCGCAGGGGAGGGCGGTTATTGAGCCGACGGAGGAGGAGCTGGCCCGGTGGTTTGTCCCCGGGTGTTATGCGGTCAAACGCGGCGCGCTGGAAGAAGGGGGCGAGCTGCTGATGCGCCAGGCCAACGCGCTGTTTGCACGCGGCGCGCAAAAGCTGATTCTGGCCTGCACCGAGGTTCCCGTTGCGTTTGCGGCGGTGAAGGCGCCGTTTGCTGACCTGACGTTCGACCCGGCCCAGGCGCTGGCCGAGCGATGTTCGCAATTATGGCAAGCCCGTTAAGAGATCACTGAATACGATTGAGTCCGGTTATTTATCCGGGCGTGAAATTTCCGAACTTTCGAAGGGTAAATATAATGAAAAAAATTCTCTGCTTATTCCTTGCAGCGGGTAGTTTATGGGCCAACGCCAGCTTTGCAGAGACGCCGGCTGAAGTCCGGGTGGCTTATAGCGGCGGTTCCCAGGTATTAATGCTGGCGAAGGCCGACGGCTCTCTGGATAAAGCGTTAAACAGTAAAGTGAAGTGGGTGCAGTTTGCCTCCGGCGCCGATGCGTTAAATTATTTTGCCAGCAATGCGATTGATATTGCTAACTTCGGATCCAGCCCGGCGGCGGCGGGGATCGTCAGAAAACTGCCGGTGGAGATTATTGGCGTCTCCGGCGTTATTGCCAGCTATGAACGGCTGATTGGCAAAGAGGGCATCAGCAGCATTAAAGATATCGAAGGCAAGCGCGTGGCCTATCCACCGAATTCGACGGCGCAATACGCCCTTGAAGCCGCCATCGACGTCAACAAACTGGATCGCAGCAAGATTACCCTGCTGCCGCTGCGCCCGGCAGATATGGTCGCCGCCTGGAAGCGCGGTGATATTGATGCCGGCTACGTGTGGGCACCATTTGCCCAGGAGCTGGAGTCCTCCGGCGGACATCAGGTCTTCGCCACCAAAGATCTGCAAAAAGATGGCTACCTGATTTACAACAACTACGTGGTGCGTAAAGCCTTCGCCGAACAATATCCGCAGGTGGTGACCGCTTTCCTGCGCGTTCACCAGCAAAAGGTTGACGAATTTAAGCAAGACCCGGAGCGCGCGGCGGCTATCGTGGCGAAAGAGGTTGGCGCCCCGGTGACCACCGCGGCGAATACGCTTGGCGGCCTGGAATATCCCACGCTGAGCCAGCAGGGGACGGCAGCATGGCTGGGGAACGGGACGCAAACGTCCGACAGCGGTATCGGCAAAGCGCTGAGCAAAACCTCCGGCTTCCTCGCGGGGATTGGCGAAATCCGTAAACGCGACATTCCGGCGAACTGGGATGCCGCGATTAATTCACGCTATATCCGCGATGCGGCGGTAGCCGCGCAATGAGATTGAGCCAGCATATCGCCATCAGCATCGTCTCGGTGGCGGTTTTCTTTATCGTCTGGCAGGTGGCGGCGACGCGGCAGTGGGTCGACCCGCTGCTGCTGCCTTCGCTAACGGATATCGGCCTCACCACCGAAGAGCTGCTGGCGGATGGCTATCGTCAGGTGCCGCTGTGGGAACATATCGCGGTGAGCCTCGCGCGCGCGCTCAGCGCCTTTGCGGTCGCGATTATCATCGGCATTCCGCTGGGGCTGCTGATGGGGCTGTCGGATGGCCTCGCCGCCGTGTTAAACCCGTTCGTGCAGTTCCTGCGCCCACTGCCCAAAATCGCCCTGATCCCGCTGGCCGTGGTCTGGCTGGGGATCGGCGAAGCGTCCAAATTCTTCCTGATATTTATCGCCACCTTTTTAAGCGTGGTGGTCGGGGCCTCTGCCGCCGTCGAGCGCATCGGCCGATCGCGCATTCGCGTGGCGCAAACCCTCGGGGCTTCGCGTCGGCAGATCTTCCTGCGGGTGGTGTTGCCGGATGCGCTACCCGATCTCTTCACCACCGTCAGGCTGTCGATCGGTATCGGCTGGACCTCGCTGATTGCGGCGGAGATGGTGGCGGCCAGTTCGGGCCTGGGCTGGATGGTGATTAACGCCAGCTCCTATCTGCGTACCGATATCGTCATGCTCGGCATTCTGCTGCTGGGCGGCATTGGCTATCTGCTGGATTTATTGCTGCTGGGGCTGCAACGCCTGTTTGTGCCCTGGGCGGGGAAAGAATAATGAGTGCCATCACGCTGGAAAACGTCTCGCTCTCCTTTGCGGCTAAGCCACGGCCGTTCACGGTGCTTGAGGATATCAGCCTGTCGCTGAATAAAGGGGAATTTGTCGTCTTGTTAGGCCCGTCGGGCTGCGGGAAATCCACCATTCTCAACCTGGTGGCCGGGTTTACCCAACCGGACCGGGGACGCGTGGCGGCGGGGGGCAAACCGGTACGCGCGCCGGGGCCGGATCGCGGCATGATTTTCCAGCAGCCGAATCTGTTCCCGTGGCTGTCGGTGCTGGAGAACGTCACCTTTGGCCCGCGGCTGGGCAAATACCGCAAACAAGAGACCAACGCGCGGGCGCTGGACTGGCTGGGGCGCGTGGGCCTGAAAGGGTTTGAGCATCACGCTCCCTGGCAGCTCTCCGGTGGCATGAAACAGCGGGTGGCGCTGGCGCGCGCCTGGCTGCCCGGCCCGGAGGTGCTGCTGCTGGATGAGCCGTTCGGCGCGCTGGATGCGCAAACCCGGCTGATGATGCAGGAGCTGCTGCGCGAGGCCTGGCTTTCGACCGGCACCACGCTGCTGTTTGTGACGCACGATGTCGAAGAGGCGCTGTTCCTCGCCGACCGCATTCTGATCATGTCGGCGAAGCCGGGCAAAATCGTCGAAGAGATCGTCCTGCCCTTTGGCCGCGAGCGGGACATCGAAACCCTGGCGGAACACCCGCGCTATAGCGAGATTAAGCATCACGTTTTGCACCGGGTGCGCCTGGAGGCAAAACGGCATTTAGGTTAAACGCAATTCCCGGCGGCGGGAATGGATCAACTGTGATGACTGAGGTGGAAGCAATGAGCACAAGCGAATTACGAGACCGTCTGGCAACAAGTATTCACCAGCACCGGGATGAGTATGTGGCGATAGCCAAAGATATTCACGCCCATCCTGAAACCGGCAATAACGAGTATTACGCCAGCGGTCTGCTGACGCAGCTGCTGGAAAAACACGGTTTTACCGTTACCACTAACGTCGCCGGGCACGAAACGGCGTTTTTCGCGGTTAAAGAGAGTGGTAAACCGGGCCCGACTATTGCCTATCTGGCGGAATACGATGCGCTGATCGATATCGGTCACGCCTGCGGACACAATATTATCGGCGTTACCAGCGTGGCCGCGGCCGTGGCGCTCGGCGAAACGCTGGAGCGTACCGGCGGCAAGGTGGTGGTGCTGGGCACCCCGGCGGAAGAGGGCGGGCTACGCGGTAAAGGCGGGCCGAACGGCAACGTGAAAGCCCGCTTTGTGGAGCACGGTTTCCTCGAGGATGTGGATGTCGCGCTGATGGTTCATCCGGCGGGTAAAACCCGGCTCTCCGGCCCATCGCTGGCCAATAACCACCTCTACTTTCACTTCTACGGCAAGCCGTCCCATGCGGGCAGCTCGCCGCATAAGGGGGTGAATGCCCTTGATGCGCTGGTGCTGTTGTACAACGGTATCAGCGTACTGCGCCAGCAGCTGCCGGACGGCATCCGCGTGCACGGTATTATCACCAACGGCGGGCAGGCACCGAACGTCATTCCGGAGTACGCCTCCGCCCACTACTACATCCGCGCCCACACGCGTGAAGAGGTGGTTGCGCTGGAGCCGCGTATTCGGGCCATCGCCGAAGGCGTTGCGCTGGCGACGGGTACCACGGTGAAAATTGAACATCAGGTGGGGCCGCGCGATTTCAATATCAATCACACCCTCAACGGCGTGCTGCTGGAAGAGTTCACCGTTGCGGGCGAAAGCGTCGAGCTGAAAGAGAAAGAGGGGTTGGGTTCCACCGACGCCGGCGATATCAGCCACGCCGTCCCCACCGCGCATCCGTATATCAAGATCGGCCCGGACGATCTGATCGGTCATACCGTGGCCTTTCGCGAAGCCGCTAACTCGTCTCAGGGATACGATGCCCTGGTCACCGGGGCGCTGGTGCTGGCGCGGACCGGACTGCGTTTACTGACGGACGCCGCGCTGCTGGCGGATGCCAAAAATGAGTTTGCCGGGCGCACAGCCGCCACGCGGGCCGCCTGATCTCATCGGAGTACTATCATAATGAAAATGCTGTTTTCTGCCGCCGCGCTGATGCTGGCGGCGGTTTTACCCCTGGGAAGCGCGCAGGCGGCAAGCGTCGATCGCAATGCCACCCTGAATATCGCCTATGGCAATCGTCCGGGAACGCTGGATCCCTACCTGACGACTAATAACGCCACGTCGGATGTCGACCGCCATATCTTCGAAACGCTGTTCACGATTAACGCAAAGTTCGAGCCGGTGCCCGAGCTGGTGCAGAGCTACACCCTCAGCGACGACCGTAAAACCTACACGCTTGTGCTGCGCGAGGGGATTCATTTCCATGACGGGCAGCTGCTGACGGCGGACGACGTGGTGGCCTCCATGAACCGCTGGCTGGCGGTATCCACCCAGGGCAAAGCCAATCTGCCCGGCGTTCAGTTCACCAGGGTTGATGATAAAACCGTGCGGTTCACGCTACCCGCCCCATCGCTGATTACCCTCAATGTGCTGGCGGATGTGAAAAATATCGCCGCGATCATGCCCGCGCGCATTATCAATGAAGCGAACGGCAGCAAGAAGCCGGTGACTGAACTGATCGGCACCGGCCCCTACAAGCTGGCGGAGTTTAAGCCTGGCGACTATCTGCATTTAACGCGCTATGACCAGTATCAGTCGCGGTCAGAACCAGCAAGCGGGTTGTCCGGGCAGAAAAAGGCCGACGTGAAGGATATCTGGTTCCGCTATATTACCGATGAATCTACCCGTCTGGCGGGGGCGATGACCGGAGAATACGACCTTGTCTTCCAGCTGCCAAAAGACAATATCGAAACTCTGAGCCGCGCGCCGGATCTGTCGCTGTTCCAGCCGCAAAGCGGCGGATCGCTGATCACCTATCTGTTTAATAAACATCAGGGGCCGTTTGCCAACCTGAAGCTGCGTCAGGCCTTCAACCTTGCGCTCGACGTACATCAAACGCTGCTGGCGGGCTACAGTGACCCGCGTTTCTTTAAAGAGGATCCCTCGCTGGGCTTTCCGGAACAGGTGGACTGGTACAGCGAGGCCGGAAAACCTTACTGGAACCAGCGCAAGCTGGATGAGGCGCGCGAGCTGGTGAAAACATCCGGCTATAAGGGTGAGGAAGTGGTGATTATTGCCACCAAAGAGTATGCCGAGCTGTATAACCTGGCGATTGTTGCCCAGCAGGTTCTTAAGCAGATTGGCGTGAAGTCCCGCCTGGATGTATACGACTGGCCAACGGTGCTGCAGCGTCGTCAGGATCCGAAAAACTTCGATCTCTGTGCGCTGGAGTTCTCCATGCGCCAGGTGTTGCACCAGTATCCTTTCCTCGATTCCCGTGCGAAGTTCCCGGGGTTGAGCAACAGCTCGGAGATTGACGCCGTTCTCGATGAGATCAAACAGGCCGCGTCATTGCAGGCGGCGAAACCCTTGGTGGATAAACTCAACGAGCTGAGTTGGCAATATCTGCCGGTGATTGTGCTGGGACGCACCACGCCGGATGCCGTGGCAATCAAAAACAATGTTAAAGGCTACCAGGATTTGATTGGACCGATCCTGTGGAACGTTAGCGTCACCGCACCCTGACGGGAGAGGGCGATGAAAAGATACCTGTTTCACCGTCTGCTGGCGCTCCTGCCGGTACTGGCGGTGGTGGCGGTGGTGGTGTTTTGTCTGATTCACCTGGCGCCGGGCGATCCGGCGCTGGTTATTCTGGGAAATGACGCCAGTCCGCAGGATATTGCCGCGCTGCGCCAGCAGATGGGGCTGGACAGGCCACTGCTGGTCCAGTTCGCCAGCTGGGCTGGCGAGGTGCTTACCGGCGATTTGGGGCAGTCGCTGTTTTTAAATACCAGCGTGATGAGCCTGTTTTTACAGCACCTGACGCCAACGCTGGCGCTGGCACTGTATGCCCAGGCGCTGGCGCTGGCACTGGGGCTGGCGGGCGGCGTCATCAGCGCCTGGCAGCACGGAAGCGCGACGGACCGCGTTATTCGTATGCTGGCGACCTTTGGCATGTCGGTACCGGGTTTTTTGCTTGGCCTGTTTCTGATTTTCTTTTTCGCCGTGCAGCTGCGCTGGTTCCCGGTGGTGGGCTATCGTTCCACCAATACATCCTTCTGGTTAAACATCTGGTATCTGACGCTGCCCGCTGTGGCGCTTGGCCTGCGCATTGCGGCGCTGATCGCGCGGATGACCCGTGCGGTCATGCTGGATGTAATGCAGGAAGCATTTATCAGCACCGCACGGGCGAAGGGGGTGCCGGAGCGACTGGTACTGCTGCGCCACACGCTGAAAAACAGCCTGATCCCGATCCTGACGATTTGCGGCGAATCGTTCGCCTCGTTGGTCACCGGTACGATTGTGATTGAAAGCGTATTTGGCATTCCTGGCGTGGGCTCGCTGATCGTGGATTCCATCGAACGCCGGGACGTGACGGTGATCCAGGGCGTCGTGCTGCTGATCACCGTCTGCTATGTGTTGATCAATCTGGCGGGGGATCTGTTGAGCTATTTGGCCGATCCGCGTCTTTCCGTCGATGAAGGGGAAAAATGATGGTGATAAAGCATCCCGCGCGACTAATCTGGCCCGGCCTGCTGCTGGCTATCGTGCTGCTCTCCTTTTTCGCCAGCGCCCTCAGCCCCTGGGATCCCTACAGCATCGATCCGCTAAGCCGCCTGAAACCCCCTTCCGCCACCCACTGGTTCGGTACCGATAACTTCGGTCGGGATCTGTTCGTCCGGGTGGCGCTGGCGGTTCAGGTATCACTTTCGGTGGGGGCCGCCGTGGCGGCTATTGCCGGGGTGACGGGGATGGTCATCGGGCTGCTGTGCGCCTGGTATCGCCCGCTGGACCGGGTATTGATGCGCGTTTGCGACGGCCTGTTCGCCTTTCCTTCTCTGCTGCTGGCGATTGCGATCGTCGGCGTACTGGGACCGAATATTGCCAACGTCGTGCTGGCGCTTTCGCTGGTGTATGTCCCGTCGATTGCCCGTGTGATTCGCGGAGCGGCGATGGTGATTAAAGAGAAAAATTTTATCGAAGCGCTGCGGGCGCAGGGAGCCACCTCGTCGCGCATTATCTGGCTGCACCTGCTGCCCAACGTTATTTCACCGTTTATCGTTCAGGTCAGTTGGGTGTTTTCGGTCGCCATCCTCACCGAGGCGGCGCTGAGCTTTCTCGGCTCCGGCGTACCAGCACCGATGCCCAGTCTCGGCAACCTGCTGCTGGAGGGAAAGACGGTGATTTTTAGCGCCTGGTGGATGACCTTTTTCCCTGGATTAGCCATCGTACTGCTGATTCTGGGGCTGAATATCATTGGCGACGATCTGCGTGACAGCGCCGATCCGGGGCTTAAGCCCTTGCCGAGTCGGGTACTGCGGTTGTTGAAACAAGGGGGGCGTTATGGCTGAGACTTTGCTGCGTGTTAACAGGCTGGACGTCAGCTTCGCGACCCATCAGGGGGTGGTTTCCCCCGTGCGGGAGGTGTCGTTTCAGGTCAATGCTCATGAAACGCTCGGTATTATTGGCGAGTCCGGCTGTGGCAAAAGCGTCACCGTCCAGGCGTTGATGGGGCTGTTATCCCCCCGTACCAGCCGCGTCGAGGGTGAGGTTGTGCTGGCAGGTAAAGCGCTGCATTCGCTCCCGGCAAAGGCGCGTCGACAGATAAGCGGTCGGGAGATGGCGATGATCTTTCAGGACCCGCTGGCCAGCCTGAATCCGGTGATGACCATTGGGCTGCAGATTGATGAAAGCCTGCGACTGCATACGCCGCTTTCTCGTGCGCAGCGGCGGGAGAAAATCCTCAGTCTGCTGGCGCAGGTCGGCATATCTGAGCCGGCGCGCTGCGCCAGCGCCTGGCCGCATGAGCTTTCCGGCGGGATGCGCCAGCGCGTGATGATCGCGATGGCTATCGCGACCTCTCCCTCGCTGCTGATTGCCGATGAACCGACCACGGCGCTGGACGCCACGATTCAGGCGCAGATTCTCGATCTGCTCGATGAGATAAAACAACAGACCGGGATGGGCATTATCTTTATCACCCACGATCTCAGCGTGGTGGCGCGACTGTGCCAGCGCGTGGTGGTGCTCTATGCCGGGCAGGTGGTGGAGGAAGCGGATGTGTACACGCTCTTCGAGCGACCGCGCCATCCGTATACCCGCGCGCTGCTGGCGGCGCGGCCTTCGGCAAATCATCCGCCGAAAACGCCGCTGGCGGAAATTCGCGGGCAGGTGCCTTCTTTGCACGCGTTGCCCGCCGGGTGCGCCTATGCCGATCGCTGTCCGCTGGCGCAGCCCCGATGCCGGACGCAGGCAGCAGCGCTGCGCCCCGTTGACTGTGAGGGACACCAGGTTCGCTGCTGGCGAGCGGAAGAAGGAGGTATTTGGCGATGACGACACCGTTGCTGACAGTCAACCAGCTATCAAAGACGTTCCTGCGCCGCGGGGATGCGGTGAGTGCGGTAGATAATGTGAGCTTCAATCTCCATGCGGGCGAGACCTGGGCGCTGGTGGGGGAATCCGGCAGCGGTAAAAGCACCACCGGGCGGCTGGTTCTGGGGTTAACGCCGGCGACCGCCGGTGACGTGGTGTTTGAGGGGCGCTCGCTGATGGGGCTCAATGCCGCAGGCTGGCGCAGCGTGCGCCGGGATATGCAGATGATTTTTCAGGATCCGCTCTCATCGCTCGATCCCCGGCGCCGTATTGGCTACAGCCTGGAAGAGCCGCTCATTATTCACGGCATCGACAAGCGTAAAATGCGGGTCGCCGAAATGCTGGAGCAGGTTGGCCTGCGCCCGCAGGATGCCGCCCGCTACCCGCACGAGTTTTCCGGGGGACAGCGCCAGCGCATCGGCATTGCCAGAGCGTTGATCCTCAAACCGAAACTGATTGTCTGCGATGAACCGGTCTCGGCCTTAGATGTGTCGATCCAGTCGCAGATACTCAATTTACTGATGGCGCTGCAGCGCGAATATGGGCTGGCTTACCTGTTTATCTCTCATGACTTAAACGTGGTCAGACACGTTGCTGACCGCGTGGGGGTGATGTACCGGGGCAAGATCGTTGAGCAGGGTGAGACGGAACGTATTTTCACCCATGCCGGGCATGACTATACGCGCTATTTACTGAACGCCATTTTACCTGCCCATCCGGCGGCGGCGGGCGAGAGGCGCGCGTTGGCCAACGGTTAACGCGGACAGGAGTCGATTTGAACGCCATGTCGGTTATAATAGGCGCAAGTGAAGTGGTTCACGGCCCAATTAACCCGGCGCATACCGCCCCAGATGAGTACCTTTAATGAGTGAAATGATTTACGGCATCCACGCGGTGCAGGCCCTGCTCGAGCGCGCTCCAGAGCGTTTTCAGGAAGTGTATATTCTGAAAGGCCGCGAGGATAAACGCCTGCTGCCGCTGATCCACGCCCTTGAAGCGCAGGGCGTGGTGATTCAGGTGGCTAACCGCCAGTTTCTCGATGAGAAAAGCGAAGGCGCCGTGCATCAGGGGATTATTGCCCGCGTGAAGCCGGGGCGCCAGTATCAGGAGAACGATCTCCCGGACCTGCTTGCCTCACTCGAACAGCCGTTCCTGCTGATCCTCGATGGCGTCACCGATCCGCACAACCTCGGCGCCTGCCTGCGTAGCGCCGACGCGGCCGGCGTACACGCGGTGATTGTGCCGCGCGACCGCTCCGCCCAGCTGAACGCGACGGCGAAAAAAGTGGCCTGCGGCGCGGCAGAGAACGTCCCGCTTATCCGCGTCACCAACCTCGCGCGTACCATGCGCCTGCTGCAGGAAGAGAAAGTCTGGATCGTCGGCACCGCCGGCGAAGCGGACCACACCCTGTTCCAGAGCAAAATGACCGGCCCGATGGCGCTGGTGATGGGGGCTGAAGGCGAAGGCATGCGCCGCCTGACCCGCGAACACTGCGATGAGCTGATCAGCATCCCGATGGCCGGCAGCGTCTCTTCGCTGAACGTCTCCGTGGCCACCGGCATTTGCCTGTTTGAAGCGGTGCGCCAGCGTAGCTAATTCACGCCGGGCGCACGCCGCGGATGGCGGCTACTCGTCCAGCGCGCGGAGATGATCGTTTTTATTGAGCGTCATCAGCGCGACAATGCTCACCACCGCCGTCGCCATGACGTAGTACGCCGGAATATCAAGATTACCGGTCTGTTTGATCAGACCGGTAATAATCAGCCCGGCGCAGCCGGAGAACACGGCGTTAGAGAGCGAGTAGGCCAGCCCGAGCCCGGTATAGCGCACCCTCGTCGGGAACATTTCCGCCAGCATCGCCGGCCCCGGTCCTGCCAGCACCCCCACCAGTCCCCCGGCGATCAGCACCACGATTCCCTTCACCAGCAGCGTGCTGGATTCCGCCTGCAAAATTTTCAGCAGCGGTAGCGCCAGCACCAGCAGCAGTACGGCAGCCAGTACCATGACCTTACGACGGCCCCATTTATCGCTGAGCATGCCGGCGGGCAGAATGGTGATGGCGAAGCCGATATTGGAGATTACCGCAATCAACAGCGCCTGATTAAACCCGGTATGCAGCGAGGATTGCAGATAGGCGGGCATAATCACCAGGTAGGTATACCCGGCGGCGGACCAGACCATCAGGCGGCCAATGCCGGTTATAATGGCTTTTAGCGTATGGCTGAAGTTTGCGCTGGCCTGCGGTTGTTGCTGCTTCTGCTGGCGCAGGAACCCCGGCGTCTCCTCCATTTTCATCCGCAGCCAGAGCGCTACCACCCCCATCGGTATGGCAAGGAAGAACGGAATACGCCAGCCCCAGGCATGCAGCGCTTCCGGACTCAGGACGGCTGAAATCAGGGCGACGACGCCCGCTCCGGCCAGCAGGCCCAATGCCACGGTGAAGGACTGCCATGCGCCATACAATCCGCGTTTGCCGCGTGGGGCGAACTCGGTCATCAGCGAGACCGCGCCGCCGTATTCTCCGCCGGCAAACAGCCCCTGCAAAATCCGCAGCCCCGTTAATATCAGCGGGGCGGCGATACCGATGCTGGCATACGTCGGCACCACGCCGATGGCCGTCGTCGCCAGCGTCATCATCACCAGCACGATAATCAGCGTCGGCTTACGGCCGATACGATCGCCGATCCGGCCAAAGACGATGGCGCCCAGGGGACGAAAGAAAAAAGCGATCGCGAAGGAGGCGTAGGTCAGGATCAGGCCGATTAGCGGGGCTTCCCCTGCCAGCTGGAAGAAGTTTTGGGCGATGACCGTCGCCAGGAAACCATAGACGGCAAACTCATACCATTCAATAAAGTTGCCGATAGAACCGGCGATCAGCGCGCGCCTGTGGGCGCCCATTGTCATTGTTGCGGTCTGCATAAATCATCCCGAAGTGCGCAAAACAGTCACAGGTGAATAAATTATTCCATACATTTCAGATCATAAAATTTAAAATTCTTATGCCTGTGATGGGCTTCACGGAGGGAGAGCGGTTTTTTTGTGACCGGATTCGCGGGCTAGGTCGGAGAAGGGTAGCCATACTGAATAGCAACGCCAATGACGGAAGGAGACAACATGGACTGGCAAACGCATACCGTGTTCAATCAGCCTGCGCCGCTGATGAACAGCAATTTGTTCCTCTCTGATAGCGCGCTGCGAGAGGCGGTGACGCGGGAAGGGGCGGGCTGGGATAGCGATTTGCTGGCCAGTATCGGCCAGCAGCTGGGGACGGCGGAATCGCTGGAGCTGGGGAGGCTGGCGAACAGCAACCCGCCGGAACTGCTGCGCTACGATGCGACCGGGACCCGGCTGGATGATGTGCGCTTTCATCCCGCCTGGCATCTGCTGATGCAGGGTCTGTGCGCAAACCGGGTGCATAATCTCGCCTGGCAGGATGAGGCGCGGGCGGGAGCTTTTGTCGCCCGCGCGGCCCGCTTTATGCTGCATGCGCAGGTGGAGGCCGGCACCCTGTGTCCAATAACCATGACTTTCGCCGCTACGCCGCTCTTGCAGCGCTCGCTGCCCAAACCGTTCAGCGACTGGCTGCCGCCGTTGCTAAGCGATCGCTACGATCCGCACCTTGCGCCAGGGAATCAGAAGCGCGGGCTACTGATCGGCATGGGGATGACGGAAAAACAGGGGGGCTCCGACGTGCTGATTAACACCACCCGGGCGGAAAAAACCGCCGAAGGCTGTTATCATCTGGTCGGTCATAAGTGGTTTTTCTCGGTGCCGCAAAGCGATGCGCACCTCGTGCTGGCGCAGGCGCCGGCCGGTCTCTCCTGCTTTTTTGTCCCGCGCCTTCTCCCTGACGGCCAGCGCAATGCGCTGCACCTTGAACGGTTGAAAGATAAGCTCGGTAACCGCTCCAATGCCAGCAGTGAAGTAGAGTTCTTTGAGGCCTGCGGCTGGCTGGTGGGCGAAGAGGGGGACGGGGTTCGGCAGATCCTGAAGATGGGCGGCCTGACCCGCTTCGACTGCGCATTGGGCAGTCACGCCCTGATGCGCCGCGGCTATTCTGTGGCGCTCTATCATGCGCTACAGCGGCAGGTCTTCGGTAAGAATCTGGTCGATCAACCGATGATGCGCCAGGTGCTGGGGCAGATGGCGCTACGTCTTGAAGGGCAGACCGCCTTTTTGTTTCGCCTGGCGCGGGCGTGGGATCGCCGCGATGATGTCAAAGAGGCGCTGTGGGCCCGCCTGTTTACCCCCGCGGCGAAGTTTGCGATCTGCAAATCCGCCATTCCGTTTGTCGCTGAGGCGATGGAGGTGCTGGGCGGTATCGGCTATTGCGAGGAGAGCGAACTGCCGCGTCTGTATCGCGAGATGCCGGTCAACAGCATCTGGGAAGGGTCCGGCAATATTATGTGTCTGGACGTGATGCGGGTGCTGAGTAAACATCCGGCGGCGCTGGAGCTGCTGGCGGCGGAGTGTGCGGAGGTGAAAGGGCGCAACCGGCATTTCGACCGTACGTGGCGACAGCTCCAGCAGCTGCTGCGGCGGCCCGCGGAAGAGCTGGGCAGAGAAATTACGCGACGGGTGTATATGCTTGGCGTCGGCGCGCAGGTGCTGCGCTACGCGTCGCCGCCGCTGGCCGAAGCCTGGTGTCGCATGATGCTCGACACCCGCGGCGGTATGCGCCTGGATGCGCCGACGCTGGACGATCTGCTGCTGCGTGCCATGGGCCGTGGGCGCCAGGCGCCTCAGGCGTAGAGAATGGCCTGTACCCGCCAGTTATCCGGCTGCTGTTCCTCGTACATCTGGACGATGCGATACCACGACGCGCCCTGCTCATCGGCCTTGACGGCGATGGCGTGCTCAACGTCCTGCGGACTGCCGGCAATATTATTGACGGAAATCAGGCCGATTTCATTGAGACCGGTGACGCAATCCGCACTGGCGAATTCCGCTGACTGTGCAGAAGTGTTTGCCGTCGCTGCGGTTAGCAGCAGGCCTGGTAAGTTAAAAGATCGTTTCATCGTCGTCAGCTCCATTTCACGTAGTCCCGAGGGCAGTCCGTTGCTAACGTCCTGCCAGGTTGGCTGGCCGAACGTTATTATGCACAGGAGAACGTGAATGGACGCAAAGCAGTGTAAAGCTGACTTAAAGACCGTGTACCGTTATTTACGGTACAGAATCGCCTGCGAATACCACTGGCCGGGAACCAGGGTGTCATCAATCATGACGATGACGTAGTAATCCGCTTTCGCCGCTTCTGCTTTGGTTTTCAACGCCGCTTCGACATCCATTGGCGAACCGTACATCAACACGCTCACCGTCCCCATTTTCTGTAGCCCGTTCGTCTGGTTACGGTGAATCTCTTGCGGATGATCGGTCGCGGATGGCGGTGCTTCTGGCGTCCCCTGCAGGACACTACAACCGCTTAACGCGATAGCCAGAAACCACGGTGTTAACCTGCGCATAACCATATCTCGTTTCCTGATAGTCATAGTGTAGTGGTAGCCTGAATCTCATTTCCGGGGAATGTTCCCGAAGTGTTATCTCTGACGCGATTTTCGAATGAAAATATCGTGAAAGCGTAACCGAGTTCTCAACATTATGAATCATGGGGGGACCTATTTGCTTGCGGAATATGTTAGCCCATGGCATACCAGCACTAAAGTGTGAAAGGAGATGATCAATGATTGCACTCGAGATACGTCGCCTCGCGGGGGGCGAAGTCCTGCACGCCTGTCCGCAGAATGCGCTGGATAAACCGTTGCCCTGCATCATCTTTTATCACGGATTTACCTCGTCGAAGATGGTTTACAGCTATTTTGCCGTCGCGTTGGCGGAAGCGGGATTTCGCGTGGTTATGCCCGATGCGGCGGAGCATGGCGCCCGTTACGACGGCGATGAGCGCGGGCGGATGCAGCGCTTCTGGCCGATTTTGCTGCAAAATTTTGCCGAGTTTCCTGCGCTGCGTGCAGCCACTATCCAGCAGGGCTGGGTGGACGGCGATCGTCTGGCGGTGGCGGGGGCATCGATGGGCGGAATGACGGCGCTGGGGATCATGACCCATCATCCGCAGCTGAAAAGCGTGGCCTGTCTGATGGGCTCCGGCTACTTTACGCACCTCTCGCAGAGCCTGTTTCCTTCGCCTGCGGTCGGCGCCGAACAGCTGGCGGAATGGGATGTCAGTGAGCAGCTCAGCACGCTTGGCGAGCGGCCATTATTGCTGTGGCATGGGGATGAGGACGATGTGGTGCCAGCGGCAGAGACGTTCCGGCTGCAGCAGGCGCTGCGGCAAAACGCGCTGGCGAACAACCTGACCTGCGTCTGGCAGAAAGGCGTTCGCCACCGGATCACGCCGGAAGCACTGGCGACGACGGTGACTTTCTTCCAGCAGCATCTGTAAACGCGACGTTTTACGCCGCGCGAGGCGGGCGCCCCGCTCAGGAGGCGCCGGGAAACGCGACCGTTAGCGATAAATTACGGCGCTGGCGTGGATCGCGCCGTTGCTTTGCGGCTCGTGAATCAGGATCGGTTGGAAATATTTCGCGCCTTCAGCGTCGCTTTGCTGACTCAGCGCCTGATCGGCTTCTTGTTCAGTCGCCATGTTGTGGTTGATATAGATCACGCCCAGGCTCTGCACATCGTCCATGTTTCGTGCCTGGCGCCCATCGATCTTGATGGCTGCGAGCGCGTTGGCGCTCAATAAAAGCGCAGCCATAACGGCAATGATGATGTATTTCATACTCTACGCTCCTTACGTTCAGCCGGCCATTCTGGCGTTAACTCAGGCTCCTCTTCGGTTATCGATAGTGTTGATCTAAGTGTAATCGCTGCCTGGCGGGTGCATCGCGACCATTTCTGATGAAGTTGTTCAAAAAAGTGTCGCTGCTGTCGTTGATTAATTTTAAATCACTGACTTAGCGCGACTTAGCGGTTAGTGCGAATTATTTGCGCAATTCGCTTGTCTTCCCAGGGCGGCGAAAGTAGAATGACGCGTCAATTTTTCGGCCGCCCTTTAACACGTTCCTTGCCTCCATGGGCCGCGGCTGACCCAGACAGGAGGCTGAATAATCCGTAAGGAGCAATTCGATGCGTCATTACGAAATCGTTTTTATGGTCCATCCTGACCAGAGCGAACAGGTTCCGGGTATGATCGAACGTTACACTGGTGCAATCACTGCAGCAGAAGGTACGATCCACCGTCTGGAAGACTGGGGCCGCCGTCAGCTGGCTTACCCGATCAACAAACTGCACAAAGCGCACTACGTTCTGCTGAACGTTGAAGCTCCGCAGGAAGCGATCGATGAGCTGGAAACTAACTTCCGCTTCAACGACGCCGTTATCCGCAGCATGGTAATGCGTACTAAGCACGCTGTTACCGAAGCATCTCCGATGGTTAAAGCGAAAGACGAGCGCCGTGAGCGTCGCGAAGATTTCGCTAACGAAACCGCAGATGATTCTGAAGCTGGGGATTCTGAAGAGTAATCCTGATGACCAACCGTCTGGAGCTGTCCGGCATTGTATGCAGGACTCCACTTCGTAAGGTCAGCCCGTCAGGAATTCCACACTGCCAGTTCGTGCTTGAGCATCGTTCAGTGCAGGAGGAAGCCGGTTTTCACCGGCAGGCATGGTGTCAGATGCCCGTTATTATTAGCGGACAGCAGAACCAGGCCATTACTCACAGTATAACGGTCGGTAGCGCAGTAACCGTTCGAGGGTTCATTTCTTGCCACAAGGCAAAGAACGGCTTGAGCAAAATGGTTCTGCATGCCGAGCAGATTGAATTGATAGATTCTGGAGACTAGCCATATGGCACGTTATTTCCGTCGTCGCAAGTTCTGCCGTTTCACCGCGGAAGGCGTTCAAGAGATCGACTATAAAGATATCGCTACGCTGAAAAACTACATCACCGAAAGCGGTAAGATTGTCCCGAGCCGTATCACCGGTACCCGTGCAAAATATCAGCGTCAGCTGGCACGCGCTATCAAACGGGCTCGCTACCTGTCCCTGCTGCCGTACACTGATCGTCATCAGTAATCGGTCACGGTCCATTAATACGACTTTGAGAGGATAAGGTAATGCAAGTTATTCTGCTTGATAAAGTAGCAAACCTCGGTAGCCTGGGTGATCAGGTTAACGTTAAAGCGGGCTATGCTCGTAACTTCCTGGTACCACAGGGCAAAGCTGTTCCTGCTACCAAGAAAAACGTTGAATTCTTCGAAGCACGCCGTGCTGAACTGGAAGCCAAACTGGCTGACGTTCTGGCCGCTGCTAACGCACGTGCTGAAGCAATCAACGCACTGGGCACCGTTACCATCGCGTCTAAAGCTGGCGACGAAGGTAAACTGTTCGGTTCCATCGGTACCCGCGACATCGCTGACGCTGTAACTGCAGCTGGCGTTGCCGTCGCTAAGAGCGAAGTTCGTCTGCCGAACGGCGTTCTGCGCACCACCGGTGAGCACGAAGTGGACTTCCAGGTTCACAGCGAAGTCTTCGCGAAACTGGTTGTTAACGTTGTAGCTGAGTAATTTTTTACTCCGTTCGCGTCGAGACGCCGGCCTTGTGCCGGCGTTTTGCTTTTCTGCATTCCCCGCTTTGCACCTTGCCGAAAAATCGCTGTTGCCGACGGCGGATAAGCCTCTGGCGGTAAAAACATCATGCTCAAAGCGCGCGTTGGCGTCGCGATGTCACACATCCGCTGGTCGACGGGCGGCGTACTGATGCGCAGAGGGCAGGGAGGCGAGGGGATGAATCTGTCCCGCCAGGCCGGGCGAGATACCCGGCATTGGCCGTGGGTTATGTGGCGGGCTATCGCGCGCGGATAAAGCTGCCGTTTGACTGACGGGTGAACAGCACCTGCTGCCCGCCGCCGGTATCGATCGTCAGGCCGGTGACCACGCCGTTCGCATTCTGGCGAATCTGCACCGTTTGCCCGGTTTGCAGCGAGCTTAAAGGTTTACCGGGGCCTTCCACCTGCGCCATGGCATACACGTCGGTCGGCGGCAGGTTATGATCGCGGAACAGCTGAGCCAGCGTTTTGCCGGCTTCGATGCGGTAAGTGCGCCACTGTTGTTCAATACCCGGAGTCGATTGTTGTTGCTGCTGCGGTTGCGAGTAGGCCTGGCTCTGGCTCTGTTCCACCGGCTCGTCCTGGACGGGCTCCGGCGCCACCGGCGCCATCTGATCGGCATCATTGACCGTCGGCGTGGTGGTAATGGGCGGCAGCGGCATGGCCTGCTGGGATGAGGATGACGGCTGGGACTGCGATCGCAGGTCAAGGTTAGCCTCACGCGCGCTCTGCGCCGGGCTGCCGCTATCCTCAGACGGGAGCAGTATGCCGATAATCACCAGCAAGGCGCCGGCAATAATGCCCCGGCGATGCATCGGCGGCAGCGGATCCATAATGCGAATCTGATCCGGGGCGTGCCAGATCTTCGCCAGGGTAGATGTGATGTCAAAGCGCCCGGGCATGGCTTTCCTCCTGCTCCGCATATTTTTATCCTGCTCCGTAGAGTATAGATGGCTAACTTCCTGATGGCCGAGACAAAGATATGTTTCGTGAGGTTAACCTGATATCTCCTATTGTTTCTGTTTCCCTCAGATTTGTCATCATCTCTGCGACAAAGTTTTACCCGTCGGACGATGGCTGATATGCTGCCCACCACTTTATACTCGTCGTCTTTCGAGTCGCTGGAGCGCAGGCTGCGCCCGCAGCCTGCGGTCACATCGTGACTCAGGTTGTCGGGAATCCATGAACCTGCCCGCTTCGGCCATTCAAAATCCTGCGAGTATGAAATTTTCCCCCGATAAATAAGGAAAGAAGATGGCAACCCCGACTTTTGACACTATTGAAGCGCAGGCAAGTTACGGTATCGGCTTGCAGGTTGGACAACAGCTGAGCGAATCCGGCCTGCAGGGGCTGCTGCCTGAAGCACTGGTTGCCGGCATTACCGATGCGCTGGAAGGTAACCAGCCGCAGGTGCCGGTGGAAGCCGTTCATCGCGCGCTGCGTGAGATCCACGAACGTGCCGATGCGGTACGCCGCGAGCGTTTCCAGGAAATGGCGGCCGATGGGCAGAAATACCTCGATGAAAACCGCGAACGTGAAGGCGTAAACAGCACCGAATCCGGCCTGCAGTTCCGCGTCCTGACTCAGGGTGAGGGCGCTATCCCGGCGCGTACCGACCGCGTACGTGTGCACTATACCGGTAAGCTGATTGACGGTACCGTATTTGACAGCTCCGTCGCCCGCGGCGAGCCGGCTGAATTCCCGGTTACCGGGGTGATCGGCGGCTGGATTGAAGCGCTGACCCTGATGCCGGTAGGTTCCAAATGGGAACTGACGATTCCGCACAATCTGGCTTATGGCGAGCGTGGCGCGGGGGCGTCTATTCCTCCGTTCAACACCCTGATTTTTGAAGTTGAACTGCTGGATATTATCTAATCAGCAGATGCTTCCTCTCCCTGAAGGGGGAGGGAGCGACTAAAAGTAGCGCAAAATCCTTAACTCAAGAATTTGATGGAATTTTATATTGCATATCTGCTTTTTGGGTGTATTTTTGTGAGCTGTTTCGCGCAACCGGAGTGATATAACACTCACTTTAAACATAAAATTAACATTATATCTAAATCATAGTATTCATCCCTCCGATTCTTACCTAATATCGATAAACCCTTTTCCGGGGTTATGACAGATGACGGGCCATCAGAGCCTGAACAACACAGACAGGTACAACAGGAAGAAAATCACATGGTAGATCAGGTCAAAGTCGCTGCCGAAGAGCAGGCTCCGACTGAACAATCGCTACGGCGAAATCTCACGAACCGGCATATTCAGCTTATTGCTATCGGTGGCGCCATCGGTACCGGGCTATTTATGGGCTCCGGCAAAACCATCAGCCTCGCCGGGCCATCCATTATTTTTGTTTATATGATCATCGGCTTTATGCTGTTTTTCGTCATGCGTGCGATGGGCGAATTGCTGCTGTCGAACCTGGAATATAAATCATTCAGCGACTTCGCCGCCGATCTGCTGGGGCCGTGGGCGGGATATTTTACCGGCTGGACCTACTGGTTCTGCTGGGTGGTGACCGGGATGGCTGACGTGGTGGCGATTACCGCCTACGCCCAGTTCTGGTTTCCCGGGCTTTCCGACTGGGTGGCCTCGCTGGCGGTGATCCTGCTGCTGCTGAGCCTTAACCTCGCCACCGTAAAAATGTTTGGTGAAATGGAATTCTGGTTCGCGATGATCAAAATTGTCGCTATCGTGGCGCTGATTGTCGTCGGCCTGGTGATGGTGTTGATGCACTTCAAATCGCCGACCGGCGTCGAGGCTTCCTTCGCTCATCTGTGGAATGACGGCGGCTGGTTCCCGAAAGGCATCAGCGGGTTCTTTGCCGGTTTCCAGATCGCGGTCTTTGCATTCGTCGGGATTGAGCTGGTGGGGACCACCGCCGCGGAGACCAAAGATCCGGAGAAATCCCTGCCGCGCGCGATTAACTCTATCCCGCTGCGCATTATTATGTTCTACGTCTTCGCGCTGATCGTGATTATGTCCGTGACGCCGTGGAGCTCCGTGGTGCCGAGCAAAAGCCCGTTCGTCGAGCTGTTCGTACTGGTTGGCCTGCCGGCTGCCGCCAGCCTGATTAACTTTGTGGTGCTGACTTCGGCCGCCTCTTCCGCCAACAGCGGCGTGTTCTCGACCAGCCGTATGCTGTTCGGTCTGGCGCAGGATGGTCAGGCGCCGTCGATGTTCGCCAAACTGTCGAAACGAGCGGTACCGGCGAAAGGACTGACCTTCTCCTGCATGTGCCTGCTGGGCGGCGTGGTGATGTTGATGGTTAATCCGAGCGTGATTGCGGCGTTCACCATGATTACCACGGTCTCGGCCATTCTGTTTATGTTCGTCTGGACCATTATTCTCTGCTCGTACCTGGTCTACCGCAAAAAGCGTCCGCATCTGCATGAGCAGTCCAAATATAAGATGCCGCTGGGTAAACTGATGTGCTGGGTCTGTATGGCGTTCTTCGTCTTCGTTCTGGTGCTGCTGACCCTGGAAAGCGATACGCGCGAAGCGCTGATCGTCACGCCGCTGTGGTTCATTTTGCTGGCGGCGGGCTGGTTCCTCGCCGGTAAGAAACGTCTGGCGCAATAAAAAAATCTTCGGGAGAGATGTTTAACGTTGTTTGCAACGGCCCGTCATAAAAAGGGCCACCGAAGTGGCCAATAAGACTGACAATATCGAGGGCGCCCTGCGGGCGCCTTTTTTTTATTTATTTTCCCGCGAGGGCACGCGGGAACAGAACGTTGTTTTCCAGACTGATGTGTTCCATCAGGTCGTCGATCAGTTCGTTAATGCCGTTGTACATCGCTTTCCACGTGGTGCAGGCTTCCGCCGGCGGCGTCACATTGTTGGTGACATGCTTAATCACTTCCAGCAGTTCACCCGCTTCGTCGTGTTCGCTTTCCATGACGCTGATGGGCCCGGCGGCGTGGGTGCCCATGCCCTGTTTGATCATCGGGAACAAGATCTGCTCCTCTTTCATCATATGGCTGGAGAGCTCCTGGTGCAGCATGGTCAGGTATTTGGTTAAGCCGGCCGGCACGCCTGCTTTGCCGGCATGCACGCGCTCAACTTTGGTCGCCTGCAGGATCAGCTCCGGCAACTGCTCGCGGTGGCGGTCGTGATAACGAGCGATGATGTGATCGATGATTTCCGCATACGGCACGACGCGCCAGTCCTTTTCGACCGGCTCTTCCGCCAGTCTGGCCAGCTCGGCTTCAATCACCGCGACGTCCAGCTCCTTGCGCGATGCGGCACGATCCAGCGTCTGTTTACCGCCGCAGCAGTAGTCCATATCATATTTACGGAACAACGCGGAGGCGCGGGGGATCGTCAGCGCCAGCTCGCCTAAAGGTTGGTCACGAAAAGCCATAGCGAATACCTCGTCTTGAAGAACATAAAATGTATTTTAAATGCATCTTATTGGCAAGGAAATACCCCTTTCGGATACCAGGCTATTTTTTGTGGTCGCAGACCCGCTCCAGCAGCAGCGGTTTTTCTGGTCGTGAGCGCACCGCGGAGACCACGCCGAGGACCAGCAGCAGGATGCCGCTGAGCGTCAGCAGCGGCGGCATGCTGTGGCGCAGCAGGAAGGTATACAGCAGGCCTGCCAGCGTTTCGAAAACGATAAGCGGCCCGAGGATCACCGTGGGGAGTTTCTGACTGGCGATGTTCCAGCACAGCGCGCCCACCCAGGAGCAAAGGACCGCAATCGCCAGCATCAGCGTCACGAAGACCGCCGGGCGTGGGCCAAACGGTAGGGGGAAGTCGACCTGCTGGCTATGTAGCCACCCGCAGGCCACCAGGTAGCCCGCCAGCGACACCGGGAGGGTGACCAGCGCCTGCGCCGTCGCCCACATCATCGGGTGTTTGTCCGGGTTCTCCCGCAGCCAGCGGGCATTGCGCAGGGCGTACCACGCCCAGCAGGCTACCGAGATCAGCGCCAGGCTAATGCCGGAAAAGTAACGCCAGAGCGTAAAATTGGGCAGGCCCTGGCGAAGCTCGGCAATATTAACGCACAGCAGGCCGATGGCGATGCAGGTCAGCGCCGGAAACAGCCGTCGCCACGGCAGTTTACCGTCGCGCTGACTGTAGAGCAGGTTCGCCAT
Organism: Klebsiella sp. NPDC088457; assembly: GCF_044900465.1. Taxonomy (NCBI): domain Bacteria; kingdom Pseudomonadati; phylum Pseudomonadota; class Gammaproteobacteria; order Enterobacterales; family Enterobacteriaceae; genus Klebsiella; species Klebsiella sp. NPDC088457. The sequence goes on along the minus strand of NZ_JBJDNH010000020.1, from coordinate 21,532 downwards.
CACCGGCAGCACCACCGGCAGGGTACCGATAATCATGGTGGAGACCGGCGCGCCGGTGCGCTGGATGGCGCTGGCGAGGCACACGTAATAGATCAGGTTGCCCATCATGGTCAGCCCGAGCGCCGTCCGCCAGTCTCGCCCGGAAAGCTGCCGCAGTCGCGCGCGGCCAAGCCACGCCAGGGGCAGGGCGATCAGTCCCAGCGCCAGATAGCGTCCCATCGATTGCAGTAGCGCCGGGTATTCCGGCACCAGCAAGGGGCCGACGAAAATCAGTCCCCACATCAGCCCTGCCAGCAGGGCATACAACACGCCACTAATCATCACGCCATCCACACTCGTTTCCGTTGGCGAAAGTGTAGAAGAGGCGACGCCGGGAATATTGTATGAGGTTGCGCATTAGCGCCGGGCGACCTGCTTTTGATAGCGCACCGGGGTGATGCCGTAGCGGCGGGTAAAGGCGCGGGTCAGATGCGACTGGTCGGTGAGGCCGGTCGCCGCGGCGACTTCGGCGGCGGGCATGCCGTGGGTGAGAAACGCTTTCGCCCGCCACAGACGAATGGCCATCAGCATCTGGTGGGGAGTAACGTGGAAATGGGCCTTAAACTGGCGTTGAAAATGGTATGGACTCAGGGCGACAACCTGCGCCAGCTCATCGAGGGAAATTGCCCGCATATAGTTGTCGTGCAGATAGTCGCGCACGCGTTCAAAGCGGTGAGCCGCTTCCGCCTGGACGGGGGCGTGGTGCGCCAGCGGACGGAAGGTATCGATCACATCGAGCAGCAGGCCCTGCTGGGCCAGCGGATCGTCGGTGTGCCAGAGGCCATAAATAAGCCCGCAGAGCTGCTGCGAGCGCTGCGGATCCTGTCGTACCACTTCGCTGAACCACCAATGGCGTACGCCGGTCACCTCTTCCAGCATCCGGGGATCGAGATAGACCATACGATAGCGCCAGCCGTCGGCGGTGGCCGCTTCGCCGGTGTGCAGCTCGTCCGGGTTCATCGTGACGATGGAGTTCGCCGCAGCCACGTGCAGGCTGCCGCGATAGCGAAAACGCTCGGCCCCCAGTTCTATCGCGCCAATACCGAAGGCTTCATGGGTATGCGGTTCGAAGGCGTAGCGGGAAATATGGGCATGATACAGCTCAACGCCGGGCACCTGCGCCAGATGGCGAAAACGCGCGCTGTCTCTTTCATCGTTGAACTGTTCCGGTACGCCCTGCATCAAATTACTCCCGACGGACATCCTGTCATTATTGGGGATGACCCGCCGGGATGCTACAAAAATTAACCTTTTTGCAACTGTTACAGGATGCCTTTGATGCTCTCAGCCAGCGGCGTCGTCGGGCGGCCAATCAGCGCGCTCAGGGTACGGCTGTCGTCAAACAGACCGCCTTTAGACGCGCCGATATCCGAGTCGGCGAGCATATCCGCCAGCCCAGCCGGCAGGCCAACGTCCTTCAACGCCGCGGCGAAGTCGGCTTCGCTGAGGTTCTGATAGACCACGTTTTTACCGCTCTGCTTGCTTAGCTCGGCGGCCAGCTCGCTGAGCGTCCAGGCCTCGTCACCGGCCAGCTCATAGACCTTCCCGGCGTGACCCTCTTCCGCGACGACGCGGGCGGCGGCCTGGGCATAATCGGCGCGGGTCGCCGAGGCGATTTTGCCGTCACCGGCGGCACCGATAAACACGCCATGCTCAAGCGCCGGCGGGGCGCTGGCGAGATAGTTCTCGGTGTACCAGCCGTTACGCAGCAGAGCATAAGGAATGCCGGAGTCGGCGAGCATTCGCTCGGTTTCCACATGCTCAACGTGCAGGCCTAGCGGCGACTTATCGGCGTGCAGCAGGCTGGTGTAGGCAATAAATTTCACCCCGGCGGCTTTGGCGGCGTTAATCACGTTACGATGCTGCGCTGCCCGCTGGCCCACTTCGCTGGAAGAGATCAGCAGGAGCTTGTCGACGCCCTGTAGCGCCGCGGTGAATGCCGCTTCGTCAGTGTAATCGGCCTGGCGGACGATCGCGCCCTGCTGGCTCAGCGCTTCGGCTTTTGCCGGATTACGCACAATCGCCACAATCTGGCTGGCGGGGACAGTTTCTAACAGATGCTGCAGGACAAGGTGGCCAAGCTGGCCGGTCGCGCCGGTAATAGCGATCATCAGTATTCTCCTTCGTGTCGAGTGGCAGTTGTGGTAAGCTAACACCTTAGCTAACTTTTAGTAAGTACGTACAAAAAGGTAAGTATGAAAATGGCGAATCCGACGCTGAGCGAACAGATGCGCGATGGCAATCTGTTTGCGGAAGAGTGCCCATCACGGGACGTGCTGAAACATGTGACCAGCCGCTGGGGAGTGTTAATCCTGATCGCGCTGCGTACGGGAACCCACCGCTTCAGCGATTTACGCCGCAAGATGGGCGGCGTCAGTGAAAAGATGCTGGCACAGTCGCTGCAGGCGCTGGAGCAGGACGGCTTTATCAACCGGGTTGCGTATCCGGTGGTGCCGCCGCACGTAGAGTATAGTCTGACCCCGCTCGGTGAGCAGGTGAGTGAGAAAGTTGCGGCGTTGGCCGACTGGATTGAACTGAATCTGCCCGTGATTCTGGCGAACCACGAGCAGGCTGTCGCCTGACGCGAGAAGCCGGATCGCGGCGGCAGTACCTGCTCCGGCCTGTCGCCGCGCGTTGGACTCCTGCTTTGTAGCCCCGCGAAGCGCAGCGCGAGCGGGGAATGCAATTCGTTATTTACTCAAATCCAGCTGGTAAATCGCGAAGCCGATATCATCGGTGGCGACCTGATGCATCGGATACCGCGCTTTCTCTTTGATAAACGCCGCCGCTTTTTCACCCGGGGAGGTCTCAAAGCGGATATCCAGCGGCGCTGTGCTATGAATAGGGGCCAGCCGCCAGTTGTTGTCGGCCGCCGGGTGGATCGCGCCCGCTTTTTTCGACTCCGCGCCGATCCACGCCGCCAGCACCGAGCGGTTCTCGTCCGGGGAGGCGAAAGCAATGTGGCTATCGCCGGTACCGGCAAATTTACCGCCGTAGGCGCGGTAGTTATTGGTGGCGACGAGGAAGGTGGCCTGAGGATCGATCGGTTGGCCGTTAAAGGTCAGTTCCTTAATCCGCTCCGCCTGCGGGTGAATCATCTGGCATTCGCCGTCGTAGCGCGCCGGCTGGCTGACATCAATCTGGTAGTTCACCCCGTCAATCACATCAAAGTTATAGGTGCGGAAACCGTCCCAGTTGATTAAGGACTGCGGTTTGCTGCTCTCAGGGTCAATCTGATTAAACTGCCCGGCGGAGCACTCCAGCCACTCCTTGACCTCTTTACCGCTGACCTTCACCACCACCAGGGTGTTGGGATAGAGATACAGGTCGGCGGCATTGCGGAAGGTGAGCTGGCCTTTTTCCACCTCAACGAAGCTGGCCGGGTCGTTTTTACGGCCGCCGACTTTAAACGGCGCGGCGGCGGAAAGCACCGGCAGCTTCGCCAGATCCGGATCGCCCTGGATAAAGTGTTCAACATAGGCTTTCTGCGCCATGTTCACCACCTGCACGGTGGGGTCGTCCTGGACCAGCGCCAGGTAGCTATACATGTTGTCTGAAGATTGGCCGATGGGCTGGCTGACGAACTCGCGGGTGGCCTCATGGTCGGCTTTCAGCACCTGCACCATCCGCGTATCTTCCGCCGCCAGCGATTTCTTCGCTACCGCGTCATAGATCGGGCGCGCCTCGGCTTTGGCCCCGGTGACCTGCCACTTTCCGCCATCGTTGTTCAGTACCAGATCGACGATGCCGAGATGGTCGCCCCACATGCCGGGCATCACGGCCGGAACGCCGTTAAGGGTCCCTTTGTCGATATCCGCGCCTTTAATGTCGGCGAAATCTTTCCCCGGGAACACCGCATGCGCGTGGCCAAACATGATGGCATCCACGCCCGGCACCTGGCTTAAATAGTAAACTGAGTTTTCCGCCATGGCCTGGTAGGGGTCAGCGGAAAGGCCGGAGTGGGCGACCACCACCACGATATCGGCCCCTTCCTCGCGCATTTGCGGCACGTACTGACGGGCGGTTTGCGTAATGTCGTTGACGGTGACTTTGCCGCTGAGATTGGCTTTATCCCAGGTCATAATTTGCGGCGGCACAAACCCGATGTAGCCGATGCGCAGCGTCTGCGTTTTGCCGTCGTTATCCTTTACCATCGTCTCTTTAATCAGGTACGGCGTAAACATCGGTTTGCCGGTTTTAGCATCGATAATATTGGCGTTTACGTAGGGGAATTTCGCCCCGGCCAGCGCTTTGTGCAGAAAATCGAGACCGTAGTTGAACTCGTGGTTACCGAGGTTGCCCACCGCGTAGTCGAGGGTGTTCATCGCTTTATACACCGGGTGCACATCGCCGCTTTTGAGCCCTTTGGCCGCCATATAGTCGCCCAGCGGGCTCCCCTGAATGACGTCGCCGTTGTCGACCAGCACGCTGTTTTTGGCTTGCTGGCGGGCTTTTTCAATCAGCGTGGCGGTACGCACGAGGCCGAATTTTTCCGTTGCGGCGTCTTTGTAATAGTCGAAATCCATCATGTTGCTGTGTAGATCGGTGGTTTCCATGATCCGCAAATCGACCGTCGCGGCATTCACGCTGGCCGCGATCAGCGTGGCCAGTAACGTTGCGCTAAACTTAATCATCAGAGGCGTCCTTTTTATGAGCAATGGCACAGAAGGAAATGTATGTACATTCTGTTGCTTACAGAAGTGTGAATCATGCCAGAAAAATGAGTTATGAAACCGCCATCGCTATCACAGATAGCGGAACTCGCAGCGATGCGATATAACTAAAACAACGAGTTAACGCCACTGTAACCAGACGAGGTGGAGAATGTTAGAACAAGTATGTCAGCTGGCACGAGCCGCAGGGGATGCCATCATGGACGTCTATGATGGTAAGCAACCGCTGGAGGTGGCCAGTAAGAAGGATGATTCTCCGGTGACCGCGGCGGATATCGCCGCACACAAAGTGATTATGAGCGGCCTGCAGGCGCTGACGCCCGACATCCCGGTGCTGTCTGAAGAAGATCCTCCCGAATGGGAAGTCCGTCAGCACTGGCAGCGCTACTGGCTGGTGGACCCGCTGGACGGCACCAAAGAATTTATTAAACGTAACGGTGAATTTACCGTCAATATTGCGTTGATTGAACAAGGGAAACCCGTTCTGGGCGTGGTGTACGCGCCGGTGTTAAAGGTGCTGTACAGCGCGGAAGGCGGCAAGGCGTGGAAGGACGAATGCGGGGTGCGTAAGCAGATTCAGGTGCGTGATGCCCGGCCGCCGCTGGTGGTGATCAGCCGCTCTCACGGCAACGATCCGGAGCTGGAGGAGTATCTGCAACAGATCGGCGAGCACCAGACGACGTCGATCGGTTCGTCGCTGAAATTCTGCCTGGTGGCGGAAGGCCAGGCCCAGCTCTACCCGCGCTTCGGGCCGACCAGTACCTGGGATACCGCCGCCGGCCACGCCGTTGCGGTCGCCGCCGGGGCGCACGTTCATGACTGGCAGGGGCGGAGTCTGGACTATACGCCGCGTGAATCGTTCCTTAACCCCGGCTTCCGGGTCTCTATTTACTAAGCAGCTTGTGCAGCAGCGCGACGACCTGCTGCACTTCCCCTTGGGTGAGCGCCCCGTCTTTCGCCCACTGGACGCGTCCATCCTTATCCAGTACCACAATGGCTGAGCTCTCTTCCTGCAGATCCCAGGCTTTGCGGGCCACACCGTTGCTGTCGACAATAAACTGCGACCACGGGTAGAGCTGCTTGTTGTTTTCAATGCTGCTGCGCACAAATACCCCGGAACCCGGGATGGCATCATCGGTATTGACGATGGTGGTGGTCTGATAGCGATCGTGCGGTAATTTCGCGGCTTTGATCGCCTCTATCAGGGTGGCGTTTTTCTCTTTGGCCGAGGTGCGTCCGGCGATGTGCTGCACGACGCGTACTTTTCCCGCCAGCTGTGAGCTATTCCAGTTTTTATAGCTAAACTTATCATTATCCAGAATTAATTCTCCCCGGTCGGCAATGCCAACCGGCGCGACGCGCTGGCCGTCGACAAAATTATGCGCTGAGGCCATCAGCGGCAACAGCAGACATGAAGCCGCCAGTAGGTTACGTAGGGTCATGATGGGTCCTTATTTTATGCAGGTGATCCGACCACTTGGTCTTGCTTAAGCATAAATGCGATTTACCGGCATTACACGCAATCAGGGTGCCAGTTTGCGTGTTAACGCACATAATCGAAGGAAATCGGCGACTTATACTAGCTTCTACGTATGTTTGAAAAGAAAGTTCTTAATTATTGTCATCAAAAGGTAAATAAACTTATGCATGCTGGGTATTACAGAAGTTCTGGACTATAGTTTCAGGGCATTAAAATTTGCGCTCCCGAATCGTGGTCCGGATGTGGTACCACAAGAGCGTAACCCTGGCAGGAGACAACAATGAAAATTTTCCAACGCTACAATCCGCTACAAGTAGCGAAGTACGTGAAGATCCTGTTCCGTGGACGGTTATATATCAAGGACGTTGGCGCTTTTGAGTTTGATAAGGGCAAAATCCTTATCCCGAAGGTCAAAGACAAGCAGCATTTGTCTGTGATGTCTGAAGTCAATCGTCAGGTTTTGCGTCTGCAAACGGAGATGGCTTAACCTGAAAGTGATATAGCTATGCGGTAAAAAAACGGCTCCTGATGGGAGCCGTTAGTGTTTTTAGCGTTGAGCGTTATGCCACGCCTTGCTCATCTTCCGCGGCACCCGGCTGCTTCGGTACCAGCACCGTTGGTTTGTTATCGATGCGCGTCACCAGCAGCTGGTCGATACGGTAGTTATCGATATCCACCACCTCGAACTTGTAGCCCGAGAATTTCACCGCATCGGTGCGTTTCGGGATCTTACGCAGCATAAACATCATAAAACCGCCGATGGTCTCGTAGTTGCCGGACTGCGGGAATTCGTCGATATCCAGCACGCGCATGACGTCGTCAATCGGCGTACCGCCGTCAATCAGCCACGAGTTTTCATCACGCGCGACGATCTGCTCTTCCAGCCCCTGGCCGACCAGATCGCCCATCAGGGTCGTCATGACGTCGTTAAGGGTGATAATCCCCACCACCAGCGCATATTCGTTCATGATCACCGCGAAGTCTTCACCGGCGGTTTTAAAGCTCTCCAGCGCTTCTGATAGCGTCAGGGTATCGGGAACAATCAGCGTATTGCGAATCTGTACGCCGCCGGTCAGCACCAGGCTTTGATTCGCCAGCACGCGATTGAGCAGATCTTTAGAGTCCACATAGCCGATGATATGGTCGATATCTTCGTTACAGACCAGGAATTTGGAGTGCGGGTGCTCCGCTACCTTGTTCTTCAGGCTTTGCTCATCTTCGTGCAGATCGAACCAGATAATATTTTCGCGTGAGGTCATGGAGGACGGAACGGTACGTGACTCCAGCTCGAAAACGTTCTCGATCAGCTCATGCTCCTGCTTACGTAGCACCCCGGCCAGCGCACCGGCTTCCACTACGGCGTAAATATCATCGGAAGTGATATCGTCCTTACGCACCATCGGTATTTTGAACAGGCGGAAGATGTTGTTCGCCATGCCGTTGAACAGCCACACCAGCGGGCGGAAGATCAGCAGGCAGAAGCGCATCGGGTTGATGATACGCAAAGCCACCGCTTCTGGCGCAATCATACCGATGCGTTTCGGAGTCAGGTCAGCAAACAGAATGAACAGGCTGGTGACCAGGGTAAAGGAGATGATAAAGCTCAATTGCTCTGAAAGCTCGGCAGACATGTACTGGCTCAGCAGACTGTGGAAAGCCGGCGAGAAGGCCGCGTCACCGACGATACCACCGAGAATTGCCACGGCGTTGAGGCCGATCTGCACGACGGTAAAGAAAGTGCCCGGGTTTTCCTGCATTTTGAGAACGCGTTGAGCGTTCACGTTGCCATCATCAGCCAGCAGTTTGAGTTTGATCTTACGTGAGGCTGCCAGTGAGATCTCCGATATCGAAAAAAACGCACTGACGGCAATCAGACAAAGAATGACTAAAATACTATTTAACATAGTTTATCCAGCCGTTGAGGCCAGATCCTCGGAAGGGAAGTTGATAACTCTCATGTGGAACACATAAAAAACCGGTCCGAAGGCACTGGACCGGCTATAACACAGGGTAGTATAGCGTAAGCGACTGTAAAGCCGCCAGAGCGTTAATGACTCACCTGACGATAATCCCTGTTATGGCTGTGGGGGCAGGCAGACGCCAATCCCTCCGATACCGCAGTAGCCGTACGGGTTTTTGTGCAGGTACTGCTGATGGTCATCTTCGGCATAGTAGAACGGCTTGGCGGTGGCGATTTCGGTGGTGATCGCGCGCTGGTCGTTGGCATCGCGCATCGCCGCCTGGAAACGCGCCAGGCTGGCCTTCGCCGCTTCGTCCTGCTCCGGGGTCAGCGGATAGATGGCAGAGCGGTACTGGGTGCCATGGTCATTGCCCTGCTGCATCCCCTGGGCCGGGTCGTGATTTTCCCAGAATACCTGCAGCAGCTGATCGTAGCTGATGACCTGCGGATCGTACACGACGCGTACGGCTTCGGCATGCCCGGTTTCGCCGGAACAGACCTCACGGTAGGTCGGGTTCGGCGTGTAGCCCCCGGTATAGCCTGCGGCGGTACTGTAAACGCCGGGCAGCTGCCAGAACAGGCGCTCGACTCCCCAGAAGCAGCCCATGGCGAACAGCGCAACTTCCATCCCGGCCGGAACGTTGGTCATGGAGTGGCCATTGACAGCGTGGAGTGTTGCCACCGGCATGGGAGTGTTGCGTCCTGGCAGCGCATCGGCCTGGGCGACAAGATGCGTTTTATCAAATAGACTCACGGTTGGCCTCTCAAAAACATAAGTCGTGGTTAAGGTTGTAACGAAGCGTGTCTTTTAACACAATAAACACGCGCGATACGTCTAGATTTAAACATAAGAATTATTTGGGTTAGCGTCACTTTTTCAACCCTAAGTTGTTGGGGTTTTGTTAAGCCGTGGAACGGCGCTTTCGTTTCCTGCGGGGGGAAACAAGGATATTCAGGAGAAAACGTGCTACAAATCCGCCAGTTATGTGTCACCAGCCTTTTGCTGGTCAGCGGGGTCGCTAGCGCCGCGAGCGTGCGTTTGCAGGTTGAGGGGTTATCCGGGGAGCTGGAAAAAAACGTCCGGGCTCAGCTATCCACGATCCAGAGCGATGAAGTCACGCCGGATCGACGCTTTCGCGCGCGCGTTGATGATGCCATCCGCGAAGGGTTGAAAGCCCTGGGGTACTACGAACCGACGATCGATTTCGACTTACGTCCGCCACCGGCAAAAGGCCGTCAGGTGCTGATTGCCAAAGTCACGCCCGGCGAACCGGTGCGTATTGGCGGCACGGAGGTCATTCTGCGCGGCGGGGCGCGTACAGATCGCGACTATCTGGATTTGTTAAAAAAACGTCCGGCTATCGGCACCGTGCTGAATCACGCCGATTATGACGGCTTCAAGGGTTCGCTTACCCGCGTCGCATTGCGCAAAGGCTATTTTGACAGCGAATTCAATAAAAGCCAGCTCGGCGTCTCTCTCGATCGCCATCAGGCCTTCTGGGATATCGATTACAACAGCGGCGAACGCTACCGCTTTGGCCCCGTCTCCTTCAGCGGCTCGCAGATCCGCGAAGAGTATCTGCAAAATCTGGTGCCCTTTAAGCAGGGGGATTACTACACCTCTGAGGATCTGGCGGAGCTGAACCGCCGCCTGTCGGCCACCGGCTGGTTCAGTTCGGTGGTGGTGGCGCCGGAGTTTGCGCAAGCGCGTCAAACCAAGGTGTTGCCGCTGCATGGCGTGGTGTCGCCGCGGAAAGAAAACACCGTGGAAACCGGGGTCGGCTATTCGACCGACGTCGGGCCGCGGGTCAAAGCGACGTGGAAAAAACCGTGGATCAACTCCTATGGCCACAGCTTAACTTCCAGCCTGAGCCTTTCCGCGCCCGAACAACAGCTCGATTTTAGCTATAAAGTCCCGCTGCTGAAGAACCCGTTGGAACAGTATTACCTGATGCAGGGCGGCTTTAAGCGTACGGATCTCAACGATACTAAAGCCGACTCCTCGACGCTGGCGGTCTCGCGTTACTGGGAGCTCTCCAGCGGCTGGCAGCGCGCCATCAACCTGCGCTGGAGCCTTGACCACTTTACCCAGGCGAACGTCACCAACACCACCATGCTTATCTATCCCGGGGTCTCGGTGAACCGCACCCGCTCGCGGGGCGGCCTGATGCCGACCTGGGGCGACTCCCAGCGCTACTCGGTGGACTATTCCAACACCCTGTGGGGGTCGGATATTAACTTCGTCGTCGCCCAGGCGCAGGATGTGTGGATCCGTACCCTCTACGACCGCCACCGCTTTGTCGTGCGCGGCAACCTCGGCTGGATTGAGGCCGATGACTTCAACAAAGTGCCGCCGGACCTGCGTTTCTTCGCCGGGGGGGACCGCAGTATTCGCGGCTATAAATACAAATCCATCTCGCCAAAAGATGACGATGGCAAGCTGCTTGGCGCCTCGAAGCTGGCAACCGGCTCGCTGGAGTATCAGTACAACGTCAGCGGGAAATGGTGGGGCGCGGTGTTTATCGACGGCGGCGAAGCGGTCAGCGATATCCGCAAAAGCGATTTTAAAACCGGCACCGGCGTCGGCGTTCGCTGGCAGTCGCCGGTGGGGCCTATCAAGCTGGATATCGCCGCACCGATCGGCGACAAAGAAGAGCACGGTTTACAGTTTTACATCGGTCTGGGGCCTGAATTATGAGTTTATGGAAGAAAATAAGCCTCGGGGTACTGGTCTTTTTAGTCCTGCTGCTGGGGACGGTGGCGTTGCTGGTCGGAACCACCAGCGGCCTGCATCTGGTGCTGAAGGCGGCGGATCGCTGGGTTCCCGGTCTGGAAATTGGCAAGGTAACCGGCGGCTGGCGTGACCTGACGCTACAGAACGTGCGTTTTGCTCAGCCTGGCGTGGCGGTCACCGCCGGGCAGTTCCATCTGGCGGTCAAAGTACAGTGCCTGTGGGACAGCAGCCTGTGCGTCAACGACATTTCGCTGCGCGATATCTACGTGGCGATCGATACCAGCAAAATGCCGCCTGCGGCGCCGGTGGAAGAGAAGGATGCGGAGCCGCTGAACCTTGCAACTCCGTATCCCATCACCCTGAGCCGCGTCGCGCTGCACAACGTGAACGTTAAAATCGATGACACCGCCGTTTCGGTCCGCGACTTCGCCACCGGCCTTCAGTGGCAGGAAAAAAACCTGACTCTGACGCCAACGTCGCTGCAGGGGCTGCTGATCGCCCTGCCGAAGGTGGCGAAAGTGGCGCAGGAGCAGGTGGTTGAGCCGAAGATCGAGAATCCGCAGCCGGAGGAAAAACCGCTCGGCGAGACGATGAAAGCGCTGTTCTCGCAGCCGTTACTGCCGGAAATGGCCGACGTCCACCTGCCGCTGAACCTCAATATTCAGGAGTTCCGTGGCGAGCAGCTGTGGGTCACCGGCGACACCGATATGACCGTCTATAACATGCTGCTGAAAGTCAGCAGCATCGACGGACAGATGAAGCTGGATACGCTGGATATCGATTCTGACCAGGGTAAAGTAACCGCCTCGGGAACCGCCCAGCTGCAGGACAACTGGCCGGTCGATATCACCCTCAACAGCACGCTGAACATCGATCCGCTGAAGGGGGAGAAGGTGACGGTGAAAGTGGCCGGCGAGGTGCGCAAAAAGCTGGAGGTCGGCGTTGATTTAGCCGGCTCCGTGGCGATGACATTGCGTGCCGAAGCGCAGCTGGCGGAAGCCGGCCTGCCGCTGAATATGACGCTGAAGAGCAAACAGCTGTACTGGCCGTTTAGCGGAGAAAAGCAGTTCCAGGCCGACGATTTGCATCTGACATTTAGCGGCAAGATGACCGACTACACCATGGCCTTCAGCACCGCGGTAAAAGGGCAGTCGCTGCCGCCGGCCAAAATTACCCTTAATGCGAAGGGCAATGAACAGCAGATCAATCTTGATAAGCTGACTATCGCCGCGCTGGAAGGGAAAACCGAGCTGAAGGCGCTGCTGGACTGGCAGCAGGCGATTAGCTGGCGCGGCGAGCTGACCCTCGACGGCATCAATACGGCGAAAGAGGTACCGGACTGGCCGTCGAAACTGAACGGGTTGATTAAAACGCAGGGCAGCCTGTACGGCGGGAGCTGGCAGATGTCGGTGCCGGAACTGAAGATCGCCGGTAACGTGAAACAGAATAAGGTCGACGTCAGCGGTTCGCTGCAGGGTAACAGCTACATGCAGTGGAAAATCCCCGGGCTGCATCTGGCGCTCGGTAAGAACAGCGCCGAAGTGAAGGGCGAGCTGGGGGTTAAAGATCTGAATCTGGATGCCACCATCGATGCGCCGAATCTGGACAATGCGCTGCCGGGTCTCGGCGGAACGGCGAAGGGGCTGCTGAAAGTTCGCGGTACCGTCGAGGCGCCGCAGCTGCTGGCGGATATTACCGCGCGAGCGCTGCGCTGGCAGGAGCTGACCATCGCCCAGGTCAACGTCAAAGGGGACGTGAAGTCCAGCGACCAGATTGGCGGCAACCTCGACGTGCGCGTCGATCGTATCAGCCAGCCGGGCGTGAACATCAGCCTGGTGCAGCTGAACGCCAAAGGCAACGAAAAACAGCACGACCTGCAGCTGAAGGTACAGGGCGATCCGGTCTCCGGGCAGCTGTCGCTGGCGGGGAGCTTCGATCGTAAAGAAGAGCGCTGGAAGGGGACGCTGAGCAACACCCGTTTCCAGACGCCGGTCGGTCCGCTTTCCCTGACGCGCAATATCGCGCTGGATTATCGTAACCGCGAGCAAAAAATCAGTATCGGGCCGCATTGCTGGAGCAACCCGAATGCCGAGCTGTGCGTGCCGCAAACCATCGATGCCGGCGCCTCCGGGCGGGCGGTCGTCAATCTCAACCGCTTTGATCTGGCGATGCTGAAGCCGTTTATGCCGCAGGAGACCCAGGCCAGCGGCGTGTTCAGCGGTAATGCCGATGTCAGCTGGGACACCACCAAAGAGGGGCTGCCGCAGGGCAAGGTGACGCTGAGCGGGCGGAATGTGAAAGTGACCCAGACGGTCAACGATGCGCCGCTGCCGGTGGCCTTTGATACTCTGAACCTCACCGCCGATCTGCATAACAACCGCGCCCAGCTCGGCTGGCTGATCCGCCTGACCAACAACGGACAGCTGGATGGGCAGGTGCAGATCAGCGACCCGCAGGGCCGACGTAACCTCGGCGGCAATGTGAACATCAGTAACTTCTCGCTGGCCATGATTAACCCGATCTTCTCCCGGGGAGAAAAAGCGGCGGGGATGCTCAACGCTCGTCTGCGCCTCGGCGGCAACCTGCAAAGCCCGCAGCTGTATGGCCAGATGCAGCTCAACGGCGTGGAGATCGACGGTAACTTTATGCCGTTCGATATGCAGCCGAGCCAGCTGGCGATGAATTTCACCGGCACCCGTTCGACGCTCCAGGGCACCGTGAATACCAGACAGGGGCAAATTAGCCTGAGCGGCAACGCCGACTGGACCCAGATCGACAACTGGCGCGCGCAGGTGGCGGCCAAAGGCAATCGGGTCCGGATTACCGTGCCGCCGATGGTGCGTCTGGACGTGTCGCCGGACGTGGTCTTTACCGCCACCCCGAGCCTGTTCAGCCTCGATGGCAGCGTGGATGTACCGTGGGCGCGTATTGTCGTTAACGATGTGCCGGAGAGCGCCGTCGGGGTCTCTTCAGATGAGGTGATGCTGGATAAAAATCTGCAGCCGATCGAGAAGCAGAGCGCCGGTATTCCGATTAACAGTAATCTGACGATCCACGTCGGCAATAACGTCCGTCTTGACGCCTTTGGCCTGAAGGCGCGGCTGACCGGCGATCTGAAGGTCGCCCAGGATAAACAGGGCCTGGGGCTGAACGGGCAGATTAATATCCCGGACGGCCGCTTCCACGCTTACGGTCAGGACCTGATCGTACGGAAAGGGGAGCTGCTGTTCTCCGGCCCGCCGGATCAGCCATTGCTGAATATCGAAGCGATTCGTAACCCGGATTCGACGGAGGACGATGTGATTGCCGGCGTACGGGTGACCGGGTCTGCCGATCAGCCGAAGGCGGAAATCTTCTCCGACCCGGCGATGTCGCAACAGGAAGCGCTTTCTTACCTGCTGCGTGGCCAGGGTTTAAGCAGCGGACAGAGCGATAGTGCCGCAATGACATCAATGCTTATTGGGATGGGGGTTGCACAAAGTGGTCAGGTTGTGGGTAAAATCGGCGAGACGTTTGGCGTAAGCAATTTGGCGTTGGATACCCAGGGAGTAGGCGACTCCTCCCAGGTGGTAGTCAGCGGCTATGTACTGCCAGGTCTGCAGGTAAAATATGGGGTCGGTATCTTTGATTCCCTGGCGACGCTGACATTACGCTATCGCCTGATGCCTAAGCTATATATGGAAGCGGTGTCTGGCGTAGACCAGGCTCTCGATTTGCTCTATCAGTTTGAGTTTTAGCAATGCGAATATTTGTTTACGGCAGTTTACGACGCAAACAAGGCAACAGCCACTGGATGACTAACGCTCAGTGGCTGGGCGATCATAGTGTCAACGATTATCAGCTGTACAGCCTGGGCCACTATCCAGGCGCGGTGCCGGGTGAGGGCACAGTACATGGTGAAGTGTATCGTATTGACGCATCGACGCTGGCCGAACTGGACGCCCTGCGCACTAAAGGCGGTGAATACGCACGTCACCTGATCCAGACGCCTTATGGCAGCGCATGGATGTATGTCTATCAACGCCCCGTTGAGGGCTTCACGCTGATAGAGAACGGCAACTGGTTAGACAGAGACCAGTATTAACCACGGCAACGCCACCCTCGGGTGGCGTTGTTTTTTTGCGGCTATCGCGGATTGGCGCGGCGCAGGTAAATCGCAGGCATAAAAAAACCCCTACTGACCGGGAGACCGGCGTTCAGGGTTGTGACGCAGAAGCGAACTTATTTCTTCGCAGCGCGCTCGAAGGAAGCAATGATTTCAGCTTTCGCCGCTTCAGCATTGTCCCAACCGTCAACTTTCACCCACTTGCCTTTTTCCAGATCTTTGTAGTGCTCGAAGAAGTGAGTGATCTGAGCTTTCAGCAGTTCCGGCAGGTCGTTCACATCTTTGATGTGATCGTACTCTTTGCTCAGCTTGGTGTGCGGTACCGCAACCAGCTTCGCATCTTCACCCGACTCATCGGTCATTTTCAGAACGCCAACCGGACGGCAGCGGATCACTGAACCTGGCTCCAGCGGATACGGCGTCGGGACCAGCACGTCAACCGGGTCGCCGTCCAGAGACAGGGTGTGGTTGATATAGCCGTAGTTGCACGGATAGAACATCGCAGTGGACATGAAGCGATCGACGAACAGTGCACCGCTCTCTTTGTCGACTTCGTATTTGATTGGGTCCGCGTTAGCCGGGATCTCGATCACGACGTAGATATCTTCCGGCAGATCTTTACCCGCAGGTACGTTGAGTAAGCTCATGTCTGTTTCCTTTAAAATGTATGGCAAACAAGTGCCCGGTATTATAGCCAACTCACATCGAATGTCTTCGCTTCTTTTTCTTCCGGGCGCCGGGAAGAAGTCTGAATTTTTCAGCGCAAAACAACCTGAAAATCCATAAACATAGCCGCATCCTGAATAAAATAATGTAATCGCTTACACTGCATCTGTTTGCTATCACAACCGGTGAAAAATTTTGACTGACACGATATTGGCAGCGAGAGCCGCGAAGCCTTATCCGCTCTCAGCGACAGTAAATCGCGGAACTTAACATTTGATTTACTTTTTCGAAGTGTGATGTAACGCATTCAGTTACATCACGGGTTGTCTATAGTTTGTCCGCAGATGACGATTTAACTTACAGCAACCCGACGAGGATCATTTTATGTGGAAGCGCTTACTTCTTGTCACAGCAGTTTCCGCAGCTATGTCGTCTATGGCAATGGCTGCCCCTCTGACCGTAGGATTTTCGCAGGTCGGATCTGAATCCGGCTGGCGTGCGGCCGAAACCAACGTCGCGAAGGAGGAGGCCGCTAAACGCGGTATCACCCTGAAGATTGCCGACGGTCAGCAAAAACAGGAAAACCAGATTAAGGCCGTCCGCTCCTTTATTGCTCAGGGCGTCGACGCCATCTTTATCGCTCCGGTGGTGGCCACCGGCTGGGAGCCGGTGCTGAAAGAGGCCAAAGAGGCCAAAATTCCGGTGTTCCTGCTCGACCGCTCGATTGAGGTGAAAGACAAAGATCTCTACATGACCACCGTGACCGCCAACAACGTGCTGGAAGGCCAGCTGATTGGCGACTGGCTGGTGAAAACCGTCGCCGGTAAGCCGTGCAACGTGGTGGAACTGCAGGGGACCGTCGGGGCGAGCGTGGCGATTGACCGTAAGAAAGGCTTTGCCGACGCGATTGCCAAAGCCTCCAACATCAAAATTATTCGCTCTCAGTCCGGCGACTTTACCCGCAGCAAAGGGAAAGAGGTGATGGAGAGCTTTATCAAAGCCGAAAACAACGGCAAGAACATTTGCATGGTTTACGCCCATAACGATGACATGGCGATCGGCGCTATCCAGGCGATTAAAGAAGCGGGGCTGAAACCGGGCAAAGATATCCTCACCGGCTCGATTGACGGCGTACCGGATATTTATAAAGCGATGATCGCGGGCGAGGCGAACGCTAACGTCGAACTGACGCCGAACATGGCCGGCCCGGCGTTTGATGCGCTGGAGAAATATAAGAAAGGCGGCACCGTGCCTGAGAAGCTGACCCTAACCAAATCGATGCTCTACCTGCCGGATACGGCGCAAGAAGAGCTCGAGAAGAAGAAAAATATGGGCTACTGAGTGGTGTGCGAAACCGATAGCCGGGCGGGGCGCTGCGCCGCCCGGGCTAGCCTGAAATACTGGGAGGGTGAGAGCGAATATGAACGCCGAGGCACGCCAGGAAATCCTTCGCACGGAAGGACTTAGCAAATTCTTCCCCGGCGTTAAAGCGCTGGATAACGTCAATTTCAGCCTGCGGCGCGGCGAAATCATGGCCCTGCTGGGCGAAAACGGGGCGGGCAAGTCGACGCTGATCAAAGCGCTCACCGGCGTCTATCATGCCGATCGTGGGGCGATATGGCTGGAAGGAGAGCAAATATCGCCGAAAAATACCGCTCATGCCCAGCAGCTGGGCATCGGCACGGTGTATCAGGAGGTGAATCTGCTGCCCAACATGTCGGTGGCGGACAATCTGTTTATCGGTCGTGAACCCCGTCGCTTTGGCCTGCTGCGGCGCAAAGAGATGGAAAAGCGCGCGACGGCGCTGATGGCCTCCTACGGTTTTTCCCTCGACGTCCGCGAACCGCTTAACCGCTTTTCGGTGGCGATGCAGCAGATTGTCGCCATCTGCCGGGCTATTGACCTCTCGGCCAGAGTGCTGATCCTCGACGAGCCGACCGCCAGTCTGGATACCCAGGAGGTGGAGATGCTCTTCACCCTGATGCGCCAGCTGCGCGATGACGGCGTCAGCCTGATTTTCGTCACCCATTTCCTTGACCAGGTGTATGCCGTCAGCGACCGGATTACCGTTTTACGCAACGGCGGTTTTGTCGGCTGCCGGGAAACCGCCGAGCTGCCGCAGATCGAGCTGGTGAAAATGATGCTTGGCCGCGAGCTGGAGCATGATGCCCTGCATCGTGCGGGCCGTACCTTGCTCAGCGACAAACCGGTGGCGGCGTTCGCCGGTTTTGGTAAGAAAGGCACCATCGCCCCGTTTGATCTGCAGGTTCGCCCCGGCGAGATTGTCGGCCTGGCGGGGCTGCTGGGCTCCGGGCGTACCGAAACGGCGGAGGTCATTTTCGGGATTAAACCGGCCGACAGCGGCAAAGCGTGGATCAAAGGGAAACAGCAGGCGTTGCGCTCGCCACATCAGGCCTCCAGCCTGGGAATCGGTTTCTGCCCTGAGGATCGCAAGACCGACGGCATTATCGCCGCGGCCTCGGTGCGGGAAAATATCGTGCTGGCGCTGCAGGCCCAGCGCGGCTGGCTGCGCCCCATCCCCCGGCGCGAGCAAAATGACATTGCCGATCGCTTTATCCGCCAGCTGGGTATTCGTACCCCCAGCCGCGAACAACCGATTGAATTTCTCTCCGGCGGCAACCAGCAGAAGGTGTTGCTCTCCCGCTGGCTGCTGACCAGGCCGCAATTTCTGATCCTTGATGAGCCGACGCGCGGTATCGACGTCGGCGCGCATGCGGAGATCATCCGGCTGATTGAAACCCTGTGCGCCGACGGCCTGGCGCTGCTGGTGATCTCCTCGGAGCTGGAGGAGCTGGTGGGCTATGCCGATCGGGTGATTATCATGCGCGATCGCCAACAGGTGGCGGAGATCCCCCTCGCCGAGCTCTCCGTGCCGGCGATCATGAACGCTATTGCGGCATAAAGGAGTAAACCATGATGCCTCGATCTCTTCCGCAAACCGGCCAGCCCAAACGGCGCTTCACCTGGCCGAAGGGCATGCCGCAACTTATCGCCCTGATCCTGGTGCTGGTGGTGGATAGCCTGGTGTCGCCGCACTTCTTCCAGATTGTGCTGCAGGATGGCCGTCTGTTCGGCAGCCCCGTGGATATTCTCAATCGCGCCGCGCCGGTAGCGCTGCTGGCGATGGGGATGACGCTGGTGATTGCCACCGGCGGGATTGACCTGTCGGTCGGCGCGGTGATGGCGATTGCCGGCGCCACCGCAGCCTCGATGACCGTCTCCAGTCACAGCCTGCCGGTGGTGCTGCTGTCGGCGCTGGCGGCCGGAGCGTTGGCCGGCCTATGGAACGGTGTACTGGTGGCGGTGCTGAAGATCCAGCCGTTCGTGGCCACGCTGATCCTGATGGTGGCCGGACGCGGCGTCGCCCAGCTGATCACCTCCGGGCAAATTGTCACCTTTGACTCGCCGCATCTGGCATGGCTCGGCAGCGGCTCGCTGCTGCTGCTGCCGATGCCGGTGCTGATCGCCGCCATGACGCTGCTGCTGTTCTGGCTGTTTACCCGTAAAACGGCGCTCGGGATGTTTATCGAAGCGGTGGGGATCAACATTCGGGCGGCGAAAAACGCCGGGGTTAATACCCGGATTGTGGTGATGCTGGCCTATGTGCTGAGTGGGATTTGCGCAGCCATTGCCGGGGTTATCGTCACGGCGGATATCCGCGGCGCCGATGCCAACAACGCCGGTCTGTGGCTGGAGCTCGACGCCATCCTGGCGGTGGTGATCGGCGGCGGGTCGCTGATGGGCGGTCGCTTTAACCTGCTGCTGTCGGTGGTTGGGGCCCTGATCATCCAGGGGATGAATACCGGGATCCTGCTGTCGGGGTTCCCGCCGGAGCTGAACCAGGTCGTCAAGGCGGTGGTGGTACTGTGCGTGTTGATCGTCCAGTCGCCGCGCTTTATCGGCTTACTGAAAGGAGTGCGCGGCCATGATAAAACGTAATTTACCGTTGATGATCACCCTCGCCGTCTTCGCGCTGGGCTATCTCTACTGCTTAACCCAGTTTCCCGGCTTTGCTTCGACGCGGGTCATCTGCAATATTCTCACCGATAACGCCTTTCTCGGCATCATTGCGGTGGGGATGACCTTCGTGATCCTCTCCGGCGGGATCGATCTGTCGGTGGGGTCGGTGATCGCCTTCACCGGCGTGTTCCTGGCGAAAGCTATTGGTACCTGGGGGATCGACCCGCTGCTGGCGTTCCCGCTGGTGCTGGCGATGGGCTGCGTCTTCGGCGCGCTGATGGGCTGGCTCATCGATACCCTGAAGATCCCGGCTTTCATCATTACCCTCGCCGGCATGTTTTTTCTGCGCGGCGTCAGCTATCTGGTGTCCGAAGAGTCGATTCCTATCGATCACCCGCTGTATGACACTCTGTCCGGGCTGGCGTGGACGATTCCCGGCGGCGGTCGCCTGAGCGCGATGGGGCTGCTGATGCTGCTGGTGGTGGTGGCGGGCATTTTTATGGCCCACCGTACCCGCTTCGGCAACCAGGTGTATGCCCTCGGCGGCAGCGCGATTTCGGCTAACCTGATGGGGATTTCGACCCGCGGCACCACGATTCGGATCTATATGCTGTCCACCGGGCTGGCGACGCTGGCGGGGATCGTGTTTTCGATTTACACCCAGGCCGGCTATGCCCTCGCCGGCGTCGGCGTCGAGCTGGACGCGATTGCGTCGGTGGTGATTGGCGGCACGCTGCTGAGCGGCGGCGTCGGTACGGTGCTGGGAACGCTGTTCGGGGTGGCGATTCAGGGGCTGATTCAGACCTACATCAACTTCGACGGGACCCTCAGTTCGTGGTGGACGAAAATCGCCATCGGCATCCTGCTGTTTATCTTTATCGCGCTGCAGCGCGGATTGACGGTGCTGTGGGAGAATCGGCAGAACTCGCCGGTCACGCGGGTGAGCGACACGGCGCACCGTTAGCGGCAGAGACCCCTCCCGCCAGGCGAGAGGGGAACAGGGATGCCTTACGCGTCCGGGAACTCTTTAATAAAGTTTTCGACGTCTTCAACCATGTGGTTGTTGCCGACGAAGAAAGAACGGCGCTGGTGCAGGCTGGTCGGGATAATGTCCAGAATACGCTCTTTACCGTCGCTGGCTTTACCGCCCGCCTGTTCGGCAAGGAACGCCATCGGGTTGCATTCGTACAGCAGACGCAGCTTACCGTCCGGGTGGCTGGCGGTGCTTGGATACAGATAGATCCCGCCTTTCAGCAGGTTGCGGTGGAAATCCGCCACCAGCGAGCCGATATAGCGCGAGGTGTACGGGCGCTGGGTTCCGGTATCCTCTTCCTGACAGAATTTGATGTACTTCTTCACGCCCAGCGGGAACTTGATGTAGTTGCCTTCGTTGATCGAGTAGGTGTTGCCCTTTTCCGGGAAGCGCATGCGCTCCTGGGACAGGCAGAACACGCCGAGTGAAGGATCGTAGGTAAAGGCGTGTACCCCGCAGCCGGTGGTGTAGACCAGCATGGTGGAGGAGCCGTAAACCACGTAGCCTGCGGCGACCTGCTGACTGCCCGGTTGCAGGAAATCTTCAACGGTGACCGGTGTGCCAACCGGAGTTATGCGACGGTAGATGGAGAAGATCGTCCCCACGGAGACGTTAACGTCGATGTTAGAGGAACCATCCAGAGGGTCCATGAGCACCACGTATTTCGCGTGTTCACAGCCTTCAAAGACGACGATCTCATCTTCTTCTTCAGAGGCGATCCCGGCGACGATATCGCGCGCTCGCAGTGCAGCTTTCAATTTTTCATTGGCGAACAGGTCGAGTTTTTGCTGTACCTCACCCTGAACGTTCTCAGCACCGCTGGCACCCAGGATATCGACCAGACCGGCCTTGTTGATATCG
>NZ_JBJDNH010000019.1:0-108797 GCF_044900465.1 Klebsiella sp. NPDC088457 | reverse complement strand
GGCGGCGTGGCAAGCGAGGCGATCGCCAGCCACGGGCGGGAGCATTCGCTGTCGGTGACGCTGCCGCCGCTGGCGACAATCTGGCTGGTGCGGGAGGCGCAATGACGATACTCGCGGCAGGAAAGCCCGCGCCGTTGGGCTCCAGCTATGATGGTAAGGGGGTGAACTTCACGCTCTTTTCCGTCCATGCCGAACGAGTGGAACTCTGCGTGTTCGATGCGCAAGGGAACGAGCAACGCTTCGATCTCCCCGCGCGCAGCGGCGATATCTGGCACGGCTGGCTACCCGGCGCCGGTCCAGGATTACGCTACGGCTATCGCGTTCATGGGCCGTGGGATCCGGCGCAGGGGCATCGCTTTAACCCGGCGAAACTGCTGCTCGATCCGTGCTGTCATCGGGTCGATGGCGAGCTGCCTGATGATGAGCGGCTCCACGGCGGTGACCCGCATCCCGACAACCGCGATAGCGCGGCGATCGCGCCGAAATCGCAGGTCGTGGATCTGCATTATGACTGGCAGAACGACGCCCCGCCGCGGACGCCGTGGGGCCAGACGGTTATCTATGAAGCGCATGTTAAAGGGCTGACCTGGCTGCACCCCGACCTGCCAGAGGCGATTCGCGGAACCTATAAAGCGCTCGGTCATCCGGTGATGATCGATTATTTCACCACCCTTGGCATTACGGCGCTGGAGCTGATGCCGGTGGCGCAGTTCGCCAGCGAACCGCGCCTGCAGCGCATGGGGTTGAGTAACTACTGGGGCTACAACCCGCTGGCGATGTTCGCGCTCGATCCGCGCTATGCCAGCGCGCCAGCGCGCGCGCTGGATGAGTTTCGCGATGCGGTGAAGGCGCTGCACGCTGCGGGGATCGAAGTGATCCTCGATGTGGTGCTGAACCACAGCGCGGAAATCGATCTGGAAGGGCCGACCTTTTCGCTGCGCGGGATCGATAACCGTATCTATTATTGGTTGAGAGACGATGGCGATTACTACAACTGGACCGGCTGCGGGAATACGCTCAACCTCAGCCACCCCGGGGTGGTGGAGTATGCCCGCCAGTGTCTGCGCTTTTGGGTCGATGAGTGCCACGTCGATGGTTTTCGCTTCGATCTGGCCTCGGTGATGGGGCGTACGCCGGAGTTTCGTCAGGATGCGCCGCTGTTTGAGGCGATCCGTAACGATCCGCGGCTGTCCGGGGGGAAGCTGATTGCGGAGCCCTGGGATATTGGCGCCGGGGGCTATCAGGTCGGTAATTTTCCACCGCTGTTTGCCGAATGGAATGACCATTTCCGCGACGTCGCAAGGCGCTTCTGGTTGCAGCAGAATGTGTCGTTGGGCGAATTCGCCCGGCGCTTTGCCGCCTCCAGCGATGTCTTTCAGCGTAACGGGCGTCAGCCTGCGGCGGCGGTGAATCTGGTGACCGCCCACGACGGGTTTACCCTGCGCGACTGCGTTTGTTTCAATCAGAAGCATAATGAGGCGAACGGTGAAGAGAATCGCGATGGCACTAACAATAACTACAGCAGCAATCATGGTATAGAGGGATTAGGCGGCAGTCTTGACGTGATTGAGCGGCGGCGGAACAGCATCCATGCCCTCCTGACCACGCTGCTGCTGGCGCAGGGCACGCCGATGCTGCTGGCCGGTGACGAACACGGCCATAGCCAGCATGGCAACAACAATGCGTACTGCCAGGACAATGCATTGACCTGGCTTGACTGGCGGCAGGCAAACCGCGGGCTGACCGCATTTACCGCCGCGCTCATTCATCTGCGGCGCTGCATACCGGCGTTAACCGACAATCGCTGGTGGCAGGAAGGGGACGGCAACGTTCTCTGGCTCAACCAGCATGGGCAACCGTTAACGGCCGACGAATGGCAGCACGGCGCCGCGCGCATGCAAATACTGCTCTCCGACCGCTGGTTGATAACGCTGAATGCCACCCCGGAGGTGGCGAATATGGCATTACCCGTGGGGGAATGGCACGCCGTTCCTCCTTTCGCCGGAGAGGACAATCCGGTCATCATGGCTGTCTGGCATGGGCCCGCGCACGGAGTGTGCGTATTTCAAAGGTCGTAAGCCCTGAAGCTTCCGGTTGCACTCGCGGCGGCTGCGCGGTGAGAAGGACGGGAAGGCTGGGATGTAAAAAGGAGTTAATCATGGTTAGGCTAGAAAAGAACGATCCGTTGATGCTGGCGCGTCAGCTGCCCATCAAAACCGTGGCGTTGATTCTTGCGGGCGGACGCGGTACCCGGCTGAAAGATTTAACGATTAAGCGTGCCAAACCGGCCGTCCATTTTGGCGGTAAGTTTCGCATAATCGATTTCGCATTATCTAACTGCATTAACTCAGGTATTCGTCGCATCGGCGTGATCACCCAGTACCAATCACACACCCTGGTACAGCATATTCAGCGTGGCTGGTCGTTCTTTAGCGAAGAGATGAACGAGTTCGTCGATTTGCTGCCGGCGCAGCAGCGCGTGCATGGTGAAAACTGGTATCGCGGTACGGCAGACGCGGTGACCCAAAACCTCGATATCATTCGCCGATACAAGGCGGAATATGTGGTGATCCTCGCCGGTGACCATATCTACAAGCAAGACTACTCGCGCATGCTGATCGACCATGTCGAAAAAGGGGCGCGCTGCACCGTGGCCTGTATGCCGGTGCCCATTGAAGAGGCATCCGCGTTTGGCGTCATGGCGGTAGATGAGAGCGATAAAATTATCGAGTTCGTCGAAAAACCGGCCACCCCGCCGGCGATGCCGAGCGATGCCAGCAAATCGCTGGCCAGTATGGGTATCTATGTCTTTGATGCCGATTATCTTTATGAGCTGCTGGCCGAGGATGATAACGACGAAAACTCCAGCCATGATTTCGGCAAAGATATCATTCCGAAGATAACCGAAGCTGGCATGGCTTATGCACATCCTTTCCCACTCTCCTGCGTGCAGTCCGACCCGGATGCCGAACCGTACTGGCGTGACGTGGGGACGCTGGAAGCCTACTGGAAAGCGAACCTTGACCTGGCCTCGGTGACGCCGGAGCTGGATATGTATGATCAGGACTGGCCGATTCGAACCCATATGGAGTCGCTGCCGCCGGCCAAGTTCGTGCAGGACCGCTCCGGGAGTCACGGCATGACGCTGAACTCGCTGGTTTCCGGCGGCTGTATTATCTCCGGCTCCGTGGTGGTGCAGTCGGTGCTGTTCCCGCGCGTGCGGGTGAACTCATTCTGTAACATTGATTCGGCAGTCTTATTGCCAGACGTGTGGGTGGGGCGTTCATGTCGCCTGCGCCGCTGCGTGATCGATCGCGCCTGTGTGATTCCGGAAGGGATGGTGATCGGTGAACACGCGGAAGAGGATGCGCGTCGGTTCTACCGCTCAGAGGAAGGTATCGTGCTGGTTACACGCGATATGTTGCGGAAGTTGGGGCATAAACAGGAGCGATAATGCAGGTTTTACATGTATGTTCAGAGATGTTCCCGCTGTTAAAAACCGGCGGTCTGGCGGATGTAATCGGCGCGCTGCCTGCGGCGCAAATCGCTGAGGGGATTGATACGCACGTGCTGCTGCCGGCGTTCCCGGATATTCGGCGCGGTGTAACCGATGCGCAGGTCGTGACGCGCAGGGAGACCTTCGCCGGGCGCATGACGCTGCTGTTTGGTCATTTTAACGGCGTGGGGATCTATCTCATTGATGCCCCGCATCTCTATGACCGTCCAGGGAGCCCCTATCACGATACCCATCAACATGCTTACACCGACAACGTGCTGCGTTTTGCGCTGCTGGGTTGGGTAGGCAGCGAAATGGCCTGCGGGCTGGACCCCTTCTGGCGTCCTGATGTCGTCCATGCCCACGACTGGCATGCCGGCCTGACGCCGGCCTATCTGGCGGCGCGCGGACACCTGGCTAAATCGGTCTTTACGGTACACAATCTGGCCTATCAGGGGATGTTCTACTCCTGGCACATGAACGAGATCGAACTGCCATGGTCGTTCTATAACATGCATGGTCTGGAGTTCAACGGTCAGCTCTCCTTCCTCAAGGCGGGCCTTTATTATGCCGACCATATTACGGCGGTCAGCCCGACCTACGCTCGCGAGATCACCGAGCCGCAGTTTGCCTACGGAATGGAGGGACTGCTGCGCCAGCGCCAGCATGAAGGGCGGCTATCGGGGATTCTGAACGGCGTGGACGGCAACATCTGGAACCCGGAAAGCGACCTGCTGCTGGCGGCGCGCTATGACCGCGACTGTCTTGAAGATAAGGCGGAGAACAAGCGTCAGCTGCAAATTGCGATGGGGCTAAAAGTGGACGACAAGGCCCCGCTGTTCGCCGTGGTCAGCCGTCTGACCAGCCAGAAAGGGCTGGATTTAGTGCTTGAAGCGCTGCCGGGCCTGCTGGAGCAGGGCGGGCAGCTGGCGCTGCTGGGGGCGGGCGATCCGGTACTGCAGGAAGGCTTCCTCGCCGCGGCCGCCGAACACCCGGGTAAGGTGGGCGTACAGATTGGTTATCACGAAGCCTTTTCCCACCGCATTATGGGCGGCGCCGACGTGATTCTGGTCCCCAGCCGCTTTGAACCCTGCGGCTTAACGCAGCTGTATGGCCTGAAGTACGGCACGCTGCCGCTGGTGCGGCGCACCGGCGGGCTGGCGGATACCGTGACCGACTGTTCACTGGAAAACCTGGCCGATGGCCTGGCCAGCGGTTTTGTGTTTGAAGACAGCAACGCCCTCTCGCTACTGCGGGCGATTCGGCGCGCATTCGTGCTGTGGTCGCGCCCGTCGCTCTGGCGTTATGTGCAACGTCAGGCGATGAATATGGATTTTAGCTGGCAGGTGGCAGCGCACTCGTATCGCGAACTTTATCAACGCTTGATGTAACCACAGGAGTCATTGCGATGAATGTACCCTTTAGCTACGCATCACCCACGCTGAGCGTTGAGGCGTTAAAGCACTCTATTGCCTATAAGTTGATGTTTATCATCGGCAAAGATCCGGCTATCGCCAACAAGCATGAGTGGCTCAACGCCACGCTGTTTGCCGTTCGCGACCGTATGGTGGAGCGCTGGCTGCGTTCTAATCGCGCCCAGCTTTCACAGGAAGTTCGTCAGGTTTACTATCTGTCGATGGAGTTTCTGATTGGTCGTACTCTCTCTAATGCCTTGTTATCGCTGGGTATCTATGAGGATGTGAACAGCGCGCTGGAAGAGATGGGGCTGAATCTTGAAGAGCTGATCGATGAAGAGAATGACCCGGGACTGGGCAACGGCGGGCTCGGGCGGCTGGCTGCCTGCTTCCTCGACTCTCTGGCGGCGCTAGGTCTGCCGGGTCGGGGTTACGGCATTCGCTACGACTACGGGATGTTTAAGCAAAACATCGTCGACGGGCGGCAGAAAGAGTCGCCGGATTACTGGCTGGAATACGGTAACCCGTGGGAATTTGAGCGCCATAACACCCGTTACAAAGTTCGCTTCGGCGGTCGTATTCAGCAGGAAGGAAAACACGCGCGCTGGGTTGAAACCGAAGAGGTTCTCGCCGAAGCCTATGACCAGATTATCCCTGGTTTCGATACCGACGCCACCAACACGTTGCGCCTGTGGAGCGCCCAGGCCAGCAGCGAGATCAACCTCGGGAAATTTAACCAGGGCGACTACTTCGCGGCGGTCGAAGATAAAAACCACTCCGAAAACGTATCCCGGGTGCTGTACCCGGATGACTCGACCTATTCCGGGCGCGAGCTGCGTTTGCGCCAGGAGTATTTCCTCGTCTCCGCTACGGTGCAGGATATCCTCAGCCGCCATTATCAGCTGCATCGAACCTTCGCCAACCTGGCGGACAAAATTGCGATTCACCTCAACGATACCCATCCGGTACTGTCGATTCCGGAGCTGATGCGCCTGCTGATTGACGAACACAAGTTTAGCTGGGATGAGGCGTTTGAAGTGACCTGTCAGGTCTTCTCTTACACCAACCATACGTTGATGAGCGAAGCCCTGGAGACCTGGCCGGTCGATATGCTGGGGAAAATCCTGCCGCGTCATTTGCAGATTATCTTCGAGATCAATGATTATTTCCTCAAGACGCTGCAGGAGCAGTATCCCAACGATACCGCGCTGCTGGGGCGCACGTCGATTATCGATGAGTCCAACGGGCGCCGCGTACGGATGGCCTGGCTGGCGGTGGTGGTGAGCCATAAGGTGAACGGCGTCTCCGAGCTGCACTCGAGGCTGATGGTGGAGTCGCTGTTTGCCGAGTTTGCGAAAATTTTCCCGATGCGCTTCACTAACGTGACCAACGGCGTCACGCCGCGGCGCTGGCTGGCGCTGGCGAACCCGCCGCTGTCGAAGGTGCTGGATGAGAATATCGGTCGCACCTGGCGCACCGATTTAAGCCAGCTGCAGGAGCTGGAGCAGCATATCGATTACCCGACGGTGAATCTGGCGGTGCGTCAGGCGAAGCTGGAGAACAAACAGCGGCTGGCGAACTTTATCGCTCAGCAGCTTAACGTGGTGGTGAATCCAAAAGCGCTGTTTGATGTCCAAATTAAGCGTATTCATGAGTACAAACGCCAGCTGATGAACGTGCTGCACGTTATTGCCCGCTACAACCGCATTAAGGCCGATCCTGACGCGGAGTGGGTACCGCGAGTGAATATCTTTGCCGGCAAAGCGGCTTCGGCTTACTACATGGCCAAGCACATTATTCATCTCATTAACGACGTGGCGGCGGTGGTCAATAACGATCCGCAGATTGGCGACAAGCTGAAAGTGGTATTTATCCCGAACTACAGCGTCAGCCTGGCCCAGCTGATCATTCCGGCAGCGGACCTCTCCGAGCAGATCTCGCTGGCGGGAACGGAAGCTTCCGGGACCAGCAACATGAAGTTCGCCCTCAACGGGGCGTTGACCATCGGTACTCTCGACGGGGCCAACGTCGAGATGCAGGAGCACGTCGGCGAGGAGAATATCTTTATCTTCGGTAATACCGCGGAAGAGGTGGAGGCGCTGCGCCGTAACGGCTACAAGCCGCGGGACTACTACGAGCAGGATCAGGAACTGCACCAGGCGCTGACGCAGATCGGCACCGGTCTGTTCAGCCCGGCGGAGCCGGGGCGCTATCGTGACCTGCTGGACTCGCTGATCAACTTTGGCGACCACTATCAGGTACTGGCGGATTTCCGCAGCTATGTGGATTGTCAGGATAAGGTGGATGAGCTGTATCGTCACCCGGAGGAGTGGGCCACCAAAGCGATGCTCAATATCGCTAATATGGGCTATTTCTCATCTGACCGTACGATTCAGGAGTACGCCGACCATATCTGGCATATCGATCCGGTTAGGCTGTAGCAGAGCGCACAGACAAAACGGGGCCCGAGGGCCCCGTTTTTTATCGCGCTTTGCCGTTCGCCGCGTGGCTTACGAGGCCAGAGAAAGTTCAGACTTTCCCACGTGCTGCGCCAGCCATTCGCTAATCCGCGCCTGCTGCTCCTTGCTCAGCCACATCCCCTGCTTGGTGCGGCGCCAGATCGCGTCATCGAGGCTGCGTACCCATTCATGCTCTACCAGGTATTGCAGCTCGGCTTCGTAAAACTCATGGCCAAAATCTTCGCCGAGATCGGCCAGCGATGTGGCCTGCGCGAGAAGCAGCTCGCTGTTGCTGCCGTAGGTGCGGGCGTAATGCCGCGCCATTGACTCGCTGATGAAGGAGAAGCGGCGGCGCAGTTTTGCGGCGTAATCGTCACGATCGCCGTCGATATCGCCGCCGGGCAGCACCGCGGTTTTGGTCCAGGCCGGGCCGATGCCTTTGTAGTATGGCGTCAGTTTTTCCAGCGCATGCTCGGCCAGCTTACGATAGGTCGTCAGCTTACCGCCAAATACCGACAGCAGCGGAGCCTGACCCTGTTCATCATGAATATCCAGGGTGTAATCACGGGTGATGGCCTGCGGTGAATCCGATTCGTCATCGCACAGCGGGCGAACGCCGGAGTAGGTCCAGACGATATCATCGCGGGACAGCGTCTTTTTGAAGTGCGCGTTATAGGCATTCAGCAGGTAGCCGATCTCCTGGTCATCGATCGCCACTTTTTGCGGATCGCCGTTGTATTCCACGTCGGTGGTACCGATGATCGAGAACTCATCCATCCACGGGATCACGAATACAATACGCTTGTCTTCGTTTTGCAGAATATAGGCCTGCTTCTGGGTATGTACCCGCGGTACCACGATGTGGCTGCCTTTAATCAGGCGAATACCGTACGGCGAGCGCAGGTGCATGCCTTCGTCAAAGAAGTGTTTGACCCAGGGACCGGTGGCGTTGACCAGGCCACGCGCCTGCCAGGTAAATTTCTCGCCGCTGTCGATATCTTCCGCCTCGACGATCCACAGGCCGTTTTCGCGTTTCGCGGAGATGGCGCGGGTGCGGGTACGCACCTCACCGCCTTTACGCACCACCATTTGCGCGTTAGCCAGTACCAGACGCGCATCGTCGACCCAGCAGTCGGAATATTCGAAACCGCGCACAATTTCAGGTTTTAGTACCGATTCTGCGCCAAATCGCAAGCTGGTTGAGCCGGGCAAACTGGTGCGTTTACCCAGATGGTCGTACATAAACAGACCAATACGGATCATCCACGCCGGACGCAGGTGCGGGCGATGCGGCAGGCGAAAGCGCATCGGGAAGGCGAGATGCGGCGCCATTTTTAACAGCACCTCGCGCTCGGCCAGCGCCTCGCTGACCAGACGGAATTCGTAGTGTTCGAGGTAGCGCAGCCCGCCGTGAATCAGCTTCGAACTGGCGCTGGAGGTGGCGCAGGCGAGATCGCGCGCTTCCAGCATCAGTACGGATAAACCACGCCCGGCGGCGTCTGCCGCGATACCGGCACCGTTGATGCCTCCCCCTATCACAATCAGATCTTTGGTTTCCACGTTCGCTACCTCTGGCACTTTCGTTTAAGCTCACAAATGTTCGATATCGCTCAATATAGCAAACAAACGCGCCTTTGGTAACATCAAAAAAACATTTCAGAGTGATGCATGTAACATATTGGCGTTTATTTCCCGTCTGACGGTAAACTAGACAGTAGAATCATGACCGGTTACCCGCCAGCAATATCACTCCGCTATATATAGAGAACAGAGCACATGGATCACTTTGAATGTATCAACGTAGAAGAAGCGCACCAGAAGCTGCAGCAGGCGATGGCAGTGTTGGTGGACATCCGCGACCCGCAAAGCTATGCGATGGGACATACGCCGGGTGCGTTTCATCTGACCAACGATACGCTGGGCGCGTTTATGCGGGATAACCACTTTGCGACCGCCGTGATGGTGATGTGCTACCACGGCAATAGCAGTAAAGGCGCCGCGCAGTACCTGCTGCAGCAGGGCTATGACAAGGTTTACAGCGTAGATGGCGGGTTCGATGCGTGGCATCGTCATTTCCCGGCGGAAGTCGAACACGGCTTGTAACAGGCCTTCGCGTCCTGCAACTCGCATGCGTTAGAGTATATACTAGCCCCCTTTGTGTGGAATAAGCGATCCGCTGTATGTTAATGATTACCTCTTTTGCTAACCCGCGCGTGGCCCAGGCGTTTGTCGACTACATGGCGACGCAGGGTATTATCCTGACCATTCAGCAGCATGATCAGAGCGACGTCTGGCTGGCGGATGAGAGCCAGGCGGGGCGGGTGCAGGCTGAACTGACGCGTTTTCTGGAAAACCCCGCCGACCCGCGCTATCTGGCGGCCAGCTGGCAATCCGGGCACACCAATAGCGGCCTGCGCTACCAGCGCTTTCCCTTTTTTGCCACCCTGCGCCACAACGCCGGGCCGTTTACATGGGCGATTCTGCTCGTCTGTATTGCGGTCTTTGCGCTGCAAAATATTCTCGGCGACCAGCCGGTAATGCTGCTGCTAGCCTGGCCGTATGACCCATCATTAAAGTTTGAAGTCTGGCGCTACTTTAGCCATGCTTTCATGCACTTCTCGCTGATGCATATTCTGTTTAACCTGTTATGGTGGTGGTACCTCGGCGGGGCGGTGGAAAAACGCATCGGTAGCGGCAAGCTGGTGGTGATTACCGTCATTAGCGCCCTGTTGAGCGGGTTTGTGCAGCATCAATTTAGCGGCCCCTGGTTTGGCGGTTTGTCCGGCGTGGTGTATGCGCTGATGGGCTACGTCTGGCTGCGGGGAGAGCGGGATCCGCAAAGCGGCGTCTATCTGCAGCGCGGCTTGATACTCTTCTCTTTAGTATGGTTAATTGCTGGATGGTTTGATGTTTTCGGCATGTCGATTGCGAACGGCGCGCACGTGGCGGGTCTGCTGACCGGGCTGGCGATGGCGTTTGTCGATACGCAACATGTGCGAAAGCGAACATAGAGACTCCTCATCAGGCGGTCTGCAACGCTCGCGCCTTTCTACGAGTCTTATAATCCCAGGGATATTTCATGAAACAAACACAACGTCATGACGCCATTATCGAGCTGGTAAAAAAACAGGGATATGTCAGTACGGAAGAGCTGGTCGAGCAGTTTGCCGTCAGCCCACAGACCATTCGTCGTGACCTGAATGACCTTGCCGAACAGAAGATGATCTTGCGTCACCACGGCGGGGCGGCGCTGCCTTCCAGTTCGGTGAATACCTCCTGGCATGACAGGAAGGCCACCCAGACTCAGGAAAAAGAGCGTATCGCCCGTAAAGTGGCCAGCCAGATCCCCGATGGCGCCACGCTATTTATTGATATCGGCACCACGCCGGAAGCGGTCGCGCACGCGCTGCTTGAGCATAACGATCTGCGTATCGTCACCAACAACCTTAACGTCGCCACCACGCTGATGGTGAAAGAGGACTTCCGCATTATTCTGGCGGGCGGCGAACTGCGCAGCCGGGACGGCGGTATTATTGGCGAAGCGACGCTGGATTTTATCTCCCAGTTCCGCCTCGATTTCGGCATTCTCGGTATCAGCGGCGTGGATAGCGACGGTTCGCTGCTGGAGTTTGATTACCATGAGGTTCGCACCAAACGCGCGATTATCGAAAACTCACGTCACGTGATGCTGGTGGTGGACCATTCGAAATTCGGCCGGAACGCGATGGTGAATATGGGCAGCATCAGCATGGTCGACGCGGTCTACACCGATGTGATGCCGCCGGCAGGCGTACTGAAGGTGATTACGGATAACAACCTTCAGCTGGAGCTGTGCTAAACGGCGTCAGACGCCATATCCCATCATTTTAAGCAACCGCTGGGCATGCTGAACCGCATCCTGGCGGTGGGCGACTCCCAGCTTTTGGTACAGGTTACGAATATGGGTTTTAATGGTTGTCGCCGCGACGTCGAGCTCGCCGGCGATCTGCTCGTTGCTGTAACCGGAATAGATCAGGCCTAATACCTGCCATTCACGCTGGGTCAGCGGGCTGGTGCGAATCAGCTCCGGAACTTCCGGATGGCTGAGCAGGCGCTCGACGAAACCTTCATCGAAATGGGCAAACTTGTGGCGATGATGCTGGTTGATATCGCGCAGGATACGCTGGGCGCGGTGCTGTTCCAGCTCCGGCAGCGTATTCAGCTGAATCAGCTGACGTAGCTGCTGCGCCATGGCTTCGCCTTCAATAACAAAGTGGTTGATGAACCCGGTGCGGTTGGCCAGCGCGAGCGCCTCCAGCAGGACTTTTTGCGCTTCACTCTTGCGCCCCGCCTGCCAGTAAAGCTGGTTGAGCAGCAGAAGGTTGCGGTTAATATCGCTCATCAAACGCAGAGAGCGGGCATTGTCGTTCAACTCTTCCAGTACCATTTCCGCCGAGTCGAAATCACCCAGCAGAATCTGCGCCCGGGCGATGTTGCGCCACTGGCTTTGCAGGAAATGGTTATTGGCGAATTCGGGTTTCGGCGTCTGGCGCAGCCAGTTGGCCGCCGCGGCTTTATCGCCGACCATCTGCCAGTAGATCACCCGGACTTTATCGGCATTCGACACCCAATCGCTATGGTAGTTGCCGTTACCGAGCAGGTTTTCCAGGCGATTCAGATGGCTGCGGGCGTTATCCAGATCGCCGCGCGCCAGCGAGCATTGCACCATTAATGCCAGACACTGCAGCTGCTGTTGCGGTTGATAGGTTGCGAGGACATTCATCCCATTACGCGCCGACGCCTCCGCTTCGTCCAGCCGCGCCCAGGCCCACAGCAGCTGGGCACGAATGCGCAGCAGAAATTCATGCATCGGCAGCTGTTCGAGGTGTTGTTCGCGGATCAGCTGGAACGCTTTTTCCTGAACCTCCCACGCGGCCTGCAGGAAACCCTGAGCAAACAGAATCTCGCTTTGCTGGATCATGCTCCACAGCGCGTAGTGCCAGATATCGTGGCGGCGGGCCATCTGTTCCGTTCGCTGCATCACCGCCAGCGATTTACTCAGCTGGCCTTTGCAGTGCAGCACTTCGCCGTGGACCGAGGTGGCGACGATGCGGCTGTAGTAGCTGGCCAGCGGCAGCTCTTCTAATGCCACCATCGCCAGGCGCTCGGCCTCTTCCTGATCGCCGGCATTAATGGCCACCTGCGCCCGCAGGGCGTTGAAATCGCCGTGCATCGCGGTATCCATCTTCACATCCATCTCCTGCTCGGCGCGGGCCAGCAGGGTGTTGACTTCACTGTAGCGATGCTGGCTCTGCATCAGCCAGGCCTGCAGCAGAATCAGCCGCGGGTTTTCCAGCAGATTGGACCACGGCAGCGCCGCCAGCGACTGCTCGAGCAGCCCCAGTTCGCTGTGGTTGAACATTCCCCAGGCGTGATTGAGCAAAATGTCACGCAGCATTTTCGCGTCGCCGGCGGCCAGCGCGTGGTGGATCGCTTCGCTGGGGAAGCCCAGCGCCATCCAGCCTTCGGCGGCCGAGCGGTGAATTTCCGGTAATTCGGTCGCCAGCTCCCACTGGCAGCGCTGGCGCAGGAAGTTGCCGAATAGCGGGTGATAGCGGAACCACTCGCCGGAGTCGTCCATTCGCTGCATGAACAGCCCCTGCCGTTCAATCTCTTCCAGCTGCATCTGACCGTTCTCTTCTCCGGTCACACGCACGATGAGCGCATCGTTCATTGAGCGCAGCAGCGCGCTCTTCAGCAGCACGTTGCGGGTGCGGGCGTCGACATTATCCAGCACCTCATCCACCAGGTAATCGGAAAGATGGCTGGCGTTAATTCCGGCAAGGCGACGAGCGGAGTGTTGCGCGGAGGAGTTATTCTGACGGGCAGAGAGGGCGATCAGCTGCAGCGCCGTGGCCCAGCCGGCGACGTCGTCGCACAGCCTGCTGCTGTCGTCCGCCTCAATGGGCGAGGCCAGACGACAATCGAAGAATTGTTTGGCTTCCTGATGGGTAAACGCCAGCTGTTGGCTGCCGATCTCCAGCAGCTGATCGCGTACGCGCAGGTTGGCGATACCCAGCTGCGGCAGGTTACGCGACAGCACCACCAGGGTCATATTTTCCGGCTGATGGCGGAGGAAGAAGCGCATTGCGTCATGGATCACCGGGTTATTGATCAAATGATAATCGTCAATCACCAGGAACAGCGGACGCTGCCAGTCGGCAAGCTCAATGAACAGCTGTGCGAAAAGCGAGGGCAGGCTGGCATACTGGCGTTTTTGCACCATGGTTTCGCTGGCGACGCAGTGGCCGCCGGTCGCCTGCTGAATAGAGGCGATCAGATAACTGGCAAAACGCTCCTGTTGGTTATCGCCTTCATCCAGCGAGAACCACCCGAGTTCATTTTTCCCCGCCGCCCATTGAGAGATGAGCGTGGTCTTGCCGTACCCAGCCGGGCTGGTGACCAACACGAGACGGTAATTGTTGGCGCCGGAAAGTTTCGCCAGGAGTCGCTCGCGAACCACGGTGTGTTCAAGGCGGACTGGTCGACTTAATTTAGACGGAATCAACATAGTTAATCATTTCGCTGTGCAAGAGAGGATTTGCGATTTTTTTTGCGCTTCGTAATTAATAACTAATAAGGTCGGCGATATTGAAAATTATTGCAAGTTATGTCCGATTTTTATGCTCTTGAATTTGCACCAGCTCACAAATTCAAAATTACAACACCTGCTTTATAAAACCGGTACCAGTGCGCGTGGCTTCTGGGTTTCACCGCGTTTCGGGTAGGCGAAAATCAGTGCCACTCCAGTTTTTCGTAGTTGTATGTTTTTATTAAGTTAATGTCAGTAAAATCTTATAAATCATCGATTCAAGGTATTTTTGTCAGCAATCAGGGTTATTTTTAGACAACGCTTGTTTTTATTTGCTGATAATTGCGCGAGGGTATTTTATTTAACCCTCTGTCTCGGTCTGTAACATAATTTTTGCGCACTGGCGGTTGGCAACATCGTGTTTCGAAACGGTGATTTTTTCAGCATATTTTTCGCGCTCGGTTACCGTTATAGTGGTCAGGATCACACTTTTCGCTCATCCCTGCTGCTCCTCCCTACCTAATCCCCGCCGGGATGAGGACGTCGCTGCAGGAGGTCGGCACACTAACGCCAACGTTTTAGTAAAGGACCCGGATTTCTTATGTCACAGACTTCTTTTAATAAAGATCGGTTTCAGGCTGCACTGACGCGTCAGTGGCAGCACCTTGGCTTACAGTCCGCTTCTGAGATGACTCAGCGTCAGTGGTGGCGTGCCGTGAGCGGCGCTCTTGCCGAGCTGCTGGCCGCTCAGCCGGTCGCCGAACCGGTCAAAGGACAACGTCATGTTAACTACATCTCGATGGAGTTTTTGATTGGCCGTCTGACCGGTAACAACCTGCTGAACCTGGGCTGGTATCAGGGGGTGAGCGATGAGCTGAAAGCCTATGATATCCACCTGACCGATCTGCTGGAAGAGGAGATCGATCCGGGGTTAGGCAACGGTGGTCTGGGCCGTCTTGCGGCATGTTTCCTCGACTCGATGGCTACCGTAGGCCAGTCGGCAACCGGCTATGGCCTGAATTATCAGTACGGTCTGTTCCGCCAGTCTTTCGAGGATGGCCAGCAGGTCGAAGCGCCGGATGACTGGGGGCGTAGCCGCTACCCGTGGTTCCGTCATAACGAT
Source organism: Klebsiella sp. NPDC088457 (assembly GCF_044900465.1). Taxonomy (NCBI): domain Bacteria; kingdom Pseudomonadati; phylum Pseudomonadota; class Gammaproteobacteria; order Enterobacterales; family Enterobacteriaceae; genus Klebsiella; species Klebsiella sp. NPDC088457. The sequence continues at coordinate 93,733 of NZ_JBJDNH010000019.1, read as the reverse complement.
CGGCTGGACGTTCAGGTCGGGCTCGGCGGTAAGGTGAGTAAAGATGGACTCTGGCAACCGGCCTTTGTGATCACCGGCGAAGCCTGGGATCTGCCGGTGCTGGGATATCGCAATAACGTGGCGCAGCCGCTGCGTCTGTGGCAGGCGACGCACGCGCATCCGTTTAACCTGACAAAATTCAACGACGGCGATTTCCTGCGCGCTGAGCAGCAGGGCATTGACGCGGAAAAACTGACAAAAGTGCTCTATCCGAACGATAACCACCAGGCCGGGAAAAAGCTGCGTTTGATGCAGCAGTATTTCCAGTGCGCCTGTTCGGTTGCCGATATTCTGCGTCGCCATCACCTGGCGGGACGTAAGCTGGCGGAGCTGGCGGATTACGAAGTGATCCAGTTGAACGACACCCACCCGACCATCGCCATCCCTGAACTGCTGCGCGTGCTGCTGGATGAGCACCAGCTAAGCTGGGACGATGCCTGGGCGATCACCAGCAAAACCTTCGCTTACACCAACCACACGTTGATGCCTGAAGCGCTGGAGTGCTGGGATGAGAAACTGGTGAAAGCGCTGCTGCCGCGTCACATGCAGATCATTAAAGAGATTAACGATCGGTTTAAGAAACAGGTCGATCAAACCTGGCCTGGCGATAAGCAGGTATGGGCGAAACTGGCCGTGGTGCACGATAAACAGGTACGCATGGCCAACATGTGCGTGGTCAGCGGCTTTGCGGTCAACGGCGTCGCGGCGCTGCACTCCGACCTGGTGGTGAAGGATCTGTTCCCGGAATATCACCAGCTGTGGCCGAATAAATTCCATAACGTCACCAACGGTATTACGCCGCGCCGCTGGATCAAACAGTGCAACCCGGCGCTGGCGGCGCTGTTTGATAAAACGCTGAAGAAAGAGTGGGCTAACGATCTCGATCGGCTGATTAACCTGGAAAAATACGCCGATGACGCGTCGTTCCGGCAGACCTGGCGCGACATTAAGCAGGCGAATAAAGTGCGTCTGGCGGAGTTTGTGAAGGCGCGTACCGGTATTGAAATCAACCCGCAGGCGATTTTCGATATCCAGATTAAGCGTCTGCACGAGTACAAACGTCAGCACCTCAACCTGCTGAACATCCTGGCGCAGTACAAAGAGATTCGCGAAAACCCGCAGGCCGACCGCCTGCCGCGCGTGTTCCTGTTTGGGGCGAAGGCGGCGCCGGGCTACTATCTGGCGAAGAATATTATTTTGGCCATCAATAAAGTCGCGCAAGCGGTGAATAACGATCCGCTGGTTGGCGACAAGCTGAAAGTGGTGTTCCTGCCGGATTACTGCGTCTCCGCGGCGGAAATGCTGATTCCGGCGGCGGATATCTCAGAACAGATCTCCACGGCGGGTAAAGAAGCTTCCGGTACCGGCAATATGAAGCTGGCGCTGAACGGCGCGTTGACCGTCGGTACGCTGGACGGGGCGAACGTGGAAATCGCCGAACAGGTCGGCGAGGAAAACATCTTTATCTTCGGCAATACCGTGGAACAGGTGAAAGCCTTGAAAGCCAAAGGCTACGATCCGCTGAAATGGCGTAAGAAAGACAAGCTGCTGGATGCGCTGCTGAAAGAGCTGGAAAGCGGTAAGTACAGCGATGGCGACAAGCATGCCTTCGATCCAATGCTGCACAGCCTGCTGAAAGGCGGCGACCCGTATCTGGTGCTGGCGGATTTTGCTGCCTACGTGGCGGCGCAGAAGCAGGTCGATGAATTGTACCGTGATCAGGAGGCCTGGACGCGGGCGGCGATTCTGAATTCCGCCCGTTGCGGCATGTTTAGCTCCGACCGCTCAATTCGCGATTATCAACAACGTATCTGGCAGGCAAAACGCTAAGGACAGGCCGATGGAGACAAAACGCCTTGATAACGCCGCGCTGGCGGCGGGGATAAGTCCGGACTACATCAACGCCCACGGGAAGCCGCAGTCGATTGCTGCGGCGACGAAAAAGCGTCTGCTTGATGCTATGCATCGTACGACAACCGCCACGAAAGTGGCGGTGGACCCGCTTGCGGCGGTGCAGGTTTTCACCCACGGTAAAAAAATGTCGCTGCCGGTGGCCGGCCGCGGGGACTACCAGTGGCTCCTTACCACTGAGGAGGGGAAGCAGTATCAGGGCAAAGTCAGCGGCGGTGAAACGCTGCCGCTGCCCGCCAAACTGCCGGAGGGCTATCACACGTTGACCCTCACCGATGACGGGGAACGCTGGCATTGCCGGGTGATTGTGGCCCCCGTACGCTGCTACGAGCCGCAGGCGCTGAAAGAGGGCAAAAAGCTATGGGGCGCCTGCGTTCAACTGTATACGCTGCGCTCGGAGAAGAACTGGGGGATTGGCGATTTTGGCGATTTACGGGCGATGCTGCCGGAAATCGCTCAGCGCGGCGGGTCGTTTATTGGCCTTAACCCGATTCATGCGCTCTATCCGGCCAACCCGGAGAGCGCCAGTCCCTATAGTCCCTCTTCCCGCCGCTGGCTCAACGTTATCTATATTGACGTAAACGCCGTCGACGATTTTCGCCTGAGCAAAGAGGCGCAGGCCTGGTGGCAATCCCCGGCGACGCAGCGGGCGCTGGAGGCCGCACGTCAGACCGATGATGTGGATTATACCGCCGTGACCGCGTTGAAAATGACCGCGCTGCGCATGGCCTGGAAAGGATTTTCCGCCCGTAACGATGAGGCGATGACGGCGTTCCGTCAGTTCGTGCTTCGCGAAGGCGAAAGCCTGTACTGGCAGGCGGCGTTTGATGCGCTGCACGCCTGGCAGGTGCAGCAGGATCCGCTGCGCTGGGGCTGGCCGGCATGGCCGAAGGCGTACCAGGATATCAGCAGTCCGGAAGTCAAAGCGTTCTGCACGGAACAGGCGGATGAGGTGAGCTTCTATCTCTGGCTGCAGTGGCTGGCGTATTCCCAGTTCGCCGAATGCTGGCATACCAGCCAGCACGATGCGATGCCGATTGGTCTGTACCGCGACCTGGCCGTAGGGGTTGCTGAAGGGGGGGCGGAAACCTGGTGCGACCGCGAGCTGTATTGTCTGAAAGCCTCCGTGGGGGCGCCGCCGGACATTCTTGGCCCGCTGGGACAGAACTGGGGCCTGCCGCCGATGGATCCGCATATCATCGTAGCGCGCGCCTATGAGCCGTTTATCGAGCTGCTGCGCGCCAACATGCAAAACTGCGGCGCGTTGCGTATTGACCATGTGATGTCGGTTCTGCGCCTGTGGTGGATTCCCTATGGTGAAACGGCCGATCGCGGCGCCTATGTGCAGTATCCGGTAGATGACCTGCTGTCGATTCTGGCGCTGGAGAGTAAGCGTCATCGCTGCATGGTGATCGGCGAAGATCTGGGTACCGTGCCGGTGGAAATTGTCGGCAAGCTGCGTAAGAGCGGCGTCTATTCCTACAAGGTCCTCTATTTCGAAAACGATCATGAGAAGACCTTCCGCGCGCCGCAGACCTATCCGGAGCAATCCATGGCGGTGGCGACAACGCATGACCTGCCGACGCTGCGCGGATACTGGGAAAGCGGCGACCTGACGCTGGGGAAATCGTTAGGCCTGTATCCGGATGAGGGGGTGCTGCGCGGCCTGTATCAGGATCGCGAACGGGCGAAGCAGGGGCTGCTGGATGCGCTGCATCAATACGGCTGCCTGCCAAAACGCGCCGGGCATAACGCCTCGCTGATGGCGATGACCGCGACCCTGAATCGCGGAATGCAGCGTTATATCGCCGACAGCAATAGCGCGCTGCTGGGTCTGCAGCCGGAAGACTGGCTGGAGATGGCCTCCCCGGTCAACATTCCGGGCACCAGCACCGAGTATCCGAACTGGCGACGCAAGCTTTCCACCACTCTTGAGCAGATGTTTGCCGATGAGCAGGTGAACAAGCTGATTAAGGATCTGGATAAGCGGCGGAAAGCGGCAGCGAAGGTCGGCAAGAAGAGATAAGCGCTGTGAATTTCCCCGCTCGCCTTTTGCTGAGCGGGGGCTGGCGCCGTTATCCGGGCAAACGGAATAAAAAAAGCCGGGTCGCGTGATGCTGACCCGGCTTTTTTATGCCCGCAATCTTACACGACCATTCCCAGCAGCAGACAGCCCACCAGGCCGCAGACTGAGATGATGGTTTCCAGCACCGACCACGACTTAATGGTTTCCCCGATAGTCAGGTTGAAGTATTCCTTAAACAGCCAGAAGCCCGGATCGTTAACGTGAGAGAAGATAACGCTCCCGGAGCCGACGGCAATAACCATCAGTTCCGGGCTGACGCCGGTGGTGGCAATCAGCGGTGCGGCAATCCCGCCGGCGGTGATGGCGGCAACGGTCGCAGAACCGAGCGCAATACGCAGTACCGCAGCGATAGACCAGGCCATAAACAGCGGGGACATATTGGATTCATGCATGATAGAGGCGATGTATTTATCCATGCCGCTATCCACCAGCACCTGCTTGAAGGCGCCGCCGCCGCCGATGATCAACAGCATCATGGCGATGATTTTGATCGACGAGGTCAGCGTGTCGTTGATCTGCTCCATCGAGCGTCCGCGGTTGAGGCCAAAGGTGAACAGGGCGATAAGGACCGCAATCAGGGTCGCCATCACCGGGTCGCCGAAGAACTCGGCAATCGGCAGGAAGGCGTGGCCTTTTGGCAGGATCATCTCGGCAACGGCACGCATCGCCATCAGGATCACCGGTACCAGTGAGGTCCAGACGCTGACGCCAAAGCCTGGCATCTCTTCTTCGGTGAAGGTTTTCGGGTTATGCAGCCCTTCCGGAATCGGCTTATCGATGCCTTTCAGGAAGCGGGCGAACACCGGACCGGCAAGGATAACCGTCGGGATAGCCAGAATTGTGCCGTACAGCAGGGTCTTACCCATATCGGCGTGGAAGATGGTGGCAATCGCCGTTGGGCCCGGGTGCGGCGGCAGGAAGCCGTGGGTCACCGAGAGCGCTGCGGCCATCGGAACGCCGACGTACAGCAGAGGGATGCGGGCGGAGGCGGCGATGGTGAACACCAGCGGCAGCATCAGGACGAAGCCCACTTCATAGAACAGCGCAAAGCCGACGGTAAAACCGGTCAGCACCACGGCCCATTGAATGTGTTTTTTACCAAACCTGGCGATAAGCGTCGTGGCAATTCGCTGCGCGCCGCCGCAGTCCGCCAGCAGCTTACCCAGCATAGCGCCAAAGCCCATGATCAGCGCAAGACTGCCGAGCGTGCCCCCCACGCCGTTTTTGATGGAGACAATAACTTTATCCAGAGGCATACCTTGCATAAGTCCGACGGCAAGTGCCACCAGAACCAGTGCGATGAAGCCGTTCATTTTGAAACGGATCATCAGCAGCAATAGCAGGGCAACCCCGATAGCAACGATGACTAATGGCATAATTTACCTGGCCTTTCATTTGTTATGGGTAACGTCAAATTTCAATCTGTTTTCGTTGGATCCAGCTGAGGATTTCAACGGTATGGCGCCATAAAATCGACTATCACTCTTAAGAGAAAGGATAGCTGGCTATTTTTGTAGCAGCGGTGCCTGAAAGGGATGATACGGGTAACATATGCAGGTTGAGAATCACCCGCCCGGGGAAAATTTTAAATATGAGACTTAAGTCATACTCTTTCCCCGGTTTTTGCCGGGTCGTTTAGCGGTAAATGTTGTGCGGTAACATCAGAAGGGCGGCCCGGCGGATGAAGCACCGCCGGGCTTGACGAAGGGGAAGCGGTCGCGCTCAGGCTTAGTAGTAGGAGTGCTCGCCGCGCTGGTGCTCGGTCAGATCGCGCACGCCTTTCAGATCCGGGAATTCGTTCAGCAGCTGCTTCTCGATCCCTTCTTTCAGGGTCACATCGACCATCGAGCAGCCGTTACAGCCGCCGCCAAACTGCAGAATTGCCAGACCGTCTTCCGTGATTTCCATCAGCGTAACGCGCCCGCCGTGACCGGCCAGCTGCGGGTTGATCTGCGATTGCAGCATATACTCCACGCGCTCCATCAGCGGCGCGTCATCGGAGACTTTGCGCATCTTGGCATTTGGCGCTTTCAGCGTCAGCTGTGAACCCAGCTGATCGGTAACGAAGTCAATTTCAGCGTCTTCCAGGTACGGCGCGCTGAGTTCGTCGACATACGCAGTCAGTTGCTCAAACTTCAGCGCTGTGTCGGTGTCTTCCACCGCATCCGGTGGGCAGTAGGATACGCCGCACTCAGCGTTTGGGGTGCCGGGATTAATCACAAATACGCGAATTTGTGTCCCTTCTTCCTGATTTACCAGAAGTTTGGCAAAGTGCGCTTGTGCAGCATCGGAAATACGGATCATAGCGTTGGCCTAATAGTTGAGTATTGTACTGGGTTATAATACGCCCATCAGCAGGGGTCTACAAGGTACGGCACACACACCATACCTGAACCGTCGCGGCGCCGTTTCGCAAAAGCAGGCGGGAAATTTCAGCGACGGTGCTTCCGGTTGTGACGACATCATCCACAATGGCGATATGGTGGCCCTGAACCGGTATTTCAAGCTGAAAGGCATTTTTCAGGTTCTGTTTGCGCAATCGCGCTGAGAGCTGATGCTGGGTCGCGGTGCGTCGGTTCCGGCGGAGCGCATCATTGTGCCATGCGCAGCGCAGCCAGCGCGCCAGCGGGCGGCACAACAGATCGCTTTGATTGAAGCCTCGCCGCCACTGGCGACGTTGCCACAGCGGTACGCTGACCAGCCGGTCTGGCCGGGGTAAGCCTGTGCTCTGGCGAACGCGCAGCAACAGTAGCCGCGCCAGCGCTGGCGCCAGCTCGGGGCGGCGAGAAAATTTCAGCTGGTGGATCAAACCGCTCAGCGGCGGCTGATAGCCATTTACCGCCACCAGCCGCTGCCATGGCGGCGGCTGTTGTAAACAGCGCCCGCAGGGAAGCATGCCGACTGCCGCAGGCAGGCCGCACTGCGAACAGAGCGGGAGCGGGTGGGTCAGGGAGGCGGCGCATCGGGAGCAGATCCCCCAGCCGGCGATGGCCAGCGGCATTTGGCATAGCCAGCATAAGCTGTGTGCTGTTAGCATATTTCCCCTCATGTCAGGTAGAAAGAGAACAGTAACTGATGAACGACATCTGGTGGCAAACCACCGGCGAAGGAAATTGTCATCTTGTGCTGCTGCACGGATGGGGGCTGAATGCCAAAGTATGGGATAGCGTGACGCCGGAACTGGCTTCCCACTTTACGCTGCATCTGGTCGACCTGCCGGGATATGGTCGCAGCCGCGGTTTTGGCGCCTTGTCACTGGAAGAGATGGCGCAGCAGGTGCTGAATAAAGCGCCGGAGCAGGCTATCTGGCTGGGCTGGAGTCTCGGTGGTCTGGTCGCCAGCCAGGTCGCCCTGCGTCACCCTGAGCGGGTGCAGGGGCTGGTGACCGTCGCCTCTTCTCCCTGCTTTGGCGCCGAGGGCGACTGGCCCGGTATTAAAGCGGAAGTGTTGAGCGGTTTTCAGCAGCAGTTGAGCGAAGATTTTCAGCGCACCGTGGAGCGTTTTCTGGCGCTGCAAACGATGGGAAGCGACAGCGCGCGCCAGGATGCCCGGGCGTTGAAAAACACCGTGCTGTCCTTACCGATGCCGTCCGCGGAAGCGTTGAATGGCGGGCTGGAGATCCTCAAAACCGCCGATTTACGCCAGCCGCTGGCGGCCTTAACCGTGCCGTTCCTGCGCCTGTATGGCCGACTGGACGGCCTGGTGCCGCGAAAAATCGTGCCGCTGCTGGATGAGCGGTGGCCGCACAGCGAATCGATGGTCTTTGCAAAAGCGTCCCATGCCCCCTTTATTTCGCACCCGCAGGCGTTTTGCGAGACGCTGCTGGCGCTGAAAAACAGGCTGAACAATGCTGGTTAGCGAGCTGTGGCAACGATCCTGCTCGTAGCAATACTCAGGTGGTCACGGAGGGAAATGATTTCAGTCGTCCCCGTGAGCTGTAAAAGCAACCTGATGGAGAAGGCGGATGCGCTGGGCGGCAAGTATTATGTGGTGATTGCCGGAAAGAAAAACGAAAAAGCGGGTCTCAGGACCCGCTTTGGTTTTCCCATTCCACAGGCTTAGCGCAGCGCCCACCATTCCCGTAAACAGGCTTTTCCCTCCGGGCAGCTTTTACAACTGCCGGACAGACAGCCGTCCCGGTCTTCCGCGAGGCGCACCGCTTTACCCATGGCTTCCAGACGGCTCAGCATGGCGTCGATCAGCGGCTGCGGCGTATGCAGGCGGGCGCTGAGCTGCTCTGCTTCCATACGCCCTTGCAGAGCCAGCATATCGCGTACTTCAATCAATGACGCCATCATGACTCCTTAGTGGCAATCACCCGCCGGGCTCTGGCAGCAGGATGAGGGGGTTTTGCGCGTCGCCAGCAGCGAGATGTCCACCCGGCTACGGGCCCGACGCAGCAGGCCAAAGACCACCACGTTGAACAGCACTACCGCCAGAATGCACACCAGGCTATAGCGTGGATGCTGGCTGAAGCTTACGGTTTGGTAGTACAGCGTCGACAGTGAATAGGCGATGTTCAGCCCCCACAGGATAGAGAATGACATCCAGCCGCGGCTGGATTCGCGAGCGACGGCCCCCATCACCGAGATACACGGAATATAGAGCAGTACGAAAATCAGATAGCTGTATGCGGCGGCGGCATTGCCGAATTTGCTGCTCATCACGCCCATGGCGCCGGTTTCCATTTCACCATCGCCCTTGCTGGCTTCAATCGGGTTAGCCAGTACGCTCAGGCTGAAGGTGTCTTTCAGGCTCTGCCAGGTTTCATCCACCGCGGCCAGCAGTTCGTCACCGAGGTGGAATTCCTGCGGATTAAACGCTTCGTTCTGAATGTTTTCGGCGGTGTAGAGCGTGTTCAGCGTGCCGACGACCACTTCCTTTGCCATCGCGCCGGTAAATAGCCCGACGGTGGCCTGCCAGTTGTCTTCATGCACGCCAATCGGTTTAAACACCGGGGTAATCAGACGGCTGACGGAGGCCAGCGCCGAATCGTTGATGTTGTCCACCAGCTTGCCGCCGAGCGAGAAGCTGTTCAGGGCGCTGATGAAAATACTGACGATCACGATAACTTTACCGGCGCGCAGCACGAAGCCTTTCAGGCGTTGCCACGTCTGGATAATCAGGCTTTTGATATGCGGTACGTGATAGACCGGCAGTTCCATCACAAACGGCGAGGCTTCGCCGCGCATGATGGTGTGTTTAAGCATCAGGCCGGTAAGGATCGCCATCACGATGCCGAGCAGATACAGGGAGAAAACCGCCAGCGCTCCGTTTTGTCCAAAGAAAGCGGCGGCGAAGACGGCGAAGATCGCCAGGCGCGCGCCGCAGGACATAAACGGCGCCATCATGATGGTCATCAGACGTTCACGCGGTGCATCCAGCGTCCGTGCCCCCATCACCGACGGGACGTTGCAGCCGAAGCCGACAATCAGCGGTACGAAAGATTTCCCCGGCAGGCCCAGCGCCTGCATCAAACGGTCCATGACGAAGGCCGCCCGCGCCATATAGCCGGAATCTTCGAGGAAGGAGAGGAACAGGTACATCATGCCGATTTGTGGCACCAGCGGTAGCACGGTGTTGATACCGCCGCCAATCCCCTGGGCGAGAAAAACGGTCAGCCAGTCCGGGAAATGCAGGGTATAGCCCAGCCACTGAATACCGTGGATAAAGATAGCGACGGAACCGGCGTCAAAAATAGGCTGCAGTGCGCCGCCGATATTGATCGCCAGTAAAAACATCAGGTACATGACAAACAGAAAGATAGGCAGCCCCAGGACGCGATTAAGGATGATTTTATCCATCGCGGTGGTGAAGCGGCTTGGCTCTGCGGTCAGCGTGTTGCTGACGGCGTCGCAGATGGCGGCAATACTTTGGTAGCGGGCATCGGCAATATGCAGGGCCGGATCGTCAATATCGGCGCTCAGGCTGGCGAGGGCCGCATCCAGCTTATGTTCGGCGTCGCCGGCATAGGCGCGGCTGTAGATATCGCCTTCCAGCATCTGCAGACCCAGCCAGCAGCGCTGACGCGGCGGGATCTCCTGAGCCATCACCTGCGCCAGCTTTTCCGCTTCGCGCAGCAGCGGCTGCGGATAGTGCACCAGCTCGAGCGTTGTATTTTGCTGATGGCGATCGACGGCCATTTTCAAGGCTTCGATCCCGCGGCCACGGGTGGACACCAGCGGAATAACCGGGCAGCCAAGGCGGGCGGCAAGGGCGTCAACATCGATACGGATTTTTTGCTTCTCGGCAATATCCAGCATATTCAAGGCCACGATGCAGGGAATGCCCAGCTCCAGCAGTTGAAGAGTCAGATAGAGGTTGCGCTCGAGGTTAGAGGCGTCGACGACATTAATCAGCATGTCCGCATCGCCGCTGAGGATGTAGTGACAGGCGATCTGCTCATCCAGCGAGGTCTGGGAAGAGATGGTGGTCAGCGAGTAGGTACCCGGCAGGTCTACCAGCGTGACCTGGTGGTCGGTGGTGGTGAAAGCCCCTTCTTTGCGCTCGACGGTGACTCCCGCCCAGTTGCCTACACGCTGACGAGCGCCGGTCAACTGGTTGAATAATGTGGTCTTGCCGGAATTAGGATTACCAATTAAACCAATGGTTAATTTTTTCATATTTCAAACTCTGAGTGCCGAACCTGACGTTATTGTGCAACCGCTTCCAGTTCTATTAAATCGAGATCTTTTTTACGTAATACCAGGCTAACGCGCCGGGTTTCGATATGAACAGGATCGCCAAGCGGCGCCACGCGGACCACATTAAAAGAAGAGCCTGGCAGCATTCCAAGAGATAACAGTTTCTGGCGATAAGCCGGGCTAATATCGCGAGAGAAACCCGTAATTTTCCACGCACTATCAGGAGTGAATTGCATAGGACCTACTTGTAATCGCTAACTGAGCGAGAGTTTACCCTGTGCGGCAATCGCACAGCACCGGGGAGTCAAGCCAACGGAGAAGAATATATATTTACTACGAATAATGATAATGAGAATGGTTTTTATCATCAATGTATTATGCGGGGAATAAGCCGCTTTGGCCGGGAATTCACCGTTTTTTTGATATGACTCAAGGTCTGTGCTGCCGGGGGGAATAATTTTGAAATTAATTATTTCAATAAATGTTTAAAGAAGGTTTCATTGGTTAATGGAATGAAGCTTTAATCACTCTGTTATTTACGCGATTTTATTCCCCGGTTAGCGGAATATAACAACAGTCCGGGCGTTATTGTTGCAGGGAGCGAAAAATAGCCCCCCGTAATGAGGGGCTGAGAAAGGATTAGCGTTTTTTACCCATTGCCGCCGCCAGCGCATCCATCATCGCGCTATTGCCGCCCGCATGCGTCTCGCGCTCGCGGGGTTTCGCCGCTTTCGCCGCCGGGCGGTTGCCCTGCGCACGCTCGTTACCGCCGCCGCGCCGCGCGTTGCCCTCACCGGGCTGTTCATCCAGACGCATGGTCAGCGCAATACGTTTACGCTGCAGATCGACTTCCATGACTTTAACCTGCACGATATCGCCAGCTTTGACCACGGTATGCGGATCTTCGACGAATTTATTCGACAGCGACGAAATATGCACCAGGCCATCCTGGTGGACGCCGATATCGACAAAGGCGCCAAAGTTGGTCACATTGGTGACCGCGCCCTCCAGCACCATGCCCGGCAGCAGGTCATTCATGGTTTCCACGCCATCGGCAAACTTCGCGGTTTTAAACTCCGGACGCGGGTCGCGGCCGGGTTTTTCCAGCTCTTTGATGATGTCAGAAACGGTCGGTACGCCGAATTTGTCATCGGTGAAGTCGGCCGCTTTCAGGTTGCGTAGCTCGCTGCTGTTGCCCATCAGCTCTTTTAACGCCTGTTCAGTTGCCGCCAGAATGCGCTCCACCACCGGATAGGCCTCCGGGTGAACGGTGGAGGCGTCCAGCGGGTTATCGCCGTGGTTGATGCGCAGGAAGCCCGCACACTGTTCGAAGGCTTTGGGGCCGAGGCGGCTGACTTTCAGCAGCTGCTGACGATTCTGGAACTGGCCGTTTTCATCGCGCCAGGCGACGATATTTTGCGCCATCATCCGCGTCAGACCCGCGACGCGGGTGAGCAACGGTACCGAGGCGGTATTCAGATCGACGCCGACGGCGTTAACGCAGTCTTCGACAACCGCATCCAGCTTACGCGCCAGCTGCGTCTGGCTGACATCGTGCTGGTACTGGCCCACGCCGATAGATTTCGGATCGATTTTGACCAGCTCGGCCAGCGGATCCTGCAGGCGCCGCGCGATCGACACCGCGCCGCGCAGGGAAACATCGAGGTCCGGGAACTCGAGGGCCGCCAGTTCAGAAGCCGAGTAGACCGATGCCCCGGCTTCGCTGACGATCACTTTCTGCGCGGTGACTTTCGGGAACTGCTGCTGCACATCGAGGAAGAAGCGTTCGGTTTCGCGTGAGGCGGTGCCGTTACCGATCGCTACCAGCTCAACGTGGTGTTTCTCACACAGCGCCGCGACGGCCGCCGCCGCTTTAGCCGCCTGGCCGGTATGCGGGTAGATGGTATCGGTGGCGACCAGCTTGCCGGTGCCATCCACGACGGCGACTTTCACCCCGGTACGCAGCCCCGGATCGAGACCCATGGTGGCGCGTAATCCGGCAGGTGCGGCCATCAGCAGGTCGTGCAGGTTGCGGGCAAAGACGTTAATCGCTTCGTCTTCCGCGCGTTCACGCACGGTGCCCATCAGCTCGGTCTCCAGGTGCATCAGTACCTTGATGCGCCATGTCCAGCTCACCACCCCTTTGCGCCAGCTATCCGCCGCGGCGTTGTTCAGGCGCAGGCCCAGGTGGTTGATAATGATATGTTCGCAATGGCTCTCTTTCGGCGGCTCGTCAAACTGCGGATCGGCATTCAGGGCGAGCTGCAGTATGCCTTCGTTGCGGCCGCGGAACATGGCCAGCGCGCGGTGTGAAGGGACGCTGGCAATCGGCTCATGGTGATCGAAGTAGTCGCGGAATTTTGCCCCTTCCTCTTCCTTGCCGTTCACCACGCTGGCGACCAGATGCGCATTCTTCCACAGATAGTCGCGAACCTTTGCCAGCAGGGCGGCGTCTTCGGCGAAACGTTCCATCAGAATGTAACGCGCGCCATCGAGAGCGGCTTTGGTATCGGCGACGCCCTTGTCGGCGGCGATAAACTTCGCGGCTTCAACTTCCGGCTCGTGGGACGGCTCGTTCCACAGCAGATCCGCCAGCGGCTCCAGCCCGGCCTCAATAGCGATTTGCCCACGGGTGCGGCGCTTCGGTTTATACGGCAGGTACAGATCTTCGAGCTCGGTTTTGCTCAGCGTGGTGGTAATCGCTTTTTCCAGCGCGTCGGTCAGTTTGCCCTGTTCGCCGATCGATTTGAGAATCGACTGACGGCGGTCTTCCAGTTCACGCAGATAGCCGAGGCGGGTTTCCAGATTACGCAGCTGCGTGTCATCCAGACCGCCGGTGACTTCTTTACGATAGCGTGCGATAAACGGCACGGTGTTCCCTTCATCAAGCAGGCGAACGGCAGCTTCTACCTGTTCAGCCCTGGCCTGAAGTTCACCCGCAATAATGCGGCAGAGCGAATCATTCATCATGTTTATTTCATCTTGTGGATCGAAAATCAGGGGATAGTTATACGGACTGGCACGGCAAAATGCCAGTCGCCGCACGAGGCTCTCAGATTGTTCCGGACGTCTTATTTCACATATTCGATGGCATTCACGTACCAGCTCGCTTCACCGGCGGGCGTGTTGACCACCGCCAGATCGCCAACCTCCTTTTTCAGCAGCGCGCGGGCCATCGGCGAGTCGATGGAGATGTAGTCTTTGCGCCCGAAGATTTCATCGTAGCCGACAATGCGAAAGCGCCTGGTATCTCCGTCATCGTTTTCGATTTCAACCCAGGCGCCGAAGAACACTTTTCCTTCCTGCTGCGGGGAGTAATCGACGATCTTCAGGTTTTCCAGGCATTTGGTCAGATAGCGTACCCGGCGGTCAATTTCACGCAGGCGCTTTTTATTGTACTGATAGTCGGCATTTTCGCTGCGGTCGCCGAGGCTGGCGGCCCAGGTCACTTTTTTGGTGACCTCGGGACGTTCTTCACGCCACAAGTAGTCCATCTCTTTTTTCAGTTTTTCATACCCTTCACGGGTAATCAGCGGCGTTTTCATTAATCGTTCTACCTTCTGAGCGTCGGGTATTGCGCAGGATGTTGTGCGGTTGCGCACGGTTTGTCATACGTAATAATACCGACAGGATAAATAATGTGTCTTATGATTAAATGTATACTTAAGCTGCTGTTAAATATGCTTTGTAACAATTTAGCCTGGAATATATACCAGATTTAGCTGGTCGGCGACCCGGGCTTTTTTGAGAATACGCACTGACAATTGCAGTGAACCTTTGGGAGTATAAACAATGCAAGAGAATTATAAGATTCTGGTTGTCGACGACGACATGCGCCTGCGTGCGCTGCTCGAGCGTTATCTGACCGAGCAAGGCTTCCAGGTTCGAAGCGTCGCAAACGCCGAACAGATGGACCGCCTGTTGACCCGTGAGTCCTTCCACCTGATGGTGCTGGATTTGATGCTGCCGGGCGAAGATGGCCTCTCCATTTGCCGTCGTCTGCGTAGCCAGAGTAACCCGATGCCGATCATTATGGTGACGGCGAAAGGGGAAGAGGTTGACCGTATCGTCGGCCTCGAAATTGGCGCGGATGACTATATCCCGAAACCGTTCAACCCGCGTGAGCTGTTGGCCCGTATCCGTGCCGTGCTGCGTCGTCAGGCGAATGAGCTGCCGGGCGCGCCGTCGCAGGAAGAGGCGGTGATTGCCTTTGGTAAATTCAAACTCAATCTCGGCACCCGCGAGATGTTCCGTGAAGATGAGCCTATGCCGCTTACCAGCGGGGAGTTTGCGGTTCTGAAAGCGCTGGTCAGCCACCCGCGTGAGCCGCTGTCCCGCGATAAGCTGATGAACCTCGCCCGCGGTCGTGAATATTCGGCGATGGAGCGCTCCATCGACGTGCAAATCTCCCGCCTGCGGCGGATGGTTGAAGAGGATCCGGCGCACCCACGTTATATCCAGACCGTGTGGGGGCTTGGTTACGTATTCGTGCCGGACGGCGCTAAGGCATGAAACGCGTGCGCTTTTCGCCGCGCAGCTCATTTGCTCGCACCCTGTTATTGATTGTCACCTTGCTGTTTGTCAGCCTGGTGACGACCTATCTGGTGGTGCTGAATTTTGCGATCCTGCCGAGTCTTCAGCAGTTTAATAAGGTGCTGGCCTACGAAGTCCGTATGCTGATGACCGATAAACTGCAGCTTGAAGACGGCACCCAGCTGGTGGTGCCGCCGGCGTTTCGGCGCGAGATTTATCGCGAGCTGGGCATTTCGCTCTATTCCAATGAAGCGGCGGAAGATGCAGGCCTGCGCTGGGCGCAGCATTATGAGTTTTTAAGTCAGCAGATGGCGCACCAGCTCGGTGGGCCCACCGAAGTACGGGTCGAGGTGAATAAAAGCTCCCCCGTGGTGTGGTTGAAAACCTGGCTGTCGCCCAATATTTGGGTGCGGGTGCCGCTGACGGAAATCCACCAGGGCGATTTCTCGCCGCTGTTCCGCTATACCCTGGCGATTATGCTGCTGGCGATTGGCGGCGCCTGGCTGTTTATCCGTATTCAGAACCGGCCTCTGGTCGATCTTGAACATGCCGCGCTGCAGGTCGGGCGAGGCATTATTCCGCCGCCGCTGCGGGAATACGGGGCATCAGAGGTTCGCTCGGTGACCCGGGCCTTCAATCATATGGCCGCGGGGGTAAAACAGCTGGCCGACGACCGTACCCTGTTAATGGCCGGGGTGAGTCACGATCTGCGTACGCCGCTGACGCGTATTCGCCTGGCGACGGAGATGATGGGGGAAGAAGATGGTTACCTCGCCGAGTCGATTAACAAAGACATCGAAGAGTGTAACGCCATCATCGAGCAGTTTATTGATTACCTGCGTACCGGGCAGGAGATGCCGATGGAGCTGGCGGACCTGAACTCGGTATTGGGCGAAGTCATCGCGGCGGAGAGCGGTTACGAGCGGGAGATTGCCACCGACCTGCAGGCGGGAGAGATTCCACTGCGGATCCATCCGCTGTCGATCAAGCGTGCGTTGGCCAATATGGTGGTCAACGCCGCCCGGTATGGTAACGGCTGGATTAAGGTCAGCAGCGGCAGCGAAGCGAGCAGCGCCTGGTTCCAGGTCGAGGATGATGGCCCCGGGATTAAGCCGGAACAGCGTGAGTATCTGTTCCAGCCGTTTGTCCGCGGCGACAGCGCCCGTAGCACCAGCGGTACCGGTCTGGGGCTGGCGATTGTACAGCGTATTATCGATAACCATAACGGCCGCCTGGAGATTGGCTCCAGCGAACGGGGTGGGCTGTTGATTCGCGCCTGGCTGCCGATTCCGGTCCAGCGTGCGCTGACCCCGACGAAGCCGGGTAAAGAGAGTTAATCAGCCTGCTTCACGGTCCTGCCCGCAGCCGCAAGCGCTGATATCCGGATCGGCGGGATGGCGGGCATAAAAAAGCCGGGCGTTGCCCGGCTTTTTCTTTACGTCCGTCGGTTAGCGCTTCGGACCGGCCGCAACCAGCGCCGCGCCCGCAGGCGTATCGGTATATTTCTCGAAGTTTTCCACGAACAGCTTCGCCAGCTGATCGGCTTTTTCCTGCCACTGCTCCGGCGAACCATAGGTGTTACGCGGATCGAGAATATGCGTATCCACACCCGGCAGTTCGACAGGAATCTGCAAATCGAACATCGGCAGGGTGAAGGTTTCCGCGTCGTCCAGTGAGCCATCGAGGATTGCGTCGATGATGGCGCGCGTATCTTTAATCGAGATACGTTTGCCGGTGCCGTTCCAGCCGGTGTTAACCAGATAGGCCTGCGCCCCGGAAGCCTGCATGCGTTTCACCAGCACTTCTGCATATTGCGTCGGGTGCAGCGACAGGAAGGCTGCGCCGAAGCAGGCAGAGAAGGTTGGCGTCGGCTCGGTGACGCCGCGCTCGGTGCCGGCCAGCTTGGCGGTAAAGCCGGAGAGAAAGTGGTACTGCGTCTGGTCAGCGGTCAGACGCGATACCGGCGGCAGCACGCCGAAGGCATCCGCGGTCAGGAAGATGACTTTGGTCGCATGGCCGGCTTTTGAAATCGGCTTAACGATGTTCTCGATATGGTCGATCGGGTAGGAGACGCGGGTATTCTCGGTTTTTGAGCCATCGTCGAAATCCACGCTGCCGTCAGGACGAACCATGACGTTTTCCAGCAGCGCATCGCGGCGGATGGCGTGATAGATATCAGGCTCGGCGGCTTCGGAAAGCTTAATGGTCTTCGCATAGCAACCGCCTTCGAAGTTGAAGACGCCATCGTCATCCCAGCCGTGCTCGTCATCACCAATCAGGCGACGTTTCGGATCGGTGGAGAGAGTGGTTTTGCCGGTACCGGAAAGACCGAAGAACACCGCAACATCGCCTTTTTCGCCGACGTTTGCCGAGCAGTGCATCGATGCAATACCCTGCAGCGGCAGCAGGTAGTTCATGATCGAGAACATCCCTTTCTTCATTTCGCCGCCGTACCAGGTCCCGCCGATCAGCTGGATACGCTCGGTCAGGTTGAAGGCGACGAAGTTCTCAGAGTTCAGACCCTGTTCCTGCCACTGGGGGTTAGTGCATTTTGCGCCGTTCATGACGATAAAGTCCGGAGCAAAGTGAGCCAGCTCTTCATCGGAAGGGCGGATGAACATGTTTTTGACGAAGTGCGCCTGCCAGGCCACCTCGGTAATGAAGCGTACGCTCAGCCGCGTGTCGGCGTTTGCGCCGCAGAACGCGTCAACGATGAACAGACGCTTGCCGGAGAGCTGACGGGTGACCAGTCCTTTCAGATGCTGCCAGGTTTCCTGAGAGAGCGGTTTATTGTCGTTCTTGCCATTGCCTTTATCTGACCACCACACGGTATCGCGGGTGGTATCGTCACGAACGATATACTTATCTTTCGGCGAACGACCGGTAAAAATACCGGTATCGACGGCGATGGCGCCAAGATTGGTCAGTATGCCACGTTCATACCCTTCCAGGGTGGGGTCGAGTTCTTCGTGATACAACGTATCGAAGCTGGGATTGTGAACGATATCCTGGACGTCGTTGATACCATAAGCCTTGAGATCCTGCGGGGTTAAACCATTATTAACGCGCATGTCACTGCTCCTTAGCCAATAATATATACTGCTTTAAATTGTAGGGGTTATTTCGGGGTACAGACCGCGACCAGGCTCATAGATTTACGTATCTCGACAAACGCCTTACTTACGAAAAACACGGTGACTCCTGTCACGAAACATGCGCGATTATCTCAGGAAAATGGCTGTTGGTGGGTATAGATGTTTCTTATTGGTTAAAAAGTAATTAAAAAAACTGCCGAAATGTGAATGTAATCGCTTTCTTGAAAGAAAATTACGTAACTCTTTCAGTGAAAATCGATTCATCTCGCGAGGAAATAGTTGACGCCGGTCGCGGCGGAGGCAGAAAACCTCCGCCGCGTTGCCCGGCGGGCATGGAAATCAGTGAACCTGAGGATCGGCCGGAGAGGCGTTATTGCGGATCTCGGCGATATCCATCGCATTGAAGAGATAATGATTGCCGCAGTAATCGCAGTGCATATCAATTTCACCTTCGTCGGCCAGAATGCTGTCGATCTCTTCGTCCGGCAGCGTTTTCAGCGCACCCGCGCAGCGCTCGCGGGAGCAGGTGCATTTAAATTCCACGTTCTGCGGATCGTAAACGGTCACCTCTTCTTCGTGGTACAGACGCCACAGGACATCGGTCGCCGACAGGGTGAACAGCTCCTCGGCTTTGATCGTCTCAGTCAGGGTCGCCAGATGCTCGAAATCAGCGCTCTGGGTCTCTTGCGCCGGCATGACCTGCAGCAGCATTCCGCCGGCCATCGGTTTACCTTCATGCTCGCCGGTACGAATGACCAGACGCGTCGGCAGCTGTTCAGAACGCTGGAAGTAATCTTCCAGACAGGCGGCCAGCGTTTCGCCTTCCAGACCCACCACGCCCTGATAGCGCTCACCTTCATCCGGAGAGATGGTGATGACCAGGTAACCGTTACCGACCAGCGTTTTCAGATCCGCATCTTCCGGAATGTCGCCCTGAATCCGCGCTACGCCGCGCAGCTGCTGCTGGTTGGTCCCGTTGATCACCGCCAGAGACAGGGGACCGTCGCCCTGCAGCTGCACGGTGATATCGCCGGCAAACTTCAGCGTGGCGGTTAGCAGGCTGGTGGCCACCAGCAGCTCAGACAGCACGGTTTTGACCGGCTGCGGGTAGCTATGGTTAGCCAGAATCTGTTCCAGGGTGTCCGATACGGTAACCAGTTCACCGCGTACGGCATAGTTTTCAAACAGATAACGATGTAATTGATCGTGTTGAGTCATAATAGTCTCTCTTGCGGGCAACCGCGCGCCTACAGGTATAGGCGGTTATTCACTGTCGCCGTGTTTAAATCTCATCAGGTCGCGGCGCTCTTTCTTGTCCGGACGTCTGTCGGGATGCGGCATGGTTAGCGCGTTCATTTTGCGCGCCAGCGCCATTTTCTCGCGTTTTTCAATGCTCTCTGCCGTCTCTTCATAGAGGGCGACGGCTTCGCTGGCTGGCCTGCGCTGCCCGGTGATGCCTTTGACCAACAGGGTGCGTTCGTCATTCCCCTGGCGTAGCGTCAGGGTGGCGCCCGGTTCGACGACTTTACCCGGCTTAGTGCGCTGTCCGTTATAGTGCACCTTACCGCCTTCAATCATCTCGCGCGCCAGCGCACGGGTTTTATAAATGCGGGCTGCCCAAAGCCATTTGTCCAGCCTGATGGCCTCGACGGGCTGTTCTTTCATGGCCTCTCCTTTGGGGTCAGAGAAGGGATCAGACGCCGGTAATCGTTCAGCCCGGGGTGGCGGGCATAGCTTTTTTCCGCCAGCCCGGAATCCGGATTGGTGACGCCCAGGCAATAGCGGATGCCAAATTGCGCCGCGGCATCCAGGATCGCTTCACTATCATCGACAAAGAGCGTTTTGCGCGCATCGAAGCCGGTTTCATCCGCCACCGCGCGCCACAGGCGCTGATCTTCTTTCGGATAACCAAATGTGTGGGTGGAAAGCAATAAATCAAGGTGTGCGTCGAGACCGGTATGCTTAAGCTTCACCGCCAGGTTATGCGGGTGAGCGTTGGTCAGCAGGATGCGCCGCTTGCCGCTGGCTTTGAGCGCGTCAAGAAACGGCACGGTATCTTCACGCAGCGCCGCTCGCGGCCCCTGCTCGCTGGTCATCGCACGAATATCCAAATTCAGACGCTCGCTCCAGTAGTCCAGACAGTACCAGTTTAGCGTATGCTGCACCGCGTGATACTCCTGGTGCATGGCCGCTTTGGCTTCTTGCAGGTTGAGCCCACGCGCGGCCCCCCAGGTCTCCGGAACCAGCTTTTGCCAGAAATAGTTGTCGAAAGCGAGGTCGAGCAGGGTGCCATCCATATCCAGCAGAACGGTATCAACCTCTTGCCAGGCGATATCAAAGTGCATGGTGAGTCTCCAGCGAGGGGAAATGCGCGACAGGGTATCACACCCCATCGCGCAGGGAATTACTCTTGATTATCCAGCGAGGGGATGAGAACCGGGTTCAGACAGTTTTCATAATACTTCTCAATATCTTCCATCCGCTGACGATGGCGCTGGTAGCGGCGAATCGCGAGGATACCGTGATAGGACATGCAGCCCAGCATGGTCAGCAGCAGCAGCGTCGTACCCAGATAGCGCCACAGGCCAGAACGATCGGGAATGCGGTGCAGATTAATGTGCTGCGTGCCGTTGGCGTCGGTATAGAGATTGGTGACGATCCCTTCGGCGTGGAACGGGGTGTGCATCAGCATGCCGGCCAGCCGCTGTAGTTCGCCCCACTGCTCATGAGCCGGATAATCATACAGGCTGATGGTCGGCCACGGCTGACTCACCAGGTCGCTGCCTTCATCGCTGGCAATCAGGAAACCACCGGGAGCAGGGCTGTTCAGCGCCTGCGCCGCGCGCGACGTTTCGCGAATCACGAACGGGGCCGTCGACGTGGTCACCAGGTTTTCCAACGACTCCGCACTCACCGGGCGCAGTAGAACGTTGACGCCATCCAGTTTGCCTGAGCTGGCGCGTTTGGTCAGGGAGTCCCAGTTGCGGGTATTGCCGAGATTCACCAGCGCGTTTTTCAGGCGGGTACAATCGTCCGCCGCCGCGCACAGATTATTGGTTTTAATGACGATATCGCCAAAATCATCCAGCAGCACCATCCCTGACTTCTGAATCGCCGAGCGCAGCGCCGGGCTGACATGTGAATCATCGTCCGGGTCAGGATGCAGCTGACGCTGAACAGATTGCATAAGCGCGGTGGCTTTACTGACGACGTCGGACTCCGGCAGCGGCAGGGGAGGCGCATCATTCCAGATGATTTGCGAGCAATCAAACGGCATAAACGGCGAATTCTCTTTCGCAGTCCAGGTGTCCGGAGAGTGGATATTACACATCCCGGTCCCCTTCAGGTGCAGCGTATCGCCGATCCGAACCTGCGACTTTTCGAGCTGGGCAACGGTCGTGGCTTCAATCGTTTGCGCCCCCTTCAACCATGAGAGGGTGAATTTAAACGGCATATTCAGCGGCACGCTGGCCCACAGCATCACGACCACCAGCAGCGCGCCCGTGGCGATGATGGCGCTCCGTAGCCAGTACTGCAGGGGGAAGTGTTTAACCTCATCATGCAACGACAAGAAACGCCCCTGACGGACGACGTGGCGATTGAGATAGATATCGACATCCGTCTGCTGGCCGAGGTCCTGAGCGATCCACGGCTGCCAGTGACGTGGGTAGATAAGGTCGATGATACCTAAGGAGATGTTATTGATGTGCTCCTGGTCGTTTTCACCAAACAGGCCCCAGCGTTTGGGCATGCCGCGCAGACAGTGGATCTCGCGGAGCGCGGTTTTACTTGGTGGCGCATAGATGCCCCACAGCCCTGCCGCCAGCAGCACCAGCCCTCCGCCCAGCAGCCACGGAGTAAACACATAGGGGCTTATCAGGCTGAAGTAGAACAGCAGGAACGCGGTAACGATAAAGACCGCTTCCCGTAGACCGTCCGGTCGGCTGAGGGCGTGTTCTTCATGGGTCTCCTGGCGAATACTCAGCAGCTCGATCTGTTCGCTCTCTTCCCCACGGATTGAGGCCTGGGTTGCCGACGCTCGCTCAAGCGCGTAGCTCCGCGCCTCCTGCGGGTAGTCGCTGAGCATGTGGCCGTTGAGCGCAATCACTAACGGCAGGCTATCGGTCGGGATCAGTTCGACGCTGTTTTCATCATTGATATGCTGTTCCCAGAACGGTGGCAGATGGACTTCCACCGAGTCGAGGAAGTAGCGCCATTTGTTCGGGTCGTCAGTGGTAATGCCGTAACGGGTGATGGCGCGGGTGACCGTAAAGACGGTCTCGCTCTGCGCCGTCAGCGTCAGTTCGGCAGGCGCAACGCTGGCCCCCGATGCCGGCACCTGCTGAGCGCGGTTGAGACCTTCGAGGTACTTCTCTACCGCGCGACGTTCCTCTACGGAAAGCTTGCGCGTCGTGGCGTCGCTAAAGGCATGCAATAAGGGGAGGCGGCGACGTCTGGCATGCGATCGATACCACCACCCGATAAGCAATGCGCAGATTAGCAGAGCTGTGAAAGAAATCAGAAAGGTGCCCATGCCCATCCCATCATAGTTATTCTTTTCTTATCTTACAGGTGTCGTTGGTTGCTATTAACACTTAGCGTGAACCTGCGGTTTGCTATCGGCAGATGTCGTGTAAATACGGGAAAATTTGTTGTGCGATACAGCAGCATACAAGCTTATCAAAAACGTTAAAATGCAGGAATCGGTAAATTCTCAAATACATTTCAACCTATTGACTTTTTTATCTTTATGATTCTTCCACTTTATTGGCTAAAGTTACAACTATGTAAATTAGTAGCGAATTGAATTGCCGAAACCGTGCTGCGTATCGCACAATGACTTCTGGAATCACAGCATAGATCGATAACAATGAGCAAATCATTACAAAAACCCACCATTCTCAATGTTGAAACGGTAGCGCGTTCGCGTCTTTTTAACGTTGAAAGCGTGGACCTGGAGTTCAGCAACGGCGTGCGTCGCGTTTATGAACGCATGCGGCCTTCTACGCGTGAAGCCGTGATGATTGTGCCGATTGTCGACGACCATATCATTCTGATTCGGGAATATGCCGTTGGCACGGAATCCTATGAGTTAGGTTTCTCTAAAGGGCTGATTGACCCGGGTGAAACCGTGCTGGAAGCCGCGAACCGCGAGCTGAAAGAAGAAGTCGGCTTCGGCGCGCATAAGCTAACGTTCCTGAAAAAACTGAGCATGGCGCCATCGTACTTATCCAGTAAGATGAATATTCTGGTGGCGGAAGATCTGTATCCGGAATCGCTGCCGGGTGATGAGCCGGAACCTTTACCGCAGGTGCGCTGGCCGCTGTCGCAGCTGATGACGCTGCTGGATGAAGAAGATTTTAATGAGGCCCGGAATGTCAGCGCGCTGTTCCTGCTGCGCGAGTGGCTCATGGCGCAGGGGCGGCTGTCGCCCCGGTAAGGTAATTGCCGCGGCCGGAATGACGGAAAAAGAAAAAGCGCCCGCAGGCGCTTTTTTTGTCAGAACAGTTCGTGGGTTTCGCCACCGCCATCGGTGATGGTCGTCCCCACTTCATGTACCGCCTGGTGAGTTGGCTGAGTGCCATCAATGAAGTATTCGGCGCGGCTGTTACCGCCGTTTGCCAGCTGGCCGGTACTGCGGTCAATATTGACCGTCACCACGCCAGGCGGCGGCGTTAATGGCTCTTCCGGCACACCTTCCAGAACGCGTTTCATAAAATCATCCCAGGCCGGCTGGGCGCTTTTTGCCCCCCCTTCGTAACCGGAGATCTGATCCTTAATGGCGCCGGATGCGGTGGTCCGTCCCAGATCGCGACGATGATCGTCAAAACCAATCCACACCGAAGTGACGACCCCCGGGCCATAGCCGGAGAACCACGCATCTTTCGAGCTGTTGGTGGTGCCGGTTTTACCGCCAATATCGTGGCGTTGCAGATCGCGGCCGGCACGCCAGCCGGTACCCATCCAGCCGGGCTCGCCGAAGATGTTGCTGTTCAGCGCGCTCTTAATCAGGAAGGCCAGAGGCGTGTTAATCACATGCGGCGCGTATTCCGGGGTGCCGGTTTGGGCGACCAGCGCCTGGTTGGCCTGTTCAAGCTGCGGCTGTGGCGGCACGGCCGCATTTTGTGGCGTCTCAGAGGTGGCGACGTCTTCGACATCTTTATCCTCCAGCACGTTGGATTTCGGCGTATCGCCGTAAATCACCGGCGAGTTGCACTGCGGACAGGCAACTTTCGGTTTTTCTTCGAACAGCACTCCGCCCTGATCGTTCTCAATCTTGCTGATAAAGAACGGCGTAATCAGGAAGCCGCCGTTGGCCATCACCGAGTAGCCTCGGGCAACCTGCAGCGGCGTAAAGGAAGCGGAGCCCAGCGCGAGGGATTCGGTATGGACGATATTTTGTGCCGGGAAGCCGAAGCGCTGCAGGTATTCCGCGGCGTAATCCACGCCCATCGCGCGCATGGCGCGAACCATCACCACGTTTTTCGATTGCCCCAGCCCCTGACGCAGACGAATAGGGCCAGCATACTGCGGTGGTGAGTTTTTCGGCCGCCAGTCAGAACCGGCACCGGCATCCCAGCGCGAAATCGGAACGTCGTTCAACATACTCGCCAGGGTTAAACCTTTATCCATCGCCGCCGTGTAGAGGAAGGGCTTAATGTTGGAACCTACCTGGCGCAGGGCCTGCGTCGCACGGTTGAATTTACTCTGATTAAAATCGAACCCCCCGACCAGCGCGATAATAGCGCCGTTTTGCGGGTTGATGGAAACCAGCGCCGAATTCACATCCGGTAGCTGCGATAGCCACCAGCTGCTGCCCACCTGGCGAACCCAAATCTGCTGTCCGGCCTGCAGGACATCGGTCACTTTACGCGGCGTGGCGCCCTGTTGAGTATCGGAGATAAAGCGTCGCGCCCAGCGGACGCCCTCCATATTCAGCGCCACCGACGTTCCGTTACTTAACAATGCGACCGCTTCCTGCGCATTCGCCGAGGTCACGACGGCCGGTGAGAGCGGGCCGTAGCTGGGCTGGTTTTTCAGCGAGGCGATGATTCTGGCGTTATCCCATGGCGTCTCGCCCACCTTCCACAACGCGTTCGCCGGGCCGCGATAGCCGTGGCGCATATCGTAATCCAGCACGTTATTGCGTACCGCCTGCTGTGCAGACTGCTGGTTTTTGCGGGTGATGGTGGTGTAAACGCGGTAGCCATCTTCATACGCCTGTTCCCCGTAGCGGCTGACCATCTCCTGACGGACCATTTCGCTGAGATAAGGTGCGGAGAAGGCGATTTCCGGCGCATGGTAACGCGCATCGATCGCTTCGCTACGCGCGCGATCGTACTCGGTTTGCGTGATATAGCCTTCGCTCAACATCCGCGCCAGCACGACGTTGCGACGAGCGGTCGCCCGGTCCAGCGAGTACAGCGGGTTAAACGTCGAGGGGGCTTTGGGCAGACCGGCAATCACCGCCATTTCGCTCAGGCTAAGCTGGTCGACAGATTTACCAAAATAGACCTGCGCCGCTGCGCCGACGCCATAGGCGCGGTAGCCGAGATAGATTTTATTCAGGTACAGCTCAAGGATTTCGTCTTTATTCAGCAACTGCTCGATCCGGATCGCCAGGAAAGCTTCTTTGATCTTACGCATCAGCGTCTTCTCCGGACTCAGGAAGAAGTTACGCGCTAACTGTTGCGTGATCGTACTGGCGCCCTGTGAAGCATGGCCAGAGAACATGGCGATGCTGGCTGCACGGAAGATACCGACCGGATCGACGCCATGATGTTCATAGAAACGGCTATCTTCGGTGGCAATAAACGCTTTTACCAGTTCAGGCGGCATTTGCTGCAAGGTGACGGGAATACGGCGTTTCTCGCCATATTGCGCGATAAGCTCGCCGTCCGCGCTATAGACCTGCATCGGGATCTGCAGGCGCACATCCTTCAAGGTCGCGACGTCGGGGAGCTGCGGCTCAATATATTTATAAAGGCCAAAAATCGAGCCTGCACCCAGCAGAACGCAACAGACTGCAAGGATCAATAGATACTTTACGAACTTCACCGGAGATTTCCCATCTAGTTTAATTTGGGCAGTTTATAAACAAACGCGCGGTAGTATAAAGGCAAGCCTGGTGCATTGATAGAGTCGAGCCGTAATGGCGGACAAGGAGATCGTAAGCATGGCTTTCAGTAACTGGCGAATAGGAATGCATATTCAGCAGGATGCGGTGTTTCTGGTGGCGCTGCGCTACGCGCGTTCCCGTTGGGCGTTGTGCCGCTGGTGGCATATCCCCCTCGCGCCCGGGATCGTACGTCAGGGGATGGTGGTCGATGTCGCGGCGCTGGCTAAAGCGTTGCAGAGCTGGCGGCGAGAGCTGCCGCTGCAGCATCGGGTGAGCATTGCGTTTCCGGCCGGACGCACGTTACAAAAAAGGCTGCCGCGTCCTCAGCTCGCGCTGAGCGAGAGCGAACAGGCGACGTGGATAGCCAGCGTGATGTCGCAGCAGCTGGAAATGCCCGCTTCCGCACTGTGCGTCGATTATACCGCCGCCCCGGCAGACAAAGAGTGGCGGGTCACCGCGGCGCAGCGTCCGGATATTGACCGGCTGCGTCAGCTCGCAGAGCGCTTAACGCTGAAGGTCGTGGCCATTGTTCCTGATGCCAGCGCGCTTGCCGCGTTTTTACCCTGGCTACCCTCCGACTCGCCAGGTCTGGCCTGGCGCAATGGCCCGCATTGGCTGTGGGCAACCCTGGAGGGATGGGGCAGCGCGGCATGTGCTGAAGCCCCCTCCGCGTCTCAACTTTCATCATTGATAAACGTCGGGCCCCTTTGGCTTTGTAGCGATCGTTCGGCCGCTGAACCCTGTTTTGATCCCTGGAGCGTGATTCACCGTCTGCAGCCACCGCTTCCCCGCAGCGGCGAGCGCTTTGCCATTGCGCTTGGCCTGGCGTTAGGGCGTCATTCATCATGACCAGAGCAATCAATTTTCTCCCATGGCGTGCAACGCGCCGACGCCAGCAGCGCCGTATCGGGCTGCTGTATGCCGTCGGGTTCCTGCTGGCGCTGTCGACCATCGCGCTGGCAAACCGGGCGACGCGTCATGCTGATGAGGTGCTCGCTGCGGCGAGATCTGCGGGCGAAAGCCAGCTTTATTCCGCGCTCCGGCAGCGTGAAAGCGTGATGCGGGAACAACAGCAGCAGCTCGAACAGCGACGTCTGCGACAGCAGAAGAGAGCGCTGACCGCTGCCTGGCAGCCAAGATTACGGATTATCGCGACGCGCCTTCCGGACCACGCCTGGTTAACCCGGCTGGAGTACCAGCACAATGCCCTGACGTTACAGGGACTGGCGTTGAATCTGCAGGCCTTAGCGAGCCTGGAGAAGGGGCTGAGTCAGGTCATGGGTTTTCGGCCCGCCACAGCCGGTGAAACGCGTCGCGATGCGCAGGGGCGCTGGCAGTTTAGTTTTTCCCTGGCCGGAGATGGCGCCGATGAAGGCATACATTGAACGCTGGCTGGCGGCCGCTGCCTCGGTACGCGGTGGGCGAGTCGCGCTGCCGCTCATTCTGGTATTGCTGATCGCTGGCGATTTCTGGCTGTCAGCGCCGTCTCCGCCGCTTGCCGGCGATGGGCATCCTGGCCTGCGCCAGCAGTGGCTCAGGCTGATACCGCTGCAGGCTGCTTTACAAAGCGATATCGCTGATGAGCCGAAGACGCCAATATTTTCCCCCATTACGCTGCCGGTTGCTGGCGCGACGCTAATGGCCTGGCGTCCCGCGGGAAGAAGCGGAGAGATGTTACTGGCAGTGCGCTGGCAGGCGGTACCGGCGCTGTTTTCCTGGCTGGCTGACTGCGGGATGCGCGCAACGGCGTTTTCGCTGCGCCCTGAAAAGGGCACCCTGCAGCTGACGCTACAGCTGGAGGCCGAAGATGCGGAGTAAGGGCTGGTATTTGCTATGGCTGCTGCCGCTTTCCCTGCTGGCTGACGATCGCGATCCTTTCCTGCCGCCGGAGGATCGCTGTCAGACGGCGCAGCTGGCGCAATGGCATTACGGCGGGGCGGTGGGAGATCCGCAGCGCTGGGTCGGTCTTCTACGAGACCCCGGCGGGAAATGGCGCCGGGTGAGGGGCGGTGAGTCTTTGCCGGCCGGCTGGCGGATCCGTCAGCTGACGACGGAGAAAATCGAAATAACGACAGGGCCGGAATGCGAGCCGCTGCATTGGGCGTGGCTGCGTGAGGAGGGCGATAAAAATGGTGCGATGGATAAGCCTGCTGTTTCTGCTGCCTGGGCTGGTCACGGCGGCAAAAAATGATCAACCGGTATCGTTGGTGGTCGATGAAGTACCGGTCGCCCAGGTGTTGCAAAGCCTGGCGGAGATTCAGCAAATGAATCTGGTGGTGGCGCCGGATGTCAGCGGCACGGTCTCGCTACAGCTGAAAAATGTTCCCTGGCAGCAGGCGCTACGGTCGGTGATTGATAGCGCCGGGTTGATGTTTAGCCAGCAGGGCACGGTGCTGCATGTGCATACGCTGGCCTGGCAAAATACGCGGCAGGCGCAACAAGAGGCGGCGCGCGCGAAGCAATTGCAGAATCTGCCTTTGCAGCGGCTGAGCGTGATGCTGCAGTATGCCGATGCGAGCGAGCTGGCAAAGGCCGGGGATAAGTTGCTCAGCCCGCGGGGAAGCCTGACGGTGGATAAACGCACCAATCGCCTGTTCATTCTCGACGATGCCGCTCATCTGTCGGCGCTGACAGCGTGGGCCCAGGAGATGGATCTGCCGGTCGGGCAGGTCGAGCTGGCGGCACATATCGTCTCCATGAGTGAAACCAGCCTGCGTGAACTGGGGGTGAAATGGAGCATGGCCGAGGCCAGCAGCGCGCCGGCTTCCGGTAAGCTGACGACCTTAAGCAGCCAGCAGGCGGTGACCGATGCCAGCACTCGCGTGGGGTTTAATATCGGCCGCCTGAGCGGGCGATTGCTGGAGCTTGAGCTTTCGGCGCTGGAGCAAAAGCAGCAGGTGGAAATCATCGCCAGCCCGCGACTGCTGGCTTCCCATATGCAGCCCGCCAGCATCAAGCAGGGTAGCGAAATTCCCTACCAGGTCTCCAGCGGCGAAAGCGGCGCCACGGCGGTTGAGTTTAAAGAGGCGGTACTGGGAATGGAGGTAACGCCAACGGTGCTGCAGCAGAATCGCGTGCGCCTGAAGCTGAGGATTAGCGAAAATACGCCCGGCCAGGTCCTGAAACAGGAAAATGGCGAGGTGCTAGCCATCGATAAACAGGAAATTGAGACGCAGGTGGAAGTAAAAAGCGGTGAAACGCTGGCTCTGGGCGGCATATTTTCGCAAAAAAAGAAATCTGCCCGCGACAGTATTCCGCTGCTTGGCGATATCCCGCTCCTCGGCCAGCTGTTTCGTCGGGACGGTAAAGATAATGAACGGCGTGAACTGGTTGTCTTCATTACCCCACGAATTCTGGCAGTGAATTAAGCCCTTTTTCTTGCTAAACACGTTTCAGGTGTTTGACGTGGGGACGGATTTAGCATACAAGGGGTACCGATTTGAGAGTCGGGTTCGGCATCAATCCTCCCTTTTTGTCCGGTGATTTATCCACAAGATCATTCAGGATGCGTCGAGGCGGTAAGCTGGTCTCCCCCCGGAAACATAGATAACTATGCATCCGGAGGCGGATAAGTGCAGCCGACGGCGAGGTAGTTTGCATAATGACGAGTATATTCAGTTGCCAAACCTGCCTGAGTATTGAGATAATTTTTAGTCTGACTCTCGCTCTATTGCATATGAGGTTTCAGTTCATGTCCTGCTGCGCTGGGTGTTCGCGAAGCGGGTTTACCATTAACGAATAGTCTTAGTAGTACCGAAAAAATGGCAGAGAAACGCAATATCTTTCTGGTTGGGCCTATGGGTGCCGGCAAAAGCACTATTGGGCGCCAGTTAGCCCAACAGCTCAATATGGAATTTTACGATTCTGATCAAGAGATTGAGAAACGCACTGGCGCAGATGTGGGCTGGGTTTTCGATGTCGAAGGTGAAGACGGCTTCCGCGACCGTGAAGAAAAGATCATCAATGAGTTGACGGAAAAACAGGGAATTGTGCTGGCGACTGGCGGCGGCTCTGTAAAATCCCGTGAAACGCGTAACCGTCTCTCCGCCCGCGGCGTGGTGGTCTACCTGGAAACAACGATCGAAAAGCAGCTTGCCCGTACGCAGCGTGATAAAAAGCGTCCTCTATTACAAGTTGAAGCGCCGCCTCGCGAAGTCCTTGAAGCGTTGGCTGACGAACGCAACCCATTGTATGAAGAGATTGCTGACGTCACTATCCGTACCGACGATCAGAGCGCGAAAGTGGTGGCAAACCAGATTATTCATATGCTGGAAAGCAATTGATTCTGGCTTAATAAAGAGCGTCAGAGTAATAAAGCAACTGAGGTGGACGTCGCGTTATGGAGAGGCTTACTGTAACCCTCGGGGAACGTAGTTACCCGATTACCATCGCGGCTGGTTTGTTTAACGATCCAGCTTCCTTCCAGCCACTGAAATCAGGCGACCAGGTTATGCTGGTCACCAATGAGACGCTGGCGCCGCTTTATCTGGATAACGTCCGTTCCGTGCTGGAGCAGGCGGGAGTCAACGTAGACAGTGTCATTCTACCCGACGGCGAGCAGTATAAAAGCCTGACGGTGATGGATACCGTTTTTACCGCTCTGCTGCAAAAACCGCACGGCCGTGACACCACCCTGGTGGCGCTCGGCGGCGGCGTCGTCGGTGATTTAACCGGCTTTGCTGCAGCCAGCTATCAGCGTGGCGTACGGTTTATCCAGGTTCCAACTACCCTGTTGTCGCAGGTAGATTCCTCGGTTGGCGGCAAAACGGCCGTCAATCATTCCCTCGGTAAAAACATGATTGGTGCCTTCTGGCAGCCCGTGTCCGTGGTCGTCGATCTTAACTGTCTCAGGACGTTGCCGCCACGTGAACTCTCTTCCGGGCTGGCCGAAGTCATTAAATACGGCATTATCCTCGACGGTGAATTCTTCAACTGGCTGGAAAGCAACATCGATGCGCTGATGGCGCTGGATGAGAAGGCGATGGCGTACTGTATTCGTCGTTGTTGTGAGCTGAAAGCCGAAGTTGTTGCCGCCGACGAGCGTGAAACCGGGTTACGTGCTTTACTCAATCTTGGGCATACTTTTGGTCATGCGATTGAAGCTGAAATGGGCTACGGTAACTGGTTACATGGTGAAGCCGTCGCTGCCGGGATGGTGATGGCCGCACACACCTCCGAACGATTAGGGCAGTTCAGCGCTCAGGATACGCAGCGTATCATCACGCTGCTGCAGCGTGCGGGCTTGCCGGTACGTGGGCCGCAGGAAATGACGGCACAAGCGTATCTGCCCCACATGATGCGTGATAAAAAGGTACTGGCGGGCGAAATGCGACTGGTGCTACCGCTCGCAATAGGGAAAAGCGAAGTCCGCGGCGGAGTGTCGCATGATGTAGTTCTTGGCGCGATCGCTGATACTCAGCTAGCGCAACAATAAGAAGGTCTAGCCGCGTTCGCGCGGCGTTATCATTTCAGGTGACATGCAATAGTCGTGAGCATAAGCCTTTTAGTGGGGTGTTAAATGGATGAATTCAAACCAGAAGACGATCTGAAAGCCGATCGCAACGATCGTCGAACTGGTCGTTCCCGTCAGTCTTCCGAGCGTGATAGCGATCCGCAGATCAATTTTGATGATGTCGATCTTGAGGCGGACGACAGCCGTCCGACGCGCGCCAGCAAGGCACGCCGTGAGCGCGATGAAGAAGAGTATGAAGAGGACGTAGAGTCTGCAGAGGACGACGAGTCCGAAGAGCCTCAGGTCGAGCGCCGTCCGCGTAAGCGTAAGAAAGCGCCCGCGAAGCCAGCCTCGCGCCAGTATATTATGATGGGGGTGGGGATTCTCGTGCTGCTGTTGCTGATCGTGGGCATCGGTTCCGCACTGAAGTCGCCATCCTCCTCCAGTGAACAAACCGCATCAGGCGAGAAGAGCATTAACCTCTCAGGCGATGGGTCTGATGGTAATGGTCAACCTGCCGCTCAGGACCAGACCGCGGCTAACAATCCGCAGCAGGACGTTTCGCTGCCGCCGATTGCCTCTAACCCGACTCAGGGTCAGACCGTGGCTGAGCCGGAAGGACAGCAGCGCGTTGAGGTGCAGGGCGATCTGAATAATGCGCTGACGCAACAGCAGGGCCAGATTGACAGCGCGGTGGCGAACTCCACGTTGCCGACCGAGCCTGCGACCGTTGCCCCTGTCCGCAACGGTACCGCTCCGCGTCAGGCCACCGCTGAGCGCCAGACTGCCGCCGCTCCGCGTCCGGTAGAGCGTAAGCACACGGTCATTGAGCCGAAGCCGGTGGCGAAAGCGCCTGTTGAAGCGAAGCCGGTACAGCCGAAACGTGTCGAAAGCACCGCCGCCGCCCCTGCGAAAGCGCCTGTCGCTCAGCCGAGCAAGCCTGTGGCAACCGCACAGACTAAACCTGCTGCTGCGACTGCACCTGCTGCTTCGGCGACGCCTGTGGCTACGGCGAGCGCAGCGACTGCGGCGCCAGCGGCTGTCGCTGGCGGTAAAACCACCGGCGATGTGAGCTCGATGAAGTCTGCGCCGTCTGGCAACTATACCCTGCAGCTCAGCAGCTCCTCCAACTATAACAATCTGAATAGCTGGGCGAAGAAAGAGAAGCTGGATAAGTATGTTGTCTACGAGACCACCCGTAACGGTCAGCCATGGTATGTACTGGTCAGCGGCATTTACGCTTCGAAAGATGAAGCGAAACGTGCTGTCGCCACTCTGCCAGCTGACGTGCAGGCGAAAAACCCGTGGGCAAAACCGCTGCATCAGGTCCAGGCTGACCTGAAATAAGCGCGGTGTAGTCTTAAGCGCAGGGTGCTGTCGGAGCTTTCTCCACAGCCGGAGAATGTGTAATTAGTTAGGCAGCATGAAAAAGAATCGCGCTTTTCTGAAATGGGCAGGGGGGAAATACCCCCTGCTTGACGATATAAAAAAACACTTGCCGCAGGGCGATTGTCTGATTGAGCCCTTTGTGGGCGCAGGGTCGGTATTTCTCAATACCGACTTTTCTCGTTATATTCTGGCGGACATTAACAGCGATCTGATCGGTCTTTACAACATCGTCAAATCGCGGACGGATGAGTATGTTAGCGCGGCGCGTGAAATGTTTACGCCCGAGAACAACGCGGCAGAGCAATACTACCAGTTCCGTGCTGAATTCAACCAAAGCCAGGATCCGCTGCGTCGTGCGGTGCTATTCCTGTACCTGAATCGTCATGGCTACAATGGCCTGTGTCGCTACAATCTGCGCGGTGAGTTTAACGTACCGTTCGGCCGTTATAAGAAGCCCTACTTCCCCGAAGCCGAGCTGTATCATTTTGCCCAGAAGGCGCAGAATGCGTACTTCTACTGCGAGTCGTATGCCGACAGCATGGCGCGAGCAGATGGTTCGTCGGTGGTCTATTGCGACCCGCCGTATGCGCCGCTGTCGTCCACTGCCAATTTTACGGCTTATCATACGAACAGCTTTAACTCCGAGCAGCAGGCCCATCTGGCGCAGCTGGCGGAAGGCCTGCTCGAACAGCGGGTTCCGGTTCTGATTTCCAACCACGATACGGCGCTCACGCGCGAATGGTATCGTCAGGCGAAACTGCACGTCGTCAAAGTGCGACGCAGTATCAGCAGCAACGGTGGTACCCGAAAGAAGGTGGACGAGCTTCTGGCTCTTTACCGTCCGCCCAAGACTAAATAATTCAAGGAGATGCGGATGAAGCAGTATTTGATTGCCCCTTCGATTCTGTCGGCTGATTTTGCCCGTCTGGGTGAAGATACCGCCAAAGCGTTGGCAGCGGGTGCCGATGTCGTGCACTTTGACGTCATGGACAACCACTACGTGCCGAATCTGACCATCGGCCCTATGGTGCTCAAAGCGCTACGCGACTATGGCATCACCGCCCCTATCGATGTGCATCTGATGGTGAAGCCGGTCGATCGCATCATCCCTGATTTCGCCGCGGCGGGCGCCAGCATCATTACCTTCCATCCGGAAGCTTCCGAACATGTCGACCGTAGCCTGCAGCTAATCAAAGAGCAGGGCTGTAAAGCAGGTCTGGTGTTTAATCCCGCCACGCCGCTGAGCTACCTTGATTACGTGATGGATAAGCTGGATGTCATTCTGCTGATGTCCGTAAACCCCGGTTTTGGCGGCCAGTCTTTCATTCCGCAGACCCTGGATAAACTCCGCGAAGTCCGTCAGCGCATCGATGCGTCGGGTTACGATATTCGCCTGGAGGTCGACGGCGGCGTGAAGGCCAGCAACATTGCCGATATTGCGGCGGCGGGCGCGGATATGTTTGTCGCCGGTTCGGCGATTTTCGGCCAGCCGGACTATAAACAGGTTATCGATCTTATGCGCAGTGAATTAGCAAAGGTTAGTCATGGATAAATTACTCTCTGTTCGCGGCGTCGCCTTTGACCTTGACGGCACCCTGGTAGACAGCGCGCCGGGTTTGACCGCCGCGGTCGATAGCGCCCTCTATGCGCTGGAGCTGCCGGTGGCGGGTGAGGCGCGTGTTGTCACCTGGATCGGCAACGGTGCGGATGTTCTGATGGCGCGCGCGCTGGACTGGGCGCGTCAGGAACGCGCAACGCAGCGCGCTGCGATGGGCAAACCTTCTGTCGATCATGATGATATCCCGCAGGCAGAGCAGCTCACGCTGCTGCGTAAACTGTTTGACCGGTTCTATGCCGAGGCCGCGGAGGAGGGAAGCTTCCTGTTCCCGGCGGTGGCCGATACGCTCGGCGCCCTGCATGCGAAAGGTCTGCCGCTGGCGCTGGTGACCAACAAACCGACGCCGTTCGTCGCGCCGATGCTGGAAGCGTTGGATATCGCTAAATATTTTAGCGTCGTGATCGGCGGCGATGATGTGCAGAACAAAAAGCCGCATCCGGAGCCGCTGCTGCTGGTGGCGCAGAAACTGGGGCTGGCGCCCGATGAGCTGCTGTTCGTCGGCGATTCACGCAATGATATTCAGGCGGCCAAAGCGGCGGGCTGCTGCTCAATCGGCCTGACCTACGGTTATAACTACGGTGAGTCGATTGCGCTCAGCGAACCGGACTATATCTTCGACCAATTTAATGAACTTTTGCCCGCTCTCGGGCTACCGTACAGTGAAAATCAGGAATTGAAAAATGACTAAGCCCATCGTTTTTAGTGGCGCACAGCCCTCAGGTGAATTGACCATTGGCAACTATATGGGTGCGCTGCGTCAATGGGTAAACATGCAGGATGACTATCACTGTATTTACTGCATCGTTGACCAGCATGCGATTACCGTCCGCCAGGACCCGCAGCAGCTGCGTAAAGCGACGCTGGATACGCTCGCGCTGTATCTGGCCTGCGGTATCGACCCGCAAAAAAGCACGATTTTTGTGCAGTCACACGTGCCGGAGCACGCGCAGCTAGGGTGGGCGTTGAACTGCTATACCTATTTCGGCGAACTGAGCCGCATGACGCAGTTTAAAGACAAGTCCGCGCGCTATGCCGAAAACATCAATGCCGGCCTGTTCGACTACCCGGTGCTGATGGCGGCGGACATTCTGCTGTATCAGACTCACCAGGTTCCGGTTGGCGAAGATCAGAAACAGCACCTGGAGCTGAGCCGCGATATCGCGCAGCGCTTCAATGCCATCTACGGCGACGTATTTAAAGTTCCTGAGCCGTTTATTCCTAAATCCGGCGCCCGCGTGATGTCCCTGCTTGAGCCGACGAAAAAGATGTCCAAGTCGGACGACAACCGCAATAACGTGATTGGCCTGCTGGAAGATCCGAAATCGGTAGTGAAAAAGATTAAGCGTGCCGTGACCGACTCCGACGAGCCGCCGGTTGTGCGCTACGACCAGCAGAATAAGGCCGGCGTCTCCAACCTGCTGGATATTCTTTCCGGCGTTACCGGCCAGAGCATTGCGGAGCTGGAGCAGCATTTTGCAGGTAAAATGTATGGCCACCTGAAAGGCGAAGTTGCCGATGCGGTCTCCGGTATGCTGCTGGAGCTGCAGGAGCGTTATAACCGCTTCCGTAACGACGAAGCGTTCCTTAACCAGGTGATGAGAGACGGCGCCGAAAAAGCCAGCGCCCGTGCCTCTCAAACGCTGAAAGCGGTATACGAAGCGATCGGCTTTGTCGCGAAACCGTAAGCGAAAGGCGTACCGGTAACAACAAGGGCGGGGTGAATCCCGCCCTTTTGCTATCTGGCGTTTGCCGGCCTGTATGCGGACAACGCCGTCAGTGATGTGAGAACCAGTTGAGCTTATCGCGTAGGCTGACCACCCGGCCGACGATAATCAGCGCCGGGCTGGCCATCTGTTGCGCCAGAATATCCAGCCGATCGAGCGTACCGACCACCACTTTTTGACTGACCGCCGTGCCGTTTTCCACAATGGCTGCCGGCATATCTGCCGCCATGCCGTGAGCGATGAGCTGCTCTCTGATCGCCGGCGCCTGATTGAGCCCCATATAAAACACCAGGGTCTGCTTTTCTACCGCCAGGTTGGCCCAATCCAGCTCGCCGCCGGTTTTCAGGTGTCCGGTGACCAGGCGCACGCCCTGGGCGAAATCGCGATGGGTGAGCGGAATACCGGAATAGGCCGAACAGCCGGAAGCGGCGGTAATCCCCGGCACCACCGAGAAGGGGATGCCGGCGTTGCACAGGGTTTCCAGCTCTTCGCCGCCGCGCCCGAAGATAAAGGGGTCGCCGCCTTTCAGACGCACCACGCGACGTCCGTTCTGAGCTTCGCGCAGCAGAATCTGGTTGATCTCTTCCTGCGGCACGCAGTGGTAGCCGGCGCGTTTACCGACGAAAACCCGATCGGCGTCGCGACGCACCAGATTCATAATATCGTCGGAAACCAGGCGGTCATACACCACGACGTCCGCCTGCTGAATCTGCTGCAGCCCTTTGAGGGTCAACAGCCCGGCGTCGCCGGGGCCGGCGCCAACCAGCACCACTTCGCCGCGATGATCCAGCGGCTCTGTCAGCAGCTGTTCGGTGGTATCGGCAACGGCCTGGCGGTCTTCGTTGGCCAGCGACTGCGCCAGGCGGTCGTTGACGAACAACTTCTCCCAGAAACGTCGACGTTCGCCAACCGTCGCAAACTGTTGTTTCACCCGCGAACGCAGCTGGCCGGCATAGTGCGCGAGCTGGCCTAAATGGAGCGGCAGAATGGATTCCAGCTTCTCCCGCAGCAATCGTGCCAGCACCGGCGAGGTGCCGCCGGATGATACGGCCACCATCAGCGGCGAGCGATCGATAATGGACGGCATAATAAAGCTGGCCTGCTGCGGCGCATCCACCACGTTGCAGAATATCCGTCGCGCCTCTGCGGCGTCGCTGACCTGCTGGTTTACCTCTTCATCATCGGTGGCGGCGATAGCCAGCCAGCAGGCGTCGAGGAGCGCGGGGTTAAACCGGCCTTTTGCCAGCGTCAGCATCTGCGAATCCGCCCACACCTGGAACTGCGGCGAGAAGTCCAGCGCATTGACCGTTAATCTGGCCCCGGCATCCAGCAGCAGACGCGCTTTGCGTTCGGCAACGTCACCGCCGCCGACCAGTAAGCAGTCGCGGTTGCGCAATTGGCAGAAAATAGGTAAGTGATCCACGGAACGTCCTCGCAGTAAAGCAGTGGGAGAGGGTAAGCGGTCGTAGCATAACAGCAGAGGGTTGGCACAATATATGAATTTTCGGCTGCCTACCGCTTAGTTGGCATAAGAAGAGAATATGGTTCCCGCCGTGGCGCGGCGGGAACCTCAGGGCATCATGCCTTCAGCTGAACGGTGCCGTCTTTCACGCGAGCCTCGAAATGGGCAACGGAGTGGCTTTCATCTTCCATGCACCGGCCGTCACGCAGGCGAAAGCGCTGCTTTTTCAGCGGGCTGGCGACCCACAGGTCACCGTCGTGTTCGGCAATGATGCCGCGTGACAGTACGCTGGCGTTGAAAAAGGGGTCAATATTGTCGATCGCAAAGACCCGATCGTCATGGTAAGGCCGGAACAGGGCGACCTGTTGCTGACCAAGCAGCGCGCAGACGCCGGTTGCCGGCAGGATATCGTCAATCTTGCAGATGTTTATCCACTGGCTCATGCGTTTTCCTCCACCAGAGTGACCGGGATACGTTCGTACGGCGTGGCCGGGCGATGCTGCTCGCGTTCCGCGACAATCTGCACATTTGGGTCGCGCAGGTTGCTGTTGATAAAGTGTTTGAAGCGGGTTTGCGCCGCCGGGTTGTTGACCGTTTCGCTCCATTCGCAGGCGAAAGCGTCACGCAGGCGCGCCAGCTCTTCTTCCAGATGCGCGTTGAGGCCCAGCTTGTCGTCGATAATGACGCTACGCAGGTAATCGATACCGCCTTCCATGTTGTCTAACCACGGCGCGGTACGCGTCAGCTTATCGGCGGTGCGGATGTAGAACATCATGAAGCGATCGAGATATCTGAGCAGCGTTTCACGATCGAGGTCGGCGGCCAGCAGATCGGCGTGGCGAGGTTTCATCCCGCCGTTACCGCAGACGTACAGGTTCCAGCCTTTCTCGGTAGCGATAATGCCGACATCTTTCCCCTGCGCTTCCGCACATTCACGGGTGCAGCCGGAGACGCCAAACTTCATTTTGTGCGGGGTTCGGATCCCTTTGTAGCGATTTTCCAGCTCGACGCCGAAGCCCACGCTGTCACCCACGCCGTAACGGCACCAGGTGCTACCGACGCAGGTTTTGGCCATACGCAGCGCTTTCGCATAGGCGTGGCCGGTTTCAAAACCCGCTTCAATCAGCTGACGCCAGATTTCCGGCAGATCGTCTTTTTGCGCGCCGAACAGGCCGATACGCTGTGAACCGGTGATCTTGGTGTAGAGGTTATATTCGCGGGCGATGCGGCCTACGGCCAGCAGGCCTTCCGGCGTAATTTCACCGCCAGCGGAACGCGGAATGACCGAATAGGTGCCATCTTTCTGGATATTGGCGAGGAAGTTATCGTTAGTATCCTGCAGCGGCGTATGCTGCGGCTTAAGGATGTACTCATTCCAGCAGGAGGCCAGCAGGGAGCCCACGGTCGGCTTACACACTTCGCAGCCGTAGCCTTTACCGTGTTTTTCCAGCAGTTCTTCGAAGCTTTTAATGCCTTCCACGCGAATAAGGTGGAACAGCTCCTGACGAGAATAGGCGAAGTGCTCACACAGGTTATGGTTGACTTCGATCCCCTGTTTCGCCAGTTCGGCGTTGAGTACCTGGGTCACCAGCGGGATACAGCCGCCGCAGCCGGTTCCGGCTTTGGTTTCTGCTTTCAGCGCGGCGACGGTATGGCAGCCCTTGTTGATCGCGGAAATCAGCATACCTTTGGTGACGTCGAAGCAGGAACAGATCTGCGCACTGTCCGGCAGTTTATCGACGCCAATCGCCGGTTTGCCGCTGCCTGCGTGGGCCGGCAGGATCAGCGAGTCCGGGTTTTCCGGCAGTTCGATGGTGTTCAGCACCAGCTGCAGCAGATTGCCGTAGTCGCTGGTATCCCCGACCAGTACCGCGCCGAGCAGGGTTTTGTTGTCTTCACTGACGATCAGACGTTTATAGACTTCTTTGCTTTCATCAAGATAGACGTAGCTACGCGCGCCTGGAGTACGGCCATGGGCATCGCCAATACCGCCAACGTCGACGCCGAGCAGCTTCAGCTTGGCGCTGAGGTCCGCCCCGGTAAAGCGGTTGTCGTTGCCGAGGAGATGATCGACGGTGACCTGCGCCATTTTATAGCCCGGTGCCACCAGACCATAGACGCGGTTATTCCAGCTGGCGCACTCGCCGATGGCATAGATGTCCGGGTCAGAAGTTTGACAGGTATCATTCACCACGATACCGCCGCGCTGAGCGACCGCCAGACCGCATTGGGTGGCCAGCTTATCACGTGGGCGGATACCGGTGGAGAAGACGATAAAATCGACCTGCAGCTCGCTACCGTCGGCGAATTGCATGGTTTTGCGCGCTTCGCTGCCCTGCTGGACAATCTCTTTGGTATTTTTGCTGGTATGAACCTTTACGCCCATGCTTTCGATTTTACGCTTCAGCTGCTCGCCACCCATGTTGTCGAGCTGCTCAGCCATCAGCATTGGGGCAAATTCGATCACGTGGGTTTCGACGCCGAGGTTTTTCAGCGCGCCGGCGGCTTCGAGACCTAACAGACCGCCGCCGACCACGGCGCCGCGTTTGCTGCGACGGGCGCAGGCTTCGATAGCGTTCAGATCTTCAATGGTGCGGTAGACGAAACAATCCTGAGTGTCTGCGCCTTTGATCGGCGGGATCCACGGATAAGACCCCGTTGCCATGATCAGCTTGTCGTAAAATACGGTACGTCCCGCGCTGGAGTGAATGACTTTCTCCTGGCGGTTAATGGTAATAGCGCGTTCACCGATCAGGACTTTAACGCCATGTTTCTCGTAAAAACCTTCACGGACCAGCGAGAGTTCTTCGGCGGTGTGATGGGAGAAGTAAGACGACAGGTGGACGCGGTCGTAAGCGATACGGGGTTCTTCACAGAACACGGTAATGTCGAACTGTCCGGCAGGCGCCTTATCAAGAAGCTCTTCGATAAAGCGATGGCCAACCATGCCGTTACCGATAATAGCGATTCTGACTTTGCTCATTTTTGCCTCGATTTCTTTTCTATTACCGCCTACCTTAACGATTCAGCCAGGAGGCTTATTGATACAAATCAATTTCACTCCGGCCTACCACTTAATGGGTATGGCTATGATTTTTCTGGATTTTTATAAGTTATGGAAAACTCACGCTTTTCCTTTTTGTTGCTTTTGTGTACAAAATGAACGAGAGGAAAGTCGTATGTCCGGAGTGAAAAATCGGTACTTTTAACGGGAGTCATCACGATGACAGCAGTTCCGCTTTGGTTGATTCAGAACGTACGCCTGCCGGATCGCGACGGGTTATGGCAGATAGCAATAGATAAAGGCTGTTTTGGCGATATCACTCCGATGGGCGCAGCGCACAGCGAAAGTTATGAAGTGCTTAACGCCCGCGGCGGGTTGGCTATCCCGCCGTTTATTGAGCCGCATATTCACCTGGATACGACGCAAACCGCCGGTGAACCCCGCTGGAACCAGTCCGGAACGCTGTTTGAGGGCATTGAACGCTGGGCGGAACGTAAAGCGCTGCTGAGTCACGAGGATGTGAAAGCCCGGGCGTGGAAAACCCTGAAGTGGCAAATTGCCAACGGAATTCAGTATGTCCGCACCCATGTTGACGTCTCTGACCCGACGCTGACGGCATTAAAGGCGATGCTGGAAGTCAAGCAGGAGGTCGCGCCGTGGGTAGACCTGCAGATCGTCGCCTTCCCCCAGGAGGGGATTTTATCCTACCCCGATGGGGAGGCGCTGCTTGAAGAGGCGCTACGGCTTGGGGCCGACGTGGTGGGAGCGATTCCTCACTTTGAATTCACCCGCGAGTATGGCGTTGAATCTTTGCATATTGCCTTCCGTCTGGCGCAGCAATACCAGCGACCGCTGGACATTCACTGTGATGAAATCGACGATGAGCAGTCGCGCTTTGTCGAAACGGTGGCGGCGCTGGCGTTAAAAGAGGGGATTGGCCCACGGGTCACGGCCAGCCACACCACGGCGATGCACTCCTATAACGGCGCTTACACTTCACGGCTGTTTCGTCTGCTGAAGCTTGCGGGAATCAACTTTGTCGCCAACCCGCTGGTGAACATTCATCTTCAGGGGCGGTTTGACGATTATCCGAAGCGGCGCGGGATTACCCGGGTGAAAGAGCTGATGGCGGCGGGGATTAACGTCTGCTTCGGCCACGATGACGTGTTTGACCCGTGGTATCCGCTCGGCACCGGTAATATGCTGCAGGTGCTGCATATGGGGCTGCACGTCTGCCAGCTGATGGGCTATCAGCAGATTAACGATGGCCTGAAGCTGATTACCGATAACAGCGCCCGTACCTTTGGCCTGAGCGATTACGGCATTGTCACGGGTCATCCGGCGAACCTGATTATTCTGCCGGCGGAAAATGGTTTTGAAGCGGTACGCTGCCAGGTGCCGGTGCGTTGGTCGATTCGTCAGGGAAGAGTGATTGCCACTACGCAGCTGGCACAGACGTGGATCCAGACTGACCGCGGGGGAGAGGAGCTGTTCTTTACGCGCAATAGCCCCTTTGCTGATGCAAAGGGGCCACAGGTTTAGTGAGAGGCCGCTGCCGCGTTGTGCTGGCGGTGGCGAGAGACAAAGCCGAGAATAATGCACATGATAAAGACGACGGCGTAGAGACCGTTGGCGGTGTGCAGTGCTGCCAGCGGGCCACTGGCGGCAACGATCGGGCCGGTCACCACGAAGGTCAGCATCGTGCCGATGGTGCCGCAGGTCAGGACAAAGTTCACCAGTTTCGGCGAGGCGACTTTGGTTTGCAGCGAACCGAGGGTGATGAGCGAGGTGTAGATAGCGCTGGAGAAGAAGCCGAGGGTCAGGATAAACCACGGCATATGCTCCGGCGAACCGTTGATAAACAGGTACATCAGCACCGTTGCCAGGCCAGCGAGCACCGTCAGAATACGTTGCAGATCGAAGAAGCGCAGGATGAAGCTGAATGACCACATGCCAATCATGTACGACATCCAGAAATCGCTGACCAGCTTACCGCCATCGGCAAGGCTCATACCCAGCGTCTTGGCATACTCCGGTACCCAGGAGATAAAGCCCAGCTGGCCGAGGATGTAGCACAGCGCGGCGATGGACAGGAACAGCACGCCGATGCCCCATTTTTCTTTCACCACCGGCTGGCTGTCGTGCTGCGCTTTTTTACCCAGTACCGGAAAATCACAGCCAAAAGTCAGAATAAAAATGGCCACATAAACCAGGCCAATGCAGGCATATACCCAGTACCACTCAATGCTGCGCGCCAGCAGGAAGGCGGCGACCATCGGGAAGATCATTCCCGCCATGCTGAAGAAGGAGTCGGTGAACAGCAGACGCGCGCCGCGCTGACGGCCTTCATACATATGGGTGATCAGGAAGGTCCCGATCGACATGGTGATCCCGCTGACCAGCCCCAGCACGAACATGGACGCGGAGAACAGGGCCAGACTGTGGCTGAACATCAGCCCGGCAACGGCCAGCACCATCAGGATAAAGCCAAAACGCAGCTGAGTTTTCAGCGGCACGATCTCCATCAGCCAGGCGTTCAGGAAGATAGAGATCAGGATACCGGCGTTGAGGAATGTAAAGGTGTTGCTCATACTGGAGACGGGCAGATGGAAATAATCGGCGATGTTCCCCATCACCATCCCGGTGACGATCACCAACGCGCCGGTGAGGGCGTAGGAGAAAAAGCTAATCCATGTGAGCTTGATACGGTTGCTGTTAGTCATGACTGGCCTGTGAATAAAAATGTAAAGCGCATTGACTGCGCCAGGGCGGACAGATTTTATTCATTC
This sequence comes from Klebsiella sp. NPDC088457, assembly GCF_044900465.1. NCBI lineage: Bacteria > Pseudomonadati > Pseudomonadota > Gammaproteobacteria > Enterobacterales > Enterobacteriaceae > Klebsiella > Klebsiella sp. NPDC088457. The sequence continues at coordinate 49,868 of NZ_JBJDNH010000019.1, read as the reverse complement.
GAGTGATGTAAGCAAACGTTTATTATGCAATGTGTCATTATTTGCATAGATTAATGTGATGCAGATCGCTTTTATCTTGCGAATAGATGAATGAGCGTCTGGTAACAACTATTTCAGCTACGTAAAATTAGGTAAAAGGCTGGCTCAGGATGCAAAGGCTCTTTAGAATCAAGGCACTTGCTTTTTATTCTGCTCCGTTAAGGAATTCCCATGCTCAAATCAACTCTGGCGGCGGTGGTAGCCGTTTTCGCTATTTCAGCTTTCTCTCCGGCTATGGCAGCGAAGGGCGATCCGCACGTGCTGCTGACGACGTCTGCGGGCAATATTGAGCTGGAGTTAAATAGCCAGAAAGCACCGATTTCCGTGGATAACTTCCTCAAGTACGTTAACAGCGGCTTCTATAACAACACCACCTTCCATCGCGTGATCCCAGGCTTCATGGTGCAGGGCGGCGGCTTTAATGAACAGATGCAGCAAAAGCAGCCGAACCCGCCGATTAAAAACGAAGCTGATAACGGCCTGCGTAATACCCGCGGCACGATCGCCATGGCGCGGACCGCCGATCAGGACAGCGCCACCAGCCAGTTCTTTATCAACATTGCGGACAACGCCTTCCTTGACCACGGACAGCGTGATTTTGGCTACGCGGTCTTCGGCAAAGTGGTGAAGGGGATGGACGTGGCGGATAAAATTTCTCAGGTGCAGACGCACAACGTGGGGCCGTACCAGAATGTACCGTCCAAACCCGTCGTGATCCTGTCAGCGAAAGTTCTGCCGTAATCTCCTCTCTGCGCGCGGGCGACATCGCCCGCGCTGCTGGCCGCTCTGCGTAACCTGAAATTGCTGCTTATACTTGTGGCAAACGGGGGACGATAAGGGAGGCGACCATGCGTTCACTCACCGATAAGCAAAAATCCCAACTCTGGGAACAGACCCGCAATGTGAATTTTCAGGCCAGCCGTCGCCTGGAGGGCGTGGCGATCCCGCTGGTAACGCTGAGCGCCGAGCTGGCGTTGGCGCATCTTGCTGAGCTGAGGAGGCGCTATGAGCAATAAATACGGCGACGATCGCGACCCTTATCTTTATCCCGCTCTTAACGTGATGCGCAACCGCCTTGGCATTCGTCAGGCCCAGCGTCTGGAGGAGGCGGCGTGGGAATTCACCTCCCTGCGGGCGGCAACGCTGGCGCTGGGGCCGCGCGTGCGCGGGTTGCCCTATCTCTGTTTCATCCATCATCAGCTTTATCAGGATATTTTTGACTGGGCGGGGCACTTCAGAGAAGTCGATATTTACCGGGGCGACACCCCTTTTTGCCATTTTGCGTGGATAGAAAAAGAGGGCAATGCGCTGATGCGCGCGCTTGAAGAGGAGAATTACCTCAGCGGGCTTACTCGCGTTGGGTTCGTTGAGCGCCTGAGCTGGTACTACGGCGAAATCAATGTCCTGCATCCGTTCCGCCTGGGGAGCGGCCTGGCGCAGCGGATTTTCTTTGAACAGCTGGCCCTGCACGCCGGCTTTGTACTCGACTGGCGCGATATCGATCCCGACGCCTGGAGCCAGGCTAATCAGCTGGGGGCGATGGGCGATCCACAACCTCTCGAACGGATCTTTAGCAAAGTGGTAAGCGAAGCGCGCGAATCTGAGTAGAATAGCCCGGTTTTGTTTTTTCCGGAGCCACCATGATCCTGCTTATCGACAACTATGACTCTTTCACCTGGAATTTGTACCAGTACTTCTGCGAACTGGGTGCCGAGGTGCTGGTCAGGCGTAATGATGAGCTGACGCTCGAGGAGATAGCGGCGCTGGCGCCGGAGAAAATCGTGATCTCGCCAGGTCCGTGCACCCCGGATGAGTCAGGTATCTCCCTGGCGGTGATTGCACACTATGCCGGCCAGATTCCGCTGCTGGGGGTGTGCCTTGGTCACCAGGCCATCGCCCAGGTCTTTGGCGCCACGATCGTGCGGGCAGCCAAAGTGATGCACGGCAAGACCTCGCCCATTCACCACAACGGGCAAGGGGTATTCCAGGGGCTGAATAATCCGCTGACCGTTACCCGCTACCACTCGCTGTTGATTGACCCGGCGACGCTCCCGGATTGCTTTGAGGTCACGGCCCGCAGCGACAGCGGTGAGATTATGGCGATCCGCCACCGTGAGTGGGATCTCGAAGGGGTACAGTTCCACCCGGAGAGCATTCTTAGCGAGCAGGGGCATCAGCTGCTGGCAAACTTCCTCAACCGGTGATTTGTAGTTGCCATTGATTGATTTTTTATGCATATTTTGTGAGTAGATTATCACAATAATGACTGCATAACGAAGAAGGATGGCATGACATGGCAACTGAGCAACCGGTAATTACCCGCGCCATATTCGATGAAGTTATTCTGCCGATTTATGCACCTGCAGAATTCATCCCGGTAAAAGGTAAAGGTAGCCGCGTATGGGATCAGCAGGGCAAAGAGTACGTTGATTTCGCGGGCGGGATTGCGGTGACGGCATTAGGTCATTGTCATCCGGCTCTGGTCGCGGCGCTGCATGAGCAGGGCGAAACCCTGTGGCACACCAGCAACGTTTTTACCAACGAACCGGCGTTGCGCCTCGGGCGCAAGCTGGTCGATGCCACCTTTGCCGAACGCGTGGTGTTTATGAACTCCGGCACCGAAGCCAACGAAACCGCATTCAAGCTGGCGCGCCATTACACCATTACCCGCCACAGTCCGTATAAGACCAAAATCATCGCCTTCCATAACGCCTTCCACGGCCGGTCGCTGTTTACGGTCTCCGTGGGCGGGCAGCCCAAATATTCCGATGGCTTCGGCCCGAAACCGGCGGATATCGTCCACGTGCCGTTTAACGATCTGCATGCGGTGAAAGCGGTGATGGACGACCATACCTGTGCGGTAGTGGTTGAGCCAATTCAGGGGGAAGGCGGGGTGATGGCCGCGACGCCGGAGTTCCTTAAGGGGCTGCGCGAGCTGTGCGATGAGCACCAGGCGCTGCTGGTGTTTGATGAAGTGCAGTGCGGCATGGGGCGTACCGGTTCGCTGTTCGCGTATATGCATTACGGCGTGACGCCGGATATCCTCACCAGCGCCAAAGCGCTGGGCGGCGGTTTCCCGATTAGCGCCGTCCTGACGACAAACGACATCGCCAGCGCGTTCCATGCCGGCTCCCACGGTTCGACCTACGGCGGTAACCCACTGGCCTGCGCCGTGGCCGGGGCGGCGTTTGATCTGATCAATACCCCTGAGGTGCTGGAAGGCGTCAACGCGAAGCGCGCGCTGTTTGTGCAGCACCTGCAGCAGATTGACGCGCAGTTTGATCTGTTCAGCGACATCCGCGGGATGGGGCTGTTGATTGGCGCCGAGCTTAAGCCGCAGCATCAAGGCCGGGCCCGCGATTTCCTCTATGCGGCGGCGGATGCCGGGGTGATGGTATTAAACGCCGGGCCTGACGTGATGCGCTTTGTTCCTTCACTGGTGATTGACGAAAACGATATTGCCGAAGGGATGGCCCGTTTCGCTCAGGCGGTACAGCGGGTACTTAGCGCTTAACCGCGCGTAGCCAGATGCCATGATGCGGACGCTGACGCCATGCCACCGAGGAGATGGTGTGCATAGTGTTCAGATGATCGAGGATCCGCTGCAGATGCTGCTCCATGGTGCTTAACGGGCCATGGGGCACTTCCGCATTCTGCGACTCCATAATATTGACATCGCCCGCGCTGCCGGGACCGTCAGAGTCCAGCCGCTGTTGACAGCGCTGGAGCGCAATCTCACAGGATTCCAGATAACGCCGGGCCAGCTCCGGGGTCAGCATGTTGTGCTCGCGGGCGAGGGTAGTCATCGCGTTGATATGCTCGACAATAAACTGACTGTGGGTGACCCACAGTTTCATGTCGTCGAGGTATTGCGCGTTAAAACCCGGTTCCTGCATCGCCTGGTTCAACGAATTATACAGCGAGTTATGCGCCTGATTGACGCGCATGCGCTGATAGGCCAGCGCCGGTGCCTGGTGGTCGTCGCTCAGGATAAGCCTGATGGCATCCTGATCGGCCTCCAGCGCGTCATGGGCATTTTTACGCAACAGCCCGCTTTGCCACTGCGGCCACAGCCACACCATTCCGCCAAAGGCGATAAGACAGCCGATGAGGGTATCGATAAGTCTGGCGACAATAAACTGTTCACCGTTTAGCGTCAGCAGCTGCAGGGTATACACCGCGGTGACGGTAAAGCCCACCATCGCCCAGCCATAATGCTTACGAATAATCAGATAGCTCAGCAGCGTGACGATCAGCATCGCGGTCAGCGTATAGCCTTCCGGAACGTGAAAGTGCAGCGTCAGGCCGGCAATCGCCAGCCCGGCGAGGGTACCCGCCGCCCGATGAACAATACGCACCCGCGTCGCGCCGTAGCCGTTTTGGGTGACGAAAAGCACCGTCATCAGGATCCAGTAGGGTTTGGGCAGGTTCAGGGCGCTGCCCATCAGGCTGGCGGCGGTGAGCATGACGCAGATGCGCGCGGCGTTGCGCAGCGCCGGCGATTTCAACGAGAGGTAGTTCCTCAGCGCCGGCAGTAACGGCAGACGGCGTTCTTTATCGGCCATCAGATTACGGGCATACAGCGGGCGCTGGGTTCTTAGCACCTGGGCGATACGGCTAAAGTGCCAGGCGCAGAACTGCCCGACCGGGTTATCGGGATGCTGCGAGGCGATTTTCTCCAGCGCGCCGATTTGCTTGTCCATATTAAAGCGCTGCGGATAACGATGATAAAGGATGTCATCCGCCAGCACCCGCAGGCGGGCGGCAACGGTTTGCGCATTCCAGCGAATCACCGCTTCCGCATGGCTGCGTTCCACCAGCTTTTGTACTTCTTCGGGCTGATGCAGGCTGACGGAGATATGTTCCTGAAGATCCAGCGCCACCTGAAACGCCCGCAGCAGGCGTTTGTGGTCATTGTGTTGATTTGCCGCCAGCATATGCATCTGCTGATAGCACTGGGTGATCAGGTCCACGACCTTCTGCTGGCGGATGAGCAGCGGCGGCAGCGAGGTGGCCGGATCGATATGCTGAGTCAACAGGCTGTATTTGGCTTCGCAGTAGTTGGCCAGCTCGCGATAGAGCAGGCTTAGCGATTCACGTAGCGGCTGTTCGCGCCAAAGCCAGAACCAAAACCAGTTAAACAGGCCGTACCACAACGTGCCGAGAGCATAGATCAGCAGCGGCTCCCAGACAGGCATATTCCCGGCAAGGCTCAGAGTGAAGATCGCGGCAATCAGCGAGGCGGGCAAGAGTCTGGCGTGCAGGGAGCTGATTTCTGCCGTGACGCCAAGGAGTAGCGCCAGGCCGCTGAGAATTAACGGTAACGGGATATCCTGCTGCAGCAGCAGCTGGACGACCAGACTACAGCCGGCAAACAGGGAGCCGCCGACGATCAGGCGTTTAAAAAAGCGCTTATGCGGCGTGTCCAGACCGGCGACGTTGCAACAGGCAGGCACCAGCGAGAACAGCAGACCCTGTTGTAAATGACCGAGCAGGAGTCCGATTGCGACAGGCAAGCACAGCACCAGCGTTTGCCGCAGTGCATAGTTGACTTCCGGGTGGTAAATCAGCCTGCGCCACATCGAGGGGAAACAAAAACGGCGTATTGTGGGTACAACACGCCGTTTTATCGACTTAACGGGTACCGTAAACGACGATGGTTTTACCGTGCGCAGAGATCAGATTCTGATCTTCCAGCATCTTCAGAATACGGCCAACGGTTTCACGGGAACAGCCCACGATCTGACCGATTTCCTGACGGGTAATTTTAATTTGCATCCCGTCCGGGTGGGTCATGGCGTCCGGTTGTTTCGCCAGGTTCAGCAGCGTCTGAGCGATACGGCCGGTAACGTCGAGGAAGGCGAGGTTACCCACTTTTTCTGAGGTTACCTGCAGACGACGAGCCATCTGCGATGACAGACGCATCAGAATATCCGGGTTTACCTGGATCAGCTGACGGAATTTTTTGTAGGAGATTTCGGCCACTTCACATGCGGTTTTCGCACGTACCCAGGCGCTACGCTCCTGGCCTTCTTCAAACAAGCCTAATTCACCGATGAAATCGCCCTGGTTGAGGTAAGAGAGGATCATCTCTTTACCCTCTTCATCCTTGATGAGCACAGCCACAGAGCCTTTGACGATGTAGTACAACGTTTCTGCTTTTTCACCCTGGTGGATCAGCGTGCTTTTAGATGGGTACTTATGAATATGGCAATGAGACAAGAACCATTCGAGGGTAGGGTCTGTTTGCGGTTTGCCAAGCACCATGCGCGGTTATCCTCTGTTATAAGCTATCTCCGGGTGCCGACACTACACGGCATCCGGGCATGCAATCGTATTGTTTCCCTATGCCTGGGAAACGGCTGGTGAGTTTTCTTCAGCCTGTAATGTGAACTCCTCTGCATACATGCAGTACATCAATGTAATACTGTAGCATCCCGACTGTTTTAGCATAGCTTTCGCCGCATGTCTCCTGGTGTCTCGCTTCAGCATGACGCAGGTCGCCTTCCGTTGCGAGAATTGTTATGTGCGCGTAATCTGTCAGGAAAATTGCAACCTTGGAGTTAAATTTTATGCAAGCTCGTGTGAAATGGGTTGAAGGGTTAACCTTCATCGGAGAGTCCGCGTCAGGCCACCAGGTTCTGATGGACGGCAACTCCGGGGATAAAGCGCCAAGCCCGATGGAGATGGTGCTGATGGCGGCGGGCGGATGCAGCGCGATCGATGTCGTGTCGATTTTGCAGAAAGGGCGTCACAATGTGAGCAACTGTGAAGTGAAGCTGACGTCTGAACGCCGGGAAGAGGCGCCGCGCCTGTTTACCCATATCAACATGCATTTTATCGTCACCGGAAATGAGCTGAAAGAGGCGGCCGTCGCTCGTGCGGTGGACCTGTCGGCGGAGAAATACTGCTCGGTGGCGCTGATGCTGCAAAAAACGGTGAATATCACCCACACCTATGAAGTGGTGGAAGGCTAAGCAGCCTTTCCCGGAGAGCGGCGCAAACGCCTTATCCGGGAGCCGTGAGTGAAGAACGAAAACCCCGCTTAGCGCCAGGCGCCCGGGGTCTTTTAACGTGGTTAACTGATTTTCTTCCCTTCCATCAGCCGTTCGACCAGCGGCGCCATGATGAGCTCCATTGCCAGCCCCATCTTTCCGCCCGGCACCACCAGCGTATTGATATGCGAGATAAACGACCCCTGCAGCATCGCTAACAGCCACGGGAAATCGATATCCTGCAGATTGCGGAAATGAATCACCACAAAGCTTTCATCCAGCGACGGGATGCCTTTCGCCGCAAACGGGTTGGAAGTATCGACGGTGGGGACGCGCTGGAAGTTGATATGGGTACGCGAGAACTGCGGGGTGATGAAGTTGATATAGTCTTCCATCGAACGCACCACGGAGTCCATCACCGCTTCACGGGAATGGCCGCGTTCGCTGGTATCGCGGATCAGCTTCTGAATCCACTCCAGATTGACGATCGGCACTACGCCGACCAGCAGGTCGACATGCTGTGCCACGTTGTGCTGCGGCGTTACCACGCCACCGTGCAGGCCCTCATAAAACAGGACATCGGTAGGTTCCGGTAGCGGCTGCCATGGCGTAAACGTACCTGGCACCTGATTCCACGGCACCGCTTCATCATAGGTATGCAGATATTTCCGCGACTGGCCGGTGCCGTTGCGCCCGTATTCGAGAAAGGTATTTTCGAGCAGGCTGAAGTCGTTCGCTTCCGGACCGAAATAGCTGATGTGCTTTCCCTGATCGCGCGCTTTGCGGATCGCCATGTCCATTTCCGGGCGGGTATAGCGATGAAAGCTATCGCCTTCTACTTCGGCGGCGCGCAGGTTCAGCTGCGCGAAGATTTTACGAAAGGCGAGGCTGGTGGTCGTGGTTCCCGCGCCGCTGGAGCCTGTGACGGCAATCACCGGATGTTTGGCAGACATAACAACTCCCAGATTAAACGATGGTGTGGCGCCGCCTTAGCCGTGAAACTGCTTGCGGGGCATGATGTTGACCGTCTCGTGCAGTTCTGACCACACCAGCACGGCTTCTCCGCTTCTCAATTGTTGTTTGACGCCGGCGACTTTATCCGCCAGCGAGCGTTCATGTTCACCATAATCGGTGCCTTCGCGCAACACAAAGCTTTCGATCAGGTTATCCAGCGTTTCGGGATCCAGATCGTGCCAGGGAATAATCATTTTTGTGCTCCTAACCAACGGGTTAACCAGTCCGGAATCCGTTTTTCCAGCCACATTTCCGGCTTGCGTAGCGTGCCGCCGACAAACCCGACGTGGCCGCCTTGCTCCGTCAGCTGATATTCCACATTAGCCGGCAGCCGTTCCTGCGGCGGGATGGAGTGGTGATCCATAAAAGGATCGTCCTTGGCGTGAATGATCAGCGTCGGCCTGGTGATATCGCTTAAGCGCGGCATCGCACTGCACTGGCGGTAGTAGTCCAGCGCATCCGCAAAACCGTGAATTTTGGCGGTAATCATATCGTCAAACTCACGGATACGGCGCATGCCTTTAAGCTGACGTAAATCAACCGGCAGTGAGCCAGGATACGCCTTTAGCTTACGCGCGGCGTTGGCCTTTAGCAGGTTAAGCAGGTAGCGCTGATAGACCCGGGAGAAGCCCTTATCCATATGGTAGCTGCAGGCTTCCAGCATGAAGGGGGCCGATACGATCACCGCCGCATCGAGCGGAACGTTATCCCCTTCTTTGGCCAGCAGGCAGCCCAGCATATTCCCCCCCAGCGAATAACCGACCGCGGCGGTAGGGACGACGCCGAACTCGCGGCGCAGCCAGTGCAGGAACCAGGTGCCATCCTCGGTTTCGCCTGAATGATAGATGCGGTTGTTACGGTTAGGTTCGCCGCTACAGCCGCGAAAATGCATGACCACGCCGAGCCAGCCGCGCTGCATCGCCGCATGAATAAGGCCGTGGGCATACGGGCTATGCAAGCTGCCTTCCAGACCATGAAACACGACCAGCCGCGGTTTGTGCTGCGCCTGAACGGGGTTTTCGCTCCACGCCAGATCGACAAAATCACCGTCCGGCAGCTCGAGACGCTGCCAGTGCGGCGTGAAGCCTAGCTTACGGCGGATCAGGCGTGGCAGCATGGTTTGCAGATGACGATTGCCCACGCCGCGCATCGGGTGAAACTCGCGCGAATCATCGGCGGGGGGAGTCATTTCTGTAGGGGTGATTTCAACCATAGCACCAGAGCAATTAAGAAACTTGAGAACATTATACCGCGCATGAAGTGCGCAGGTTAGACGATATGTGGTCTTGTCGCCAGCGCTATAGGTTACACGAAATTGAGCCGGGTGATGACTGGCGTGCGCGCTGTCAGTAATTAACGCCGCCGGGAGTCTACAGGTTGCGGGTCGCTCTGCCGGGAGAGATCAAACCTGTACTGTCGAAAGCGATCTCCTGCAGTTTGCAAAAAATGCCACCGCGTTTTCATCAGGTGACCACGTTGATTAGCCGCCAGTTGCCACGCCTGTATTGCGCTTATCAGGGCGATAACGCCCTGCAGGCTATGGCGGAGAACCGCGCCGGAGAAACAGCCATCTGACGAAAGATGGCTGCGCGATGGGCTTAAAACATGCTGTTACCGCTGGCCGTTTTTTCCGGAACGGTCTGGATAACGTCCCAGTGCTCAACGATCTTGTTTTGCGCATCGAGGCGGAAAATATCGATTATCGCGCGGGTCACTCCCGGCTCGCGACCGGTGGAGGCAACGTGCAGAACCACATAGTCGCCGTCGACAATCACCCGCTTAATTTCGCTATGGGAGTTCGGGAACTTATCTTTCAGAAAGGCGATAAACTGGCGAAAGCCTTCGGGCCCGTTCTGCGCACCGGGGTTGTGCTGGATATACTCCTTGCCGAGGTAGGTTTTAGCGGCATCAAAGTCTTTATCGTTCAGCGCCTTATTATAAAAAGCGATGACATTTTCTTTATTCTTTAATTCACTCCCGGTGTAGGCGGCAAAGGCGGTATGGCTCAGGGCGCAAAGGAGTGAGAGGGAGATAAGCGTTTTTTTGACCATGGCAATTCCTCTTCGCAGATGAGTGGCGGTCGTTGGCAGGGGCCAATAACGGCGCGCTGCCATAAACCGCGCCGTTGCGTTTAAACTCTTGTCTTAGCATAGGCCGCCTCAGCCTTCCATCAGCATCTGTTCCAGCTGCTCCTGGGCATCCAGCCAGGCCATTTCGCACTCTTCCAGCCCGGATTTCGCGCTGGCCTGCTGCTGCAGACAGGCGGTCAGCTCCGCTTTGCGGGAGGCGTCATACAGGCCGCTGTCGCCTAACTTCTCTTCTGCCTCGGCGAGCCGGGCGTTAAGCTTATCCATCTCTTTTTCGAGGCGGGCAATCTCTTTGCGTAGCGGCTGGGTGAGGGTCCGCAGTTCGGCTTCCCGGCGCTTCTGGTCTTTACGGGCCTGAGCGCTGTTGCCATTATCTTTTACGGCTTCTGACGACGGGCTTTCCTGCTTTTGCGAATCGCTGAGCCACTGCTGATAGTCCTCGAGGTCGCCATCGAACTGTTCGACTTTACCGTCGTGTACGAGGTAGAGATCGTCGGTGGTGGAACGTATCAGATGGCGATCGTGCGAGACCACCACCAGCGCGCCTTCGAAATCAATCAGCGCTTCGGTTAAAGCCTGGCGCATATCGAGGTCGAGGTGGTTGGTCGGTTCATCCAGCAGCAGGAGGTTAGGGCGCTGCCAGACGATTAACGCCAGCACCAGACGCGCTTTTTCACCGCCGGAGAAGCGCTGCGTCTCTTCGTTGACCTTGTCACTCTGGAAGCCAAAACCGCCGAGGTAGTCGCGTAGCTTCTGCTCCAGCTCCTGCGGCGCCAGCCGCGCCAGATGCTGCAATGGCGATTCGTCCGCCCGCAGGAACTCCAGCTGATGCTGGGCAAAGTAGCCAAGCTTGATGCCTTTCGCCAGGCCAATCTCACCGTGCAGCGGCTGGAGTTCACCGGCCAGCAGCTTGATCAGCGTTGATTTACCGGCACCGTTGCGGCCTAACAACCCGATCCGCGAACCGGGGACCAGATTCAGCTTGATGGAATCCAGAATGATACGCTCACCATAACCGGCGCTGACCTTTTCCATTTTCAGCAGCGGGTTGGGCAGGCTCTCCGGAGCGCGGAAGCTAAAGTGGAACGGGTTATCAACGTGCGCCGGGGCGATAAGCTCCATGCGCTCCAGCATCTTAATACGGCTTTGCGCCTGCTTGGCCTTGGTGGCTTTGGCGCGAAAACGGTCAATGTAGCTTTGCAGATGGGCGACGCGCAGCTGCTGGCTTTCATACATTGACTGCTGCTGTGACAGGCGGGTGGCGCGCTGCACTTCAAACGAGCTGTAGTTGCCGGTATATTCGAACATCGTTTGCTGTTCGATATGAATAATTTTATCAACGATCGGATCGAGGAAGTCGCGATCGTGCGAGATCAGAATCAACGTGCCGGTATAGCCTTTAAGCCATTTTTCCAGCCAGATGACCGCGTCGAGATCGAGGTGGTTGGTTGGTTCATCAAGCAGCAGCAGATCGGAGCGGCAAATCAGCGCCTGCGCAAGGTTCAGGCGCATACGCCAGCCGCCGGAAAAGTCGCTGACCGGGCGTTCGAGCTGTTCATTGCTGAAGCCGAGTCCGTGCAGCAGGCTGGCCGCGCGCGCGCGGATGGTCCAGGCATCGATGGCATCCAGCTTACCGTGCACCGTCGCGATGGCATGGCCATCATTACGCTCATTGGCCTGATGTAAATCGGCCTCGAACTGGCGGTATTCGCGATCGCCGTCGATGACATACTCAATGGCCGGCTGCGCCAGGGCCGGGGTTTCCTGATTCACCCACGCCAGTTGCCAGGTGCCCGGAAAGGTCATACTGCCGCCGTCGGCGCTAATCTCGTTTTTCAAAAGCGATAGCAGCGTGGATTTACCGCAGCCGTTTTTACCCACCAGACCGACCTTCTGTCCAGGGTTGATGGTGGCGGTGGCGTTGTCCAGTAGGACCCGTACGCCGCGACGAATTTGTAACGAGGAGAAAACAATCATAAGGCGCCGTATGTTCTGACTATGTTAGTTTGTCATTATGATAATGTAATGTGGCAGCAAGTTGCTCCACCGGGCCGCAATGGTAGCCCAAAACGAAGACGATACACAAAGTCATTCTGGTTGCGTCGGGACGCAGCCGTTATACAGGCCACCAGAAGACATTCGGGAGGGGAATGATGTCTCAGACAGCGAAGGTTTTGCTGCTGTATGCCCACCCAGAATCTCAGGATTCCGTGGCCAACCGGGTTTTACTTGAACCGGCATTACAGTTGCCAAACGTCACCGTGCACGACCTTTATGCGCACTACCCAGATTTTTTTATCGATATTGCCCATGAGCAGGATCTCCTGCGTCAGCATGAGGTGATCGTTTTTCAGCACCCGCTCTATACGTGGAGCTGTCCGGCGCTGCTGAAAGAGTGGCTGGACAGAGTCCTGACCCGCGGCTTTGCCAGCGGCGCCGGAGGGAATCAGCTCGCGGGAAAGTACTGGCGCAGCGTGATTACTACCGGGGAGCCGGAGAGCGCCTACCGACGTGACGCCAACCGTTATCCAATGAACGATATTCTGCGTCCTTTTGAACTGACCGCCGGCATGTGCCGGATGCACTGGATGAGCCCGATTATTGTCTACTGGGCCCGTCGGCAATCGCCTGACGACCTGAAAAGCCATGCGCGTGCTTATCGTGACTGGCTGGCTAACCCCATCGCGGCAGGAGGGAATAATGGCGGGAGCTGATCTGCTGTTAGCTGGAGTGCTATTTCTGTTTTCTGCCGTGGTTGCGGTGCCGCTGGCCGCCAGGCTCGGCATCGGCGCGGTGTTAGGCTATCTGCTGGCCGGTATTGCGATTGGCCCGTGGGGGCTGGGATTTATCAGCGATGTCGATGAGATTTTGCATTTCTCCGAACTGGGCGTCGTGTTTCTGATGTTTATCATCGGGCTTGAGCTCAACCCGGCGAAACTCTGGCGCCTGAGAAGTTCTATCTTTGGCGTCGGGGCGGCGCAGGTGGTATTAAGCGCGGGGATCCTCGGCGGCCTGCTGATCCTCACCGGTTTTACCTGGCAAGCGGCGGTGGTTGGCGGTATTGGTCTGGCGATGTCGTCAACGGCGATGGCGCTGCAGCTGATGCGCGAGAAAGGAATGAGCCGTAGCGAATCCGGGCAACTGGGGTTTTCGGTGCTGCTGTTTCAGGATCTTGCCGTAATTCCCGCCCTGGCTCTGGTACCGCTGTTAGCCGGTTCCGGCGACGACCATTTTGATTGGGTTAAGATTGGGATGAAGGTGCTGGCCTTCGCAGGCATGCTGGTTGGCGGCCGTTACCTGCTCCGACCGGTGTTCCGTTTTATCGCCGCTTCCGGCGTTCGCGAGGTATTTACCGCCGCGACGCTGCTGCTGGTGCTGGGTTCGGCTCTGTTTATGGATGCGCTCGGCCTGTCGATGGCGCTGGGCACCTTTATCGCCGGCGTCCTGTTGGCTGAGAGTGAATATCGCCACGAGCTGGAGATCGCCATTGAGCCGTTTAAAGGGCTGTTGCTCGGGTTATTCTTTATCTCCGTCGGGATGGCGTTGAATCTGGGCGTGCTGTACACCCATTTACTTTGGGTGGCGGCAAGCGTCGCCGCGCTGGTGGCGGTAAAAAGCCTGGTGCTGTATGTCCTGGCGCGGGTATATGGTCTGCGGAGCTCGGAACGGATGCAGTTTGCCGGAGTGTTGAGCCAGGGGGGCGAATTCGCCTTTGTGCTATTCTCGATGCCCGCCTCGCTGCGGCTCTTTGAAAACGATCAGATGGCGTTGTTGCTGGTGACGGTTACGCTGTCGATGATGACCACGCCGCTGCTGATGACACTCATCGATAACATCCTCTCCCGGCGCTTTAACCCGTCGGAGGAGGAAGATGAGGTCCCGTGGGTCGAAGACGATAAACCGCAGGTCATTATTGTCGGGTTTGGCCGCTTCGGGCAGGTAATCGGCCGTTTGTTGATGGCCAATAAAATGCGTATTACCGTGCTGGAGCGCGATATCAGTGCGGTTAACCTGATGCGCAAGTATGGCTATAAAGTCTATTTTGGCGACGCGACGCAGCTGGAGCTGCTGCGCTCGGCGGGAGCGGAAGATGCGCAGTCGATCGTTATCACCTGTAACGAGCCGGAAGATACCATGAAGCTGGTGGAGATGTGCCAGCAGCATTTCCCGCATCTGAATATCCTGGCGCGCGCGCGTGGTCGCGTTGAGGCCCATGAGCTGCTGCAGGCCGGCGTCGTGCAATTCTCACGTGAAACGTTTTCCAGTGCGTTAGAACTGGGGCGTAAGGCGTTGATTAGCGTAGGTATGCATCCACACCAGGCGCAGCGTGCGCAGCTGCACTTTCGTCGGCTGGATATGCGAATGCTTCGTGAGTTAATGCCGGTCAATACTGATACTCTGCAGGTATCACGCGTCCGGGAAGCTCGCCGGGAGCTGGAAGAGATTTTCCAGCGCGAGATGCAGAAAGAGAGCAGGCAGCTTGACGGCTGGGATGAGTTTGAATAAAGGGTCAAATGATTATGGCAGTGCGTAAACGTTTTATTGCCGGCGCAAAATGTCCGGCGTGCCAGGCGCAGGATTCACTGGCGATGTGGCGTGAGAATAATGTCGATATTGTTGAGTGTGTTAAGTGTGGCCACCAGATGCGCGAGGCGGATAAAGAGGCGCGCGAGCACGTACGCAAAGATGAGCAGGTGATTGGCATTTTTCATCCGGACTAGCGTTATCGGCCGCCTTTTTTTAAGCTAGAGGGTACACGGCTGCAGAATTCCGCTACAATCTGCGCCACTATTCTTCCCATGCTCAGGAGATATCATGAAAGTAGCAAAAGACCTGGTGGTCAGCCTGGCCTATCAGGTACGTACAGAAGACGGTGTGTTGGTTGATGAGTCTCCGGTAAGCGCGCCGCTGGACTACCTGCATGGTCACGGCTCCCTGATTTCCGGCCTGGAAAACGCGCTGGATGGTCATGAAGTGGGCGACAAATTTGACGTCGAAGTCGGCGCTAACGATGCGTACGGCCAGTACGACGAAAACCTGGTTCAGCGTGTTCCTAAAGACGTCTTCATGGGCGTTGATGAACTGCAGGTCGGTATGCGTTTCCTGGCGGAAACCGACCAGGGTCCGGTTCCGGTTGAAATCACCGAAGTTGATGACGACCACGTGGTGGTTGACGGTAACCACATGCTGGCTGGCCAGAACCTGAAGTTCAACGTTGAAGTGGTCGCAATTCGCGAAGCGACGGCGGAAGAGCTGGAGCACGGCCACGTCCACGGTGCCCACGGCCACGATCATGACCACGATCATGATGGTTGCTGCGGCGGTCACGGCCATGATCACGACCACGGTCACGAACATGGTAAAGGCGGTTGTGGTAACGGCGGCTGCGGCTGCCACTAATACCCGTCGTCTTTCAAGCCGCAGGCGCGTAGGCTTCGCTTTCAGCCGCCGGTGACATAGTTCGCTATGCTTGCGGGGATTGTTAAGCTGCCGCCTGCCTGTGACTCGAAATTTTTAGGGTATGCAATCCGGTAGAGGTAGCGCTGCCGGATATAAAAAAGCGGGGAAACCCGCTTTTTTTACGCCTCAATCTCAATAATGCGGAGGGGGCGTTTCTTCAGTCTGTGATGCGATGTGCGATGATTGGGTGGCTTTCAATTTTTCAACCATCAGTCGCATATGTTCCCGCATCTTCGCCATTTCGATCTCATGGGCGGTGACGGTCTTGTTGAGGTCTTCAATGGTGATTTCCTGAAACGCCAGCCGGCTTTCCAGCTCCGCCAGGCGACTCTCCAGTGTACTGTTGTGCATGAGTAACCTCTTCTGTCTTATCTCGCGGGCGGATTCTACTGAACTTTCACCATCCGTGCAGTAAGGTAACGTAAGACAGGAAACTAATTTATACAAAAATAGTCTGAAAAGTGGCGATATTCAGGAAGGTCCGTATGTAGATTTGTCCTGCAACGTTCTATAGTACGTTTTTTGCTTTTTAAGATAACCTGGGGTGAGATGCCCCGGCCCTGGAGAAATGGATGAAATCACTGTTTAAAGTAACGCTGCTGGCGACCACGATGGCTGTCGCCCTGAATGCACCGCTGACCTTTGCGGCTGATACTGCTGCGAAGACGGCCCCTGCAACGGATAGCAAAGCGGCATTTAAAAATGACGATCAAAAATCCGCTTATGCGCTAGGTGCATCCCTGGGACGTTACATGGAAAACTCCCTGACTGAACAAGAAAAACTGGGCATCAAGCTGGATAAAGATCAGCTGATCGCGGGCGTACAGGACGCTTTTGCTAATAAGAGCAAGCTGTCCGACCAGGAGATCGAACAGACTCTGCAAACCTTCGAGACTCGCGTAAAAACCGCTGCCCAGCAGAAAATGGAAAAAGACGCTTCTGAGAACGATGCTAAAGGCAAAGCCTATCGCGACACCTTCGCGAAACAGAAGGGCGTGAAAACGTCTAAATCCGGCCTGCTGTACAAAGTTGAGAAAGAAGGTACCGGCGATGCGCCGAAAGACAGCGATACGGTGGTCGTGAACTACAAAGGTACGCTGATTGACGGTAAAGAGTTCGACAACTCCTACACCCGTGGCGAGCCGCTCTCCTTCCGTCTGGATGGCGTGATCCCAGGCTGGACCGAAGGCCTGAAAAATATCAAGAAAGGCGGGAAAATCCAGCTGGTGATTCCGCCGGATCTGGCTTACGGCAAAACCGGCGTACCGGGTATTCCGGCTAACTCCACGCTGGTCTTCGACGTAGAACTGCTGGATATCAAACCGGCACCGAAAGCCGATGCCAAGCCGGAAGCCGCCGCTGAAGCACAAGGCGCAGACGCTAAGAAGTAATCTGGTTTAAGCCGCCGCCCTTACAGGCGGCGGCTTTTTTATTTGGGGCAGATATAATTAAAACTGGAAAGTGCCTCAAGCGCTGTATTACTTTAGATAGCTTAATCTTAATAATGATGATGAGCCTGCCCTGACAAGCTACACTTCATCCTTCAAGCTGCCCCTACGTTGGCTGCATCCGCTTATTCCGGCAACCCACTGGAATCAGCCCTGGGAATGGATAAGAGATAACCTTGTCTCTTACCGCAACCAGCCGCCGGCTGGTCAAATTCGTTATTGACGAATTTGTCTCAGACTTGCCGCCTCAACGCACCTTGAACGGTTTGGTGTAAAAAATGACAGGCTCCTGAAAAGGAGTGCTTTTTTTCATGTCCAGGTCGCTTTTAACCAACGAAACCAGTGAGCTTGACCTGCTGGATCAACGTCCTTTCGACCAGACCGACTTCGATATCCTAAAATCCTATGAAGCGGTGGTGGACGGGTTAGCGATGCTCATTGGTTCCCATTGTGAGATCGTGTTGCATTCTTTACAGGATCTGAAATGCTCCGCTATCCGCATCGCCAACGGTGAACATACCGGTCGTCAAATCGGCTCGCCTATCACCGATCTCGCACTGCGTATGCTGCATGATATGACGGGCGCCGATAGCAGCGTGTCCAAATGCTACTTTACGCGCGCCAAAAGCGGCGTCCTGATGAAGTCTGTGACGATCGCGATTCGCAACCGCGAACATCGGGTGATCGGCCTGCTGTGCATCAACATGAATCTTGATGTCCCGTTCTCCCAGATAATGAGCACCTTTATTCCGCCGGAAACGCCGGAGGTGAACTCTCAGGTCAACTTTGCCTCGTCTGTCGACGACCTGGTCGCACAAACGCTGGAATTCACGATTGAAGAGGTGAATGCCGATCGCAACGTGTCCAATAATGCTAAAAATCGTCAGATTGTGCTGAACCTCTACGAGAAAGGGATCTTTGATATCAAAGACGCCATCAACCAGGTTGCCGATCGGCTGAATATCTCCAAACACACGGTGTACCTCTATATCCGCCAGTTCAAGAGCGGCGATTTCCAGGGGCTCGATAAGTAATGCGTTTTGCCATCACGGTGACGGGGCCGGCCTACGGTACGCAGCAGGCCAGCAGCGCCTGGCAGTTTGCCCAGGCGGTTGTCCAGGAGGGGCACGAGTTAAGCTGCGTGTTCTTCTATCGCGAAGGCGTCTACAACGCCAACCAGCTGACGGCGCCAGCCAGCGATGAGTTCGACCTGGTACGCGCCTGGCAGCGGCTGCATGACGAGCATGCGGTTGCGTTGCACATCTGCGTGGCGGCAGCGTTGCGCCGCGGGGTGACCGATGAGCGGGAAGCCAGGCAACTGGGCTTAGCGGGTCATAACCTGCAACCTGGATTCACGCTGAGCGGCCTGGGCGCGCTGGCTGAAGCCTCGTTAACCTGCGATCGGATGGTGCAGTTCTGATGAAACGCGTAGCCTTTGTTTTTACTTCCGCCCCTCACGGGAGCGCCGCGGGTAGGGAAGGTCTGGATGCGCTGCTGGCAACCTCAGCTCTGACCGATGAGCTCGGCGTTTTCTTTGTCGGCGATGGGGTATTTCAGATTCTGGCGGGGCAGCAACCATCGACGGTGCTTGCGCGCGACTATATCGCCACCTTTAAGCTTCTGCCGCTGTATGATATTGAACAGTGCTGGATGTGCGCCGCTTCGGCCCGTGAACGCGGCCTGAGCCCTTCCGCCGCCCTGGTGGTTGATGCCGCGTGGCTGGAACCCGAAGCGCTGCGCGCCCGACTCGATGATTTCAATGTGATCTTGCGTTTCTGAGGCCTGAATGCTCCACACTCTCAGCACTTCCCCGTGGCATACCGATCTGCGCGCAATGCTGCGCCTGGTCAAGGATGGTGACGATCTTCTGCTGCTTTCCGATGGCGTCATCGCGGCTATCGCCGGTGGACAGTTCCTTGAAATCCTGCAGTCTGCCCCCATAACCATTCATGCTCTGCAGGACGATATCAATGCCCGCGGGCTGGCTGGTCAAATTGCGGACAGTGTCGTCAGGGTTGGCTATACTGATTTCGTCAGACTATCGGTCAAACATCCAGGTCAGTTGTCCTGGTAATGGCGGGATCGTTGTATATTTCTTGACACCTTTTCGGCACCGCCCTAAAATTCTGCGTCCTCATATTACATGAGGCGATTTATTACGTGTTTACGAAGCAAAAGCTAAAACCAGGAGCTATTTAATGGCAACAATTAACCAGCTGGTACGCAAACCACGCGCACGCAAAGTTGCAAAGAGCAACGTGCCTGCACTGGAAGCCTGCCCGCAGAAACGTGGCGTATGTACTCGCGTATATACTACCACTCCTAAAAAACCGAACTCCGCACTGCGTAAAGTTTGCCGTGTTCGTCTGACTAACGGTTTCGAAGTCACCTCCTACATCGGTGGTGAAGGTCACAACCTGCAGGAACACTCCGTGATCCTGATCCGTGGCGGTCGTGTAAAAGACCTTCCGGGTGTTCGTTACCACACCGTTCGTGGTGCGCTTGACTGCTCCGGCGTTAAAGACCGTAAGCAAGCTCGCTCCAAGTATGGCGTGAAGCGTCCTAAGGCTTAATGGTTCTCCGTTAAGTAAGGCCAAACGTTTTAAATTAATGTCAAACTAAACTCTTTGAGTTTTGGACAATCCTGAATTAACAACGGAGTATTTCCATGCCACGTCGTCGCGTCATTGGTCAGCGTAAAATCCTTCCAGATCCTAAGTTCGGATCAGAACTGCTGGCAAAATTCGTCAATATCCTGATGGTAGATGGTAAAAAATCTACTGCAGAAGCAATCGTATACAGCGCGCTGGAGACCCTGGCTCAGCGCTCTGGTAAAAATGAACTGGAAGCTTTCGAAGTCGCTCTGGACAACGTTCGTCCGACCGTCGAAGTTAAGTCCCGCCGCGTAGGTGGTTCTACTTACCAGGTTCCAGTTGAAGTCCGTCCGGTTCGTCGTAATGCCCTGGCAATGCGTTGGATCGTAGAAGCTGCTCGTAAACGTGGTGATAAATCCATGGCTCTGCGTCTGGCGAACGAACTTTCTGATGCTGCAGACAACAAAGGTACTGCAGTTAAGAAACGTGAAGACGTTCACCGCATGGCAGAAGCCAACAAGGCGTTCGCACACTACCGTTGGTAATCCCTTCGGAGTCATAGTCACCAGGCGGGCGCTTCAGGTAAGTCGCCCGTGCTGGATAACTTAACTGAACGCCTAAAGAAACAAACGAGGAATCAAATGGCTCGTACAACACCCATCGCACGCTACCGTAACATCGGTATCAGTGCGCACATCGACGCCGGTAAAACCACTACTACCGAACGTATTCTGTTCTACACCGGTGTAAACCACAAAATCGGTGAAGTTCATGACGGCGCAGCAACCATGGACTGGATGGAGCAGGAGCAGGAGCGTGGTATTACCATCACCTCCGCAGCGACTACTGCATTCTGGTCTGGTATGGCTAAGCAGTATGAACCGCATCGCGTTAACATCATCGACACCCCGGGGCACGTTGACTTCACTATCGAAGTAGAACGTTCCATGCGTGTTCTTGATGGTGCAGTAATGGTTTACTGCGCAGTTGGTGGTGTTCAGCCGCAGTCTGAAACCGTATGGCGTCAGGCAAACAAATATAAAGTTCCGCGCATTGCGTTCGTTAACAAAATGGACCGCATGGGTGCGAACTTCCTGAAAGTTGTTGGTCAGATCAAAACCCGTCTGGGCGCGAACCCGGTTCCGCTGCAGCTGGCAATTGGTGCTGAAGAAGGTTTCACCGGTGTTGTTGACCTGGTGAAAATGAAAGCCATCAACTGGAACGAAGAAGACGCAGGCGTCACCTTCACTTATGAAGATATCCCGGCAGACATGCAGGAACTGGCTGAAGAATGGCACCAGAACCTGATCGAGTCCGCTGCAGAAGCTTCTGAAGAGCTGATGGAGAAATACCTGGGTGGTGAAGAACTGACTGAAGAAGAGATCAAGAAAGCTCTGCGTCAGCGCGTTCTGAACAATGAAATCATCCTGGTAACCTGTGGTTCTGCGTTCAAGAACAAAGGTGTGCAGGCGATGCTGGATGCGGTAATTGATTACCTGCCATCCCCGGTTGATGTTCCTGCGATCAACGGTATTCTGGACGACGGTAAAGACACGCCGGCCGAACGTCACGCTAGCGATGAAGAGCCGTTTGCTGCTCTGGCATTTAAAATTGCTACCGACCCGTTCGTGGGTAACCTGACCTTCTTCCGTGTGTACTCCGGTGTGGTTAACTCTGGTGATACCATCCTGAACTCCGTGAAATCTGCACGTGAGCGTTTCGGTCGTATCGTTCAGATGCACGCTAACAAACGTGAAGAGATCAAAGAAGTTCGCGCGGGCGACATCGCTGCAGCTATCGGTCTGAAAGACGTCACTACTGGTGATACCCTGTGTAACCCAGATGCGCCGATCATTCTGGAGCGTATGGAATTCCCTGAGCCGGTAATCTCCATCGCCGTTGAACCGAAAACCAAAGCTGACCAGGAAAAAATGGGTCTGGCTCTGGGCCGTCTGGCTAAAGAAGACCCGTCTTTCCGCGTATGGACTGACGAAGAATCTAACCAGACTATTATCGCCGGTATGGGTGAGCTGCACCTCGACATCATCGTTGACCGTATGAAGCGTGAATTCAACGTTGAAGCGAACGTCGGTAAACCTCAGGTTG
Organism: Klebsiella sp. NPDC088457; assembly: GCF_044900465.1. Classification (NCBI taxonomy): domain Bacteria; kingdom Pseudomonadati; phylum Pseudomonadota; class Gammaproteobacteria; order Enterobacterales; family Enterobacteriaceae; genus Klebsiella; species Klebsiella sp. NPDC088457. The sequence goes on along the minus strand of NZ_JBJDNH010000019.1, from coordinate 28,125 downwards.
CTTACCGCGAAGCGATTCGCGCGAAAGTTACCGATATCGAAGGTAAACACGCCAAGCAGTCTGGTGGTCGCGGTCAGTATGGTCACGTTGTGATCGACATGTACCCACTGGAGCCGGGCTCAAATCCGAAAGGTTACGAGTTCATCAACGACATCAAAGGTGGTGTAATTCCTGGCGAATACATCCCGGCCGTTGATAAAGGTATCCAGGAACAGCTGAAAGCTGGTCCGCTGGCGGGTTACCCGGTAGTTGACCTCGGTGTGCGTCTGCACTTCGGTTCTTACCACGACGTTGACTCCTCTGAACTGGCGTTTAAACTGGCCGCTTCTATTGCCTTCAAAGATGGCTTTAAGAAAGCGAAACCAGTTCTGCTTGAGCCGATCATGAAGGTTGAAGTAGAAACTCCGGAAGAGAACACTGGTGACGTCATCGGTGACCTTAGCCGTCGTCGTGGTATGCTGCGTGGTCAAGAATCCAACGTGACTGGCGTTGTGATTCACGCTGAAGTTCCGCTGTCTGAAATGTTCGGATATGCAACTCAGCTGCGTTCTCTGACCAAAGGTCGTGCTTCTTACTCCATGGAGTTCCTGAAGTATGATGACGCGCCGAACAACGTTGCTCAGGCCGTAATTGAAGCCCGTGGTAAATAAGCCGTAGGGTTAAAACCAAAATCCCGTGCTCTCTCCTGATGGGGAGAGCGCTATAGTAAGGAATATAGCCGTGTCTAAAGAAAAATTTGAACGTACAAAACCGCACGTCAACGTCGGTACTATCGGCCACGTTGACCATGGTAAAACTACTCTGACCGCTGCAATCACTACCGTTCTGGCTAAAACCTACGGTGGTTCTGCTCGCGCATTCGACCAGATCGATAACGCGCCGGAAGAAAAAGCTCGTGGTATCACCATCAACACTTCCCACGTTGAATATGACACCCCGACTCGCCACTACGCACACGTAGACTGCCCGGGCCACGCCGACTATGTTAAAAACATGATCACCGGTGCTGCTCAGATGGATGGCGCGATCCTGGTTGTTGCTGCGACTGACGGCCCGATGCCGCAGACCCGTGAGCACATCCTGCTGGGTCGTCAGGTAGGCGTTCCGTACATCATCGTGTTCCTGAACAAATGCGACATGGTTGATGACGAAGAGCTGCTGGAACTGGTTGAGATGGAAGTTCGTGAACTGCTGTCTCAGTACGATTTCCCGGGCGACGACACTCCGATCATCCGTGGTTCTGCTCTGAAAGCGCTGGAAGGCGACGCAGAGTGGGAAGCGAAAATCGTTGAACTGGCTGGCTTCCTGGATTCCTACATCCCGGAACCAGAGCGTGCGATTGACAAGCCGTTCCTGCTGCCGATCGAAGACGTATTCTCCATCTCCGGTCGTGGTACCGTTGTTACCGGTCGTGTAGAGCGCGGTATCATCAAAGTGGGTGAAGAAGTTGAAATCGTTGGTATCAAAGAGACTGCTAAGTCTACCTGTACCGGCGTTGAAATGTTCCGCAAACTGCTGGACGAAGGCCGTGCGGGTGAGAACGTTGGTGTTCTGCTGCGTGGTATCAAACGTGAAGAAATCGAACGTGGTCAGGTACTGGCTAAGCCGGGTTCCATCAAGCCGCACACCAAATTCGAATCTGAAGTTTATATCCTGTCCAAAGACGAAGGCGGCCGTCATACTCCGTTCTTCAAAGGCTACCGTCCGCAGTTCTACTTCCGTACAACTGACGTGACTGGCACCATCGAACTGCCGGAAGGCGTAGAGATGGTCATGCCGGGCGACAACATCAAAATGGTTGTTACCCTGATTCACCCGATCGCGATGGACGATGGTCTGCGTTTCGCAATCCGTGAAGGCGGCCGTACCGTTGGCGCGGGCGTTGTTGCTAAAGTTCTGAGCTAATCCGTTAGTTCTGAATTAAAAAGGGCGCTCAGGCGCCCTTTTTGCTGTCTGCAATTTGGTATTGATCAGCACTGCGTTAATACTATAAAAGTGCTCAGCTACGAATATTTAATAAACCGACTATTGTAATCATAACTATTCTCATTTACACTTTTGAGCATAAATTGAACGGGAGTCGGTATGTACGTTTGTTTGTGTAATGGTGTAAACGATAAAAAAATTCGTCAGGCCGTACGTCAATTTCATCCTCAATCTTTTCAGCAATTGCGAAAGTTCATTCCTGTTGGAAATCAATGCGGTAAGTGCGTCCGTGTCGCCCGCGAGATTATGGAAGATGAATTAACCCGCATGCCGGAATACCAGGAGATCGCCTAAGCGCTCAGGCTTTTCTTTGACATCTATATAGCCCGAACTACGCTTCAATAAGTGGAAGCGGAGGGACTATATAATGAAAGGTGATGTCAAAATCATAAGTTATCTCAATAAATTATTGGGAAATGAGCTTGTCGCGATAAATCAGTACTTTCTTCATGCCAGAATGTTCAAAAACTGGGGCCTGATGCGCCTCAACGATGTTGAATATCATGAGTCCATCGATGAAATGAAACACGCTGATAAATACATCGAGCGCATTTTATTTCTTGAAGGCATCCCCAACCTGCAGGATCTCGGAAGACTGGGCATCGGTGAAGATGTCGAAGAGATGTTGCAATCGGATCTGAGACTGGAACTGGAAGGCGCAAAAGATCTGCGCGAAGCTATCGCTTACGCCGACAGCGTCCACGACTATGTCAGCCGTGATATGCTCATTGAAATCCTCACTGACGAGGAAGGCCATATTGACTGGCTGGAGACCGAACTGGAGCTGATTGGTAAAATTGGGCTGCAAAACTATCTTCAGTCGCAGATCAAAGTGGCTGACTGACCAGCGTTTGCCACTCACACCAAAAACCCGCTGCAGCCAAAAAAGGGCCAAACGGCAGCGGGTTGCTCAATGACCTGCGGGTCCTGGCGAAAATAACCCTCAACACTATTACCCCGCCGGCCAGAAGCGTGGCCATCAGCACCAGCTGCGGCAGTACCCGCCAGCCATGCCATGCGCCGAGCGCCGCCAGTAATTTCACATCACCATAGCCTAACCCTTCATAGCCGCGGATCCCACGGTAGAGCCAGTAGAGGCATGCAAAAGCCAGATAGCCGCCAATAGCGCCCCAGGCGGCAAGCTCGAGGTGCGCCGGGTCGAGACAAAGATAATAAAGCAGCCCGCCCCAGAGCAGGGGACAGGTCAGGCGGTCGGGAAGTACCCCGTCGCGCAGATCGCACCAGCAGAGCGCCAATGATAATCCGCTGTAGAAAAGTAAGAAGGGGAGAGTCATATCTGTGGGGGCTCCTGGCGTGAGGTCGCATGTGCAGAGTGTGATGGAGAAAGGGGGGCGGCGGCAAAGAGCAGATCCCGCTATTGCGAGCGACCATCCACGGTGTTTACCTGTTTTCCATCAGCGACAGTCCCCGCTCGCCGGCGTACGCAAAAATGATTGCCGATTTTCTACGCAGCACTTGCTTCGGGTCTGAATTTGCGTATAATGCGCGGGCCTGTCAAAATTGGCAGGCCGGTTCGATATGAACCCTGGTAGTGCTTTTGGCTATCAAACAATGTTCCCAATTGGGGAACTATGTAAGAACGGTTACACTCTCCCATCAATCGTAATGGGTATGAGGAGTAACCATTTCGTCTATAAATAATTGGAGCTCTGGTCTCATGCAGAACCAAAGAATCCGTATCCGTCTTAAAGCGTTTGATCATCGTCTGATCGATCAATCAACCGCGGAAATCGTCGAGACTGCCAAGCGCACTGGTGCGCAGGTCCGTGGTCCGATCCCGCTGCCGACCCGCAAAGAGCGCTTTACCGTTCTGATTTCTCCGCACGTCAACAAAGATGCGCGCGATCAGTACGAAATCCGCACTCACAAGCGTCTGGTTGACATCGTTGAGCCAACTGAGAAAACCGTTGATGCTCTGATGCGTCTGGATCTGGCTGCCGGTGTAGACGTGCAGATCAGCCTGGGTTAATCAGGTCATCGAGCGATTGAGAGGTTGAAACAATGATTGGTTTAGTCGGTAAAAAAGTGGGCATGACCCGCATCTTCACTGAAGATGGCGTATCTATCCCAGTAACCGTAATCGAAGTTGAAGCAAACCGTGTTGCTCAGGTCAAAGACCTGGCTAACGATGGTTACCGCGCAATTCAGGTTACCACCGGTGCTAAAAAAGCTAACCGTGTAACCAAGCCGGAAGCTGGTCACTTCGCTAAAGCTGGCGTAGAAGCTGGCCGTGGTCTGTGGGAATTCCGTCTTGCTGACGGCGAAGAATTCACCGTAGGTCAGAGCATTAGCGTTGAACTGTTTGCTGACGTTAAAAAAGTTGACGTAACCGGTACCTCTAAAGGTAAAGGTTTTGCTGGTACCGTTAAGCGCTGGAACTTCCGTACCCAGGACGCGACTCACGGTAACTCCTTGTCTCACCGCGTTCCGGGTTCTATCGGTCAGAACCAGACTCCGGGCAAAGTGTTCAAAGGCAAGAAAATGGCAGGTCAGCTGGGTAATGAGCGTGTCACCGTTCAGAGCCTGGACGTAGTACGTGTTGACGCTGAGCGCAACCTGCTGCTGGTTAAAGGTGCTGTCCCGGGTGCAACCGGTAGCGACCTGATCGTTAAACCAGCTGTGAAGGCGTGAGGAGATAGCAATGGAATTAGTATTGAAAGACGCGCAGAGCGCGCTGACTGTTTCCGAAACTACCTTCGGTCGTGATTTCAACGAAGCGCTGGTACACCAGGTTGTTGTTGCTTATGCAGCTGGTGCTCGTCAGGGTACTCGTGCTCAGAAGACTCGTGCTGAAGTAACTGGTTCAGGCAAAAAGCCGTGGCGCCAGAAAGGTACCGGCCGTGCGCGTTCAGGTTCTATCAAGAGCCCGATCTGGCGTTCTGGTGGCGTAACCTTCGCTGCGCGTCCGCAGGACCACAGTCAAAAAGTTAACAAAAAGATGTACCGCGGCGCGCTGAAAAGCATTCTGTCCGAACTGGTACGTCAGGATCGTCTGATCGTTGTCGAGAAGTTCTCTGTTGAAGCGCCTAAAACTAAGCTGCTGGCACAGAAACTGAAAGACATGGCTCTGGAAGATGTGCTGATCATCACCGGTGAGCTGGACGAAAACCTGTTCCTGGCTGCGCGCAACCTGCACAAGGTTGACGTACGCGATGCAACTGGTATCGACCCGGTTAGCCTGATCGCCTTCGACAAAGTCGTAATGACTGCTGATGCTGTTAAGCAAGTTGAGGAGATGCTGGCATGATTCGTGAAGAACGTCTGCTGAAGGTGCTGCGCGCACCGCACGTTTCTGAAAAAGCGTCTGCTGCGATGGAAAAAACAAACACCATCGTTCTCAAAGTTGCTAAAGACGCGACCAAAGCAGAAATCAAAGCTGCTGTGCAGAAACTGTTTGAAGTCGAAGTCGAAGTCGTTAACACCCTGGTCGTTAAAGGGAAAGTTAAACGTCACGGACAGCGTATCGGTCGTCGTAGCGACTGGAAAAAAGCTTACGTCACCCTGAAAGAAGGCCAGAATCTGGACTTCGTTGGCGGCGCTGAGTAAGTCGGAGGAGTAATACAATGGCAGTTGTTAAATGTAAACCGACATCTCCGGGTCGTCGCCACGTTGTTAAAGTGGTTAACCCTGAGCTGCACAAGGGCAAACCTTTTGCTCCGTTGCTGGAAAAAAACAGCAAATCCGGTGGTCGTAACAACAATGGCCGTATCACCACCCGTCATATCGGTGGTGGCCACAAGCAGGCTTACCGTATTGTTGACTTCAAACGCAACAAAGATGGTATCCCGGCAGTTGTTGAGCGTCTTGAGTACGATCCGAACCGTTCCGCGAACATCGCGCTGGTTCTGTACAAAGATGGCGAGCGCCGTTACATCCTGGCCCCTAAAGGCCTGAAAGCTGGCGACCAGATTCAGTCTGGCGTTGATGCTGCAATCAAAGCAGGCAACACCCTGCCGATGCGCAATATCCCGGTTGGTTCTACCGTTCACAACGTAGAAATGAAACCAGGTAAAGGCGGTCAGCTGGCTCGTTCCGCTGGTACTTACGTTCAGATCGTTGCTCGCGACGGTGCTTATGTCACCCTGCGTCTGCGTTCTGGTGAAATGCGTAAAGTCGAAGCAGACTGCCGCGCTACTCTGGGCGAAGTTGGCAATGCTGAGCATATGCTGCGCGTACTGGGTAAAGCAGGTGCTGCACGCTGGCGTGGTGTTCGTCCTACCGTTCGCGGTACTGCGATGAACCCAGTCGACCACCCACATGGTGGTGGTGAAGGTCGTAACTTTGGTAAGCACCCGGTATCCCCGTGGGGCCTGCAGACCAAAGGTAAGAAGACCCGCAGCAACAAGCGTACTGATAAATTCATCGTACGTCGCCGTAGCAAATAATTTTAGAGGATAAGCCATGCCACGTTCTCTCAAGAAAGGTCCTTTTATTGACCTGCACTTGCTGAAGAAGGTAGAGAAAGCGGTGGAAAGCGGAGACAAGAAGCCCCTGCGCACTTGGTCCCGTCGTTCAACGATCTTTCCTAACATGATCGGTTTGACCATCGCTGTCCATAATGGTCGTCAGCACGTTCCAGTTTTTGTTTCCGACGAAATGGTTGGTCACAAACTGGGTGAATTCGCACCGACTCGTACTTATCGCGGCCACGCTGCTGATAAAAAAGCGAAGAAGAAATAAGGTAGGAGGAAGAGATGGAAACTTTAGCTCAACATCGCCATGCTCGTTCTTCTGCTCAGAAGGTTCGCCTTGTCGCTGACCTGATTCGCGGTAAGAAAGTGTCGCAGGCCCTGGATATTCTGACCTACACCAACAAGAAAGCTGCTGTACTGGTCAAGAAGGTACTGGAATCTGCCATTGCTAACGCTGAACACAACGATGGCGCTGACATTGACGATCTGAAAGTTGCGAAAATTTTCGTAGACGAAGGCCCGAGCATGAAGCGCATTATGCCGCGTGCGAAAGGTCGTGCAGATCGCATCCTGAAGCGCACCAGCCACATCACTGTGGTTGTGTCCGATCGCTGAGACTCTGGAGACTAGCAATGGGTCAGAAAGTACATCCTAATGGTATTCGCCTGGGTATTGTCAAACCATGGAACTCTACCTGGTTCGCGAACACCAAAGAATTCGCTGACAACCTGGACAGCGATTTTAAAGTACGTCAGTTCCTGACTAAAGAACTGGCTAAAGCGTCCGTATCTCGTATCGTTATCGAGCGTCCGGCTAAGAGCATCCGTGTGACCATTCACACTGCTCGCCCGGGCATCGTTATCGGTAAGAAAGGTGAAGACGTAGAAAAACTGCGCAAGGTCGTCGCGGATATCGCTGGCGTTCCTGCACAGATCAATATCGCCGAAGTTCGTAAGCCAGAACTGGACGCTAAATTGGTTGCTGACAGCATCACTTCTCAGCTGGAACGTCGCGTTATGTTCCGTCGTGCGATGAAGCGTGCTGTACAGAACGCAATGCGTCTGGGCGCTAAAGGTATTAAAGTTGAAGTTAGCGGCCGTCTGGGCGGCGCGGAAATCGCACGTACCGAATGGTACCGTGAAGGTCGCGTACCGCTGCACACTCTGCGTGCTGACATCGACTACAACACCTCTGAAGCGCACACCACTTACGGTGTAATCGGCGTTAAGGTATGGATCTTCAAAGGCGAGATCCTGGGTGGTATGGCTGCTGTTGAACAACCGGAACCGGCTGCTCAACCTAAAAAGCAGCAGCGTAAAGGCCGTAAATAAGGAGCGTCGCTGATGTTACAACCAAAGCGTACAAAATTCCGTAAAGTGCACAAAGGCCGCAACCGTGGTCTGGCGCAGGGTACGGATGTTAGCTTCGGCACTTTCGGTCTGAAAGCTGTTGGCCGTGGTCGTCTGACTGCACGTCAGATCGAAGCAGCACGTCGTGCTATGACCCGTGCAGTTAAGCGTCAAGGTAAGATCTGGATCCGTGTATTCCCGGACAAACCGATCACCGAGAAGCCGCTGGAAGTTCGTATGGGTAAAGGTAAAGGTAACGTGGAGTACTGGGTTGCCTTGATTCAGCCGGGTAAAGTCCTTTATGAAATGGACGGCGTACCGGAAGAGCTGGCCCGTGAAGCCTTCGGCCTGGCAGCAGCGAAACTGCCTATCAAAACCACCTTTGTAACTAAGACGGTGATGTAATGAAAGCAAAAGAGCTGCGTGAAAAAAGCGTTGAAGAGCTGAACGCTGAGCTGCTGAACCTGCTGCGTGAGCAGTTCAACCTGCGTATGCAGGCTGCGAGTGGCCAGCTGCAACAGACTCATCTGCTGAAGCAAGTGCGTCGCGATGTTGCACGCGTTAAGACTTTACTGACTGAGAAGGCGGGTGCGTAATGACCGATAAAATCCGTACTCTGCAAGGTCGCGTAGTTAGCAATAAAATGGAGAAATCCATCGTTGTTGCTATCGAACGTTTTGTGAAACACCCGATCTACGGTAAATTCATCAAGCGTACGACCAAACTGCACGTACATGACGAGAACAACGAATGCGGTATCGGTGACGTGGTCGAAATCCACGAATGCCGTCCGCTGTCCAAGACTAAGTCCTGGACGCTGGTTCGCGTTGTAGAGAAAGCGGTTCTGTAATAGAGCCTGCATTCTCAACGAATAAACGGCTCAGCGATGAGCCGTTTATTTTTTCTACCCATATCCGATTTCCGGTGTTATAATGCCGCGCCCTCGATATGGGGATTTTTAACGGCCCGATTTTGGGTCTCAGTAGTAGTTGACATTAGCGGAGCACTAAAATGATCCAAGAACAGACTATGCTGAACGTCGCCGACAACTCCGGTGCACGTCGCGTAATGTGTATCAAGGTTCTGGGTGGCTCGCACCGTCGCTACGCAGGCGTAGGCGACATCATCAAGATCACCATCAAGGAAGCAATTCCGCGTGGTAAGGTCAAAAAAGGTGATGTGCTGAAGGCGGTAGTGGTGCGCACCAAGAAGGGTGTTCGTCGCCCGGACGGTTCTGTCATTCGCTTCGATGGTAATGCATGCGTTATTCTGAACAATAACAGCGAGCAGCCCATCGGTACGCGTATTTTTGGGCCGGTAACTCGTGAGCTTCGTACCGAGAAGTTCATGAAAATTATCTCTCTGGCACCAGAAGTACTCTAAGGAGCGAATCATGGCAGCGAAAATCCGTCGTGATGACGAAGTTATCGTGTTAACCGGTAAAGATAAAGGTAAACGCGGTAAAGTTAAGAATGTCTTGTCTTCCGGCAAGCTCATTGTTGAAGGTATCAACCTGGTTAAGAAACACCAGAAGCCGGTTCCGGCTCTGAACCAACCAGGCGGCATCGTTGAAAAAGAAGCTGCTATTCAGGTTTCTAACGTTGCAATCTTCAATGCGGCAACCGGCAAGGCTGACCGTGTAGGCTTTAGATTCGAAGACGGCAAAAAAGTCCGTTTCTTCAAGTCTAACAGCGAAACTATCAAGTAATTTGGAGTAGTACGATGGCGAAACTGCATGATTACTACAAAGACGAAGTAGTTAAGAAACTCATGACTGAGTTTAACTACAATTCTGTCATGCAAGTCCCTCGGGTCGAGAAGATCACCCTGAACATGGGTGTTGGTGAAGCGATCGCTGACAAGAAACTGCTGGATAACGCAGCAGCTGACCTGACAGCAATCTCCGGTCAAAAGCCGTTGATCACCAAAGCACGCAAATCAGTTGCAGGCTTCAAAATCCGTCAGGGCTATCCGATCGGCTGTAAAGTAACTCTGCGTGGCGAACGCATGTGGGAGTTCTTTGAGCGCCTGATCACTATTGCTGTACCGCGTATCCGTGACTTCCGTGGCTTGTCCGCCAAGTCTTTCGACGGTCGTGGTAACTACAGCATGGGTGTCCGTGAGCAGATCATCTTCCCAGAAATCGACTACGATAAAGTCGACCGCGTTCGTGGTTTGGATATTACCATTACCACTACTGCGAAATCTGATGAAGAAGGCCGCGCTCTGCTGGCTGCCTTTGACTTCCCGTTCCGCAAGTAAGGTAGGGTTACTTAATGGCTAAGCAATCAATGAAAGCACGCGAAGTAAAGCGCGTGGCTTTAGCTGATAAATTCTTCGCTAAACGCGCTGAACTGAAAGCTATCATCTCTGATGTGAACGCAACCGACGAAGATCGTTGGAATGCTGTTCTCAAGCTGCAGACTCTGCCGCGTGATTCCAGCCCGTCTCGTCAGCGTAACCGCTGCCGTCAAACAGGTCGTCCGCATGGTTTCCTGCGGAAGTTCGGGTTGAGCCGTATCAAGGTCCGTGAAGCCGCCATGCGCGGTGAAATCCCGGGTCTGAAAAAGGCTAGCTGGTAATTGTCACCAATTGAATCACGGGAGTAAAGACAGATGAGCATGCAAGATCCGATCGCGGATATGCTGACCCGTATCCGTAACGGTCAGGCCGCGAATAAAGCTGCGGTCACCATGCCTTCTTCCAAGCTGAAAGTGGCAATTGCCAACGTGCTGAAGGAAGAAGGCTTTATTGAAGATTTTAAAGTTGAAGGCGACATCAAGCCGGAACTGGAACTGACTCTTAAGTATTTCCAGGGTAAAGCTGTTGTAGAAAGCATTCAGCGTGTCAGCCGCCCAGGTCTGCGCATCTACAAACGTAAAGATGAGCTGCCTAAAGTTATGGCGGGTCTGGGTATCGCAGTTATTTCTACCTCTAAAGGTGTTATGACTGATCGTGCAGCGCGCCAGGCTGGTCTTGGTGGCGAAATTATCTGCTACGTAGCCTAATCGGAGGAAAAAATGTCTCGTGTTGCTAAAGCACCGGTCGTTGTTCCTGCCGGCGTTGATGTAAAAATCAACGGTCAGGTTATTACGATCAAAGGTAAGAATGGCGAGCTGACTCGTACTCTCAACGATGCTGTTGAAGTTAAACATGCAGATAATGCACTGACCTTCGGTCCGCGTGATGGTTTCGCAGACGGTTGGGCTCAGGCTGGTACCGCGCGTGCCCTGCTTAACTCAGTAGTTATCGGTGTTACCGAAGGCTTCACTAAAAAGCTTCAGCTGGTTGGTGTAGGTTATCGTGCAGCGGTCAAAGGGGATGTAGTAAACCTGGCTTTAGGTTTCTCTCATCCTGTTGAGCATAAGCTGCCGGCCGGTATCACTGCAGAATGCCCGACTCAAACTGAAATCGTGCTGAAAGGCGCTGATAAGCAGGTGATCGGTCAGGTTGCAGCAGATCTGCGCGCCTACCGTCGTCCTGAGCCTTATAAAGGCAAGGGTGTTCGTTACGCCGACGAAGTCGTGCGTACCAAAGAGGCTAAGAAGAAGTAAGGTAACACTATGGATAAGAAATCTGCTCGTATCCGTCGTGCGACCCGCGCACGCCGCAAGCTCCAGGAGCTGGGTGCAACTCGCCTGGTGGTACATCGTACCCCGCGTCATATTTACGCACAGGTCATTGCACCAAACGGTTCTGAAGTTCTGGTAGCTGCTTCTACTGTAGAAAAAGCTATCGCTGAACAACTGAAGTACACCGGTAACAAAGACGCGGCTGCAGCTGTGGGTAAAGCTGTTGCTGAACGCGCTCTGGAAAAAGGCATCAAAGATGTTTCCTTTGACCGTTCCGGGTTCCAATATCATGGTCGTGTCCAGGCACTGGCAGATGCTGCCCGTGAAGCTGGCCTTCAGTTCTAAGGTAGAGGTGTAAGATGGCTCACATCGAAAAACAAGCTGGCGAACTGCAGGAAAAGCTGATCGCGGTTAACCGCGTATCTAAAACCGTTAAAGGTGGTCGTATTTTCTCCTTCACAGCTCTGACTGTAGTTGGCGACGGTAATGGCCGCGTAGGTTTTGGTTACGGTAAAGCGCGTGAAGTTCCAGCAGCGATCCAGAAAGCGATGGAAAAAGCCCGTCGCAATATGATTAACGTCGCGCTGAACCACGGCACCCTGCAGCACCCGGTTAAAGGTGTTCACACGGGTTCTCGTGTATTCATGCAGCCAGCTTCCGAAGGTACCGGTATCATCGCCGGTGGTGCAATGCGCGCCGTTCTGGAAGTTGCTGGAGTTCATAACGTTCTGGCTAAAGCATATGGTTCCACCAACCCGATCAACGTGGTTCGTGCAACTATTGATGGCCTGGAAAATATGAATTCTCCAGAAATGGTCGCTGCCAAGCGTGGTAAATCCGTTGAAGAAATTCTGGGGAAATAAACCATGGCAAAGACTATTAAAATTACTCAAACCCGCAGTGCAATCGGTCGTCTGCCGAAACACAAGGCAACGCTGCTTGGCCTGGGTCTGCGTCGTATTGGTCACACCGTAGAACGCGAGGATACTCCTGCCGTTCGTGGTATGGTCAACGCGGTTTCCTTTATGGTTAAAGTTGAGGAGTAAGAGATGCGTTTAAATACTCTGTCTCCGGCCGAAGGCTCCAAAAAGGCGGGTAAACGCCTGGGTCGTGGTATCGGTTCTGGCCTCGGTAAAACCGGTGGTCGTGGTCACAAAGGTCAGAACTCTCGTTCTGGCGGTGGCGTACGTCGCGGTTTCGAAGGTGGTCAGATGCCTCTGTACCGTCGTCTGCCGAAATTCGGCTTCACTTCTCGTAAAGCTATGATCACTGCAGAAGTTCGTCTGTCTGATCTGGCCCACGTAGAAGGCGATGTAGTCGACCTGAACACGCTGAAAGCAGCTAACATTATCGGTATTCAGATTGAGTTCGCGAAAGTGATCCTTTCTGGCGAGGTAGCTCGTCCGGTAACTGTTCGTGGCCTGCGCGTGACTAAAGGTGCTCGTGCTGCTATCGAAGCTGCTGGCGGTAAAATTGAGGAATAAGTAGCAGATGGCTAAGCAACCGGGATTAGATTTTCAAAGTGCCAAAGGTGGACTTGGCGAACTGAAACGCAGACTTCTGTTTGTTATCGGTGCGCTGATTGTGTTCCGTATTGGTTCTTTTATTCCGATCCCTGGTATTGATGCCGCTGTACTTGCCAAACTGCTTGAGCAACAGCGAGGCACCATCATTGAAATGTTCAACATGTTCTCTGGTGGTGCTCTCAGCCGTGCTTCTATCTTTGCTTTGGGTATCATGCCGTATATTTCGGCATCGATCATAGTCCAGCTGCTGACGGTTGTTTATCAGCCGTTAGCAGAGCTGAAGAAAGAAGGGGAGTCTGGTCGTCGTAAGATCAGCCAGTACACCCGCTACGGTACTCTGGTGATATTCCAGTCGATCGGTATTGCTACCGGTCTGACGAATATGCCTGGTATGCAGGGCCTGGTGATGAATCCAGGCTTTGCATTCTATTTCACCGCTGTTGTAAGTCTGGTCACAGGAACCATGTTCCTGATGTGGCTCGGCGAACAGATTACTGAACGTGGTATCGGTAACGGTATCTCGATCATTATCTTCGCTGGTATCGTTGCGGGTCTCCCGCCAGCCATCGCCCACACTATCGAGCAAGCGCGTCAAGGCGACCTGCACTTCCTCCTGTTGCTGTTGGTTGCAGTATTAGTATTTGCCGTGACTTTCTTTGTTGTATTCGTTGAACGTGGTCAACGCCGCATTGTGGTGAACTACGCTAAGCGTCAACAGGGTCGTCGCGTCTATGCTGCACAGAGCACACATTTACCGCTGAAAGTGAATATGGCAGGGGTCATCCCGGCAATCTTCGCTTCCAGTATTATTCTGTTCCCAGCGACCATCGCGTCATGGTTCGGGGACGGTACCGGTTGGAACTGGCTGACAACAATTTCGCTGTATTTGCAGCCTGGGCAACCGCTTTATGTGTTACTCTATGCGTCTGCAATCATCTTCTTCTGTTTCTTCTATACGGCGTTGGTTTTCAACCCACGTGAAACAGCAGATAACCTGAAGAAGTCCGGTGCATTTGTACCAGGAATTCGTCCGGGAGAGCAAACGGCGAAGTATATCGATAAAGTAATGACTCGCCTGACTTTGGTTGGTGCGTTATACATTACCTTTATCTGCCTGATCCCGGAGTTCATGCGTGATGCAATGAAAGTGCCGTTCTACTTTGGTGGAACCTCGCTGCTTATTGTTGTCGTTGTGATTATGGACTTTATGGCTCAAGTGCAAACTCTGATGATGTCAAGTCAGTACGAGTCTGCATTGAAGAAGGCGAACCTGAAAGGCTACGGCCGATAATTGGTCGCCCGAGAAGTTACGGAGAGTAAAAATGAAAGTTCGTGCTTCCGTCAAGAAATTATGCCGTAACTGCAAAATCGTTAAGCGTGATGGCGTCATCCGCGTGATTTGCAGTGCCGAGCCAAAGCATAAACAGCGCCAAGGCTGATTTTTTCGCATATTTTTCTTGCAAAGTTGGATTGAGCTGGCTAGATTAGCCAGCCAATCTTTTGTATGTCTGTACGTTTCCATTTGAGTATCCTGAAAACGGGCTTTTCAGCATGGTGCGTACATATTAAATAGTAGGAGTGCATAGTGGCCCGTATAGCAGGCATTAACATTCCTGATCAGAAACATACCGTAATCGCGTTAACTGCTATTTTCGGTATCGGCAAGACCCGTTCTAAAGCCATCTGTGCTGACACGGGTATCGCTGAAAATGTTAAGATCAGTGAGCTGTCTGAAGAACAAATTGAATCCCTGCGTGAAGCAGTAGGTAAATTTGTCGTTGAAGGTGATCTGCGCCGTGAAATCACCCTGAGCATCAAGCGTCTGATGGACCTTGGTTGCTATCGTGGTTTACGCCATCGTCGTGGTCTTCCGGTTCGCGGTCAGCGTACTAAGACCAACGCACGTACCCGCAAGGGTCCGCGTAAACCGATCAAGAAATAATCGGGGTGATTGAATAATGGCAAAGGCACCAGTTCGTGCACGTAAGCGTGTAAGAAAACAAGTCTCTGATGGCGTGGCTCATGTCCATGCTTCTTTTAACAACACCATCGTTACCATTACCGATCGTCAGGGTAACGCACTGGGTTGGGCAACAGCCGGTGGTTCCGGTTTCCGTGGTTCTCGCAAATCCACTCCGTTCGCAGCTCAGGTTGCAGCAGAGCGTTGCGCTGAAGCCGTAAAAGAATACGGCATCAAGAATCTGGAAGTTATGGTCAAAGGTCCGGGTCCGGGTCGCGAATCTACCATTCGTGCACTGAACGCCGCTGGTTTCCGCATCACTAATATTACTGATGTGACTCCGATCCCTCATAACGGTTGTCGTCCGCCGAAAAAACGTCGCGTATAACGCGTTCGTTTCTAGGATTGTTGGAGAAAGAAAATGGCAAGATATTTGGGTCCTAAGCTCAAGCTGAGCCGTCGTGAGGGCACAGACCTGTTCCTTAAGTCTGGCGTTCGCGCGATCGATACCAAGTGTAAAATTGAACAAGCTCCTGGCCAGCACGGTGCGCGTAAGCCGCGTCTGTCTGACTATGGTGTGCAGTTGCGTGAAAAGCAAAAAGTTCGCCGTATGTACGGTGTGCTGGAGCGTCAGTTCCGTAACTACTATAAAGAAGCAGCTCGTCTGAAAGGCAACACCGGTGAAAACCTGTTGGCTCTGCTGGAAGGCCGTCTGGACAACGTTGTATACCGTATGGGCTTCGGCGCGACTCGTGCTGAATCACGTCAGCTGGTTAGCCACAAAGCTATCATGGTAAACGGTCGTGTTGTTAACATTGCTTCTTATCAGGTTAAAGCGAACGACGTTGTTAGCATTCGTGAGAAAGCGAAAAAGCAATCTCGCGTGAAAGCCGCTCTGGAGCTGGCTGAGCAGCGTGAAAAGCCAACCTGGCTGGAAGTTGATGCTGGCAAGATGGAAGGTACGTTCAAGCGTCAGCCGGAACGTTCTGATCTGTCTGCGGACATTAACGAACACCTGATCGTCGAGCTTTACTCCAAGTAAAGCTTAGTACCAAAGAGAGGACACAATGCAGGGTTCTGTGACAGAGTTTCTAAAACCGCGCCTGGTCGATATCGAGCAAGTGAGTTCGACGCACGCCAAGGTGACCCTTGAGCCTTTAGAGCGTGGCTTTGGCCATACTCTGGGTAACGCACTGCGCCGTATTCTGCTCTCATCGATGCCGGGTTGCGCGGTGACCGAGGTTGAGATTGATGGTGTACTGCACGAGTACAGCACCAAAGAAGGCGTTCAGGAAGATATCCTTGAAATCCTGCTCAACCTGAAAGGGCTTGCGGTGAGAGTTCAGGGTAAAGATGAAGTTATCCTTACTTTGAATAAATCTGGCATTGGCCCTGTGACCGCAGCCGACATTACCCATGACGGTGATGTCGAAATCGTCAAGCCGCAACATGTGATCTGCCACCTGACCGATGAGAACGCTGCGATTAGCATGCGTATCAAAGTTCAGCGCGGTCGCGGTTATGTGCCGGCTTCTGCCCGAATTCATTCGGAAGAAGATGAGCGCCCAATCGGCCGTCTGCTGGTCGACGCATGCTACAGCCCGGTAGAGCGTATTGCCTACAATGTTGAAGCAGCGCGTGTAGAACAGCGTACCGACCTGGACAAGCTGGTCATCGAAATGGAAACCAACGGCACAATCGATCCTGAAGAGGCGATTCGTCGTGCGGCTACCATCCTGGCAGAACAACTGGAAGCTTTCGTTGACTTACGTGATGTACGTCAGCCGGAAGTGAAAGAAGAGAAACCAGAATTCGATCCGATCCTGCTGCGCCCTGTTGACGATCTCGAATTGACTGTCCGCTCTGCTAACTGCCTCAAGGCAGAAGCTATCCACTATATCGGTGATCTGGTACAGCGTACCGAGGTTGAGTTGCTGAAAACGCCGAACCTGGGTAAAAAATCTCTTACTGAGATTAAAGACGTGCTGGCTTCACGTGGTCTGTCTCTGGGCATGCGCCTGGAAAACTGGCCACCGGCAAGCATTGCTGACGAGTAACCGGATCACAGGTTAAGGTTTTACTGAGAAGGATAAGGTCATGCGCCATCGTAAGAGTGGTCGTCAACTGAACCGCAACAGCAGCCATCGCCAGGCTATGTTCCGTAACATGGCTGGTTCGCTGGTTCGTCATGAAATCATCAAGACGACCCTGCCGAAAGCGAAAGAACTGCGTCGCGTAGTTGAGCCGCTGATTACTCTTGCCAAGACTGATAGCGTAGCTAATCGTCGTCTGGCATTCGCCCGTACTCGTGATAACGAGATCGTGGCAAAACTGTTTAACGAGCTGGGCCCGCGTTTCGCGAGCCGCGCCGGTGGTTACACTCGCATTCTGAAGTGTGGCTTCCGTGCAGGCGACAACGCGCCGATGGCATACATCGAGCTGGTTGATCGTGCTGAGCTGAAAGCAGAAGCTGCTGCAGAGTAATCTGTAGTAACGTAAAAAAACCCGCCTCGGCGGGTTTTTTTATATCCTCGTTATCCCTGCTTCACTACAATATCTGTATTCTTTTTGTTCATTCCCGGAGCCGTATTATGTGGTTACTGGATCAGTGGGCAGAACGCCATATCCTTGATGCCCAAAGCAAAGGTGATTTCGACGATCTTCCTGGCCGCGGCGAACCGCTAACGTTGGATGACGACCTCAATATACCGCCTGAATTACGCGCCGGCTATCGGTTGCTCAAAAACGCCGGCTGTTTACCTCCCGAACTTGAGCAGCGTAAAGAAGCGGTGGCGCTGGTTGATTTACTTAAAGCCGTGCGTCCAGATGACCCACAATACGCCGAACTTAGCCGTCGACTTGCCCTGCTTGAGCTCAAGCTGCGTCAGGCCGGACTTAATACCGACTTTCTGCGCGGCGAATATGCCGACAGGCTTCACACTAAGATTGATAAGGAGTAAGCATGTACCGTATTGGTGAACTGGCGAAGCTTGCTGATGTAACGCCTGATACCATCCGCTACTATGAAAAGCAGCAGATGATGGCTCATGACGTGCGTACCGAAGGGGGATTTCGCCTCTATACCGATAATGATCTTCAGCGCCTGCGTTTTATCCGCTATGCCCGGCAGTTGGGCTTTACTCTGGAAGCGATCCGCGAACTGCTTTCGATCCGTGTCGATCCTGAACATCATACCTGCCAGGAATCAAAAGGCATCGTACAGGCGCGGCTGAGTGAAGTTGAAGCGCGGATTAAAGAATTACAGACGATGCGGCGCTCCTTACAAAGACTCAACGATGCATGTTGCGGCAGTGCTCACAGCAGCGTGTATTGCTCTATTCTCGAGGCGCTTGAACAGGGGGCCAGCAGTGGCGCTACAGGGCGTTGATTTTTTCACCGCGCGGATCTACACTCGCGTCGATTTCATTTACTACCAGGAGAAACGATGAGTCGCTATCAGCATACGAAAGGGCAAATAAAAGATAATGCCATCGAAGCACTGTTGCATGACCCGTTATTCAGACAAAGAGTTGAGAAAAATCGGAAGGGGAAAGGAAGCTACCAGCGTAAAGATAAACATGCAGGTCGGAATGACCGGGAGGCCAGTGGCAAAAGAGTGATTCACTTTTTTACCACTGGCTTTCTGCTTTCTGTCGTTTGATTAAGAACGGTTATTCTGTTCTTTCAACAGGTCACGAATCTCACTTAACAGCACTTCTTCTTTCGTCGGCGCCGGCGGCTCAGCTGGGGCCTCCTGCTTTTTACGGTTCAGGTTATTCATCAGTTTGATGGCCATGAAAATGGCAAATGCCACGATCACGAAATCAAAGACGTTCTGAATAAATACCCCGTAGTGCATCACGACAGCCGGGACATCGCCCTGGGCATCGCGTAAGGTGAAGGCGAACGATTTAAAATCAATTCCGCCAATGAGCAGACCAAGCGGCGGCATAATAATATCGGCAACTAAAGACGATACAATTTTACCGAAAGCCGCACCAATGATGACACCCACTGCCAAATCAACAACATTCCCGCGCATCGCGAAGTCGCGAAACTCTTTTAAAATACTCATTCTACTCTCCTTGAACCAGCTGACAGGATAAGTTTATCAAATGTATTTCTATTTTCCATTGCTGTTGAATAATTGCTAAAAAATATTATCCATTGATAAATAAAGGGTAATGAAAATGGGCGCCATATAGGCGCCCGAAAGCAATTACAGGAAGAAAGGACTCGGCTGGAAAAGACGTTCGACGTCGGATATAAATTTTTTGTCGGTCAAAAACATAATGACATGATCGCCCTGTTCGATACGCAGATTATTATTGGCGATCATCACATCATTGCCACGCACGACGGCGCCAATGATCGTCCCAGGTGGCAGCTTGATCTCATCGATCGAGCGGCCCACTACCCTCGAGGTACTCTCATCGCCGTGGGCAACCGCTTCGATGGCCTCCGCTACCCCGCGGCGCAGGGAAGAGACGCCAACAATATCGGCTTTACGCACATGGCTGAGCAGCGCAGAAATGGTGGCTTGCTGAGGCGAGATCGCAATATCAATAACACTCCCCTGAACCAGATCGACATACGCTTTCCGCTGAATCAACACCATCACTTTTTTGGCGCCCATTCGCTTGGCTAGCATGGCGGACATGATGTTCGCTTCGTCATCGTTAGTGACGGCAATGAACAGATCGACTTGATCGATATGCTCTTCCGCCAGTAACTCCTGATCCGAGGCGTCACCATAAAAGACGATGGTATTTTGCAGTTTCTCGGCCAGCTCAGCGGCACGTTGTTGATCGCGCTCGATAAGCTTAACGCTGTAATCCTTCTCCAGCCGATGGGCGAGCCCCGCGCCGATGTTTCCACCGCCAACCAGCATGATGCGTTTATAGGGTTTTTCGAGACGTTGCAGTTCGCTCATTACGGCACGGATGTGCTGCGAGGCGGCAATAAAGAACACTTCGTCCCCGGCTTCAACAATCGTTGAACCCTGCGGGCGAATAGGCCTGTCGTGACGGAAAATAGCGGCTACGCGGGTATCGATATGCGGCATATGCTCGCGCATTGTCGAGAGCGCATTACCGACCAGGGGGCCGCCATAGTAAGCTTTCACGACCGCCAGGCTGACTTTCCCCCCGGCAAAGTTAACCACCTGCAGTGCGCCAGGGTACTCAATAAGCCGGTAGATACTGTCGATAACTAACTGTTCCGGTGCGATCAGATGGTCGATAGGCACCGCTTCTGAATGGAACAGTTTTTCGGCGTCACGTACGTAGTCCGGAGAACGAATGCGGGCGATACGATTAGGCGTATTAAACAGAGAATAGGCGACCTGGCAGGCCACCATATTGGTTTCATCTGAACTGGTTACCGCCACCAGCATATCCGCATCATCGGCACCGGCTTCGCGTAGAACACGGGGATGAGAACCGTGTCCCTGGACCACACGAAGGTCAAATTTATCCTGCAGGCTGCGCAGGCGGTCACCATTGGTGTCGACTAAGGTGATGTCGTTGTTCTCTCCGACGAGGTTTTCCGCGAGAGTTCCGCCTACCTGTCCGGCGCCCAGAATAATAATCTTCATCAGCTGTGATCCATTATTTCCGATGTTTGATCAGCTTAGCGTAAAAGAAGCCATCACCTTCTTCTGCCCCAGGCAAATTTTGCACGCCGGGTTGTTCAGGCGAGCCGGTGGTGCTGAGTTCCGCATCAGGCGTCCGCTTCAGGAAAGCGGCAATCTGCTGGCTGTTTTCTTCCGGGAGGATGGAACAGGTCGCATAGACCAGGGTTCCGCCAGGTTTCAGGTGTGACCATATTGCATCGAGAATCTCCGCCTGTAGTTGGGCCAGTTCAGCGATATCGCGATCGCGTCGTAACCATTTAATATCCGGGTGACGACGGATAACTCCAGTCGCCGAGCAGGGAGCATCGAGCAGAATCCGGTCGAATTGTTCATCCTCGCACCATTGGGCTGGATAGCGGCCATCGCCTTGTTTAACCTGCGCCTTCATGCCGAGGCGTTTCAGATTATCGTAGACGCGGGACAGGCGCTGCTCATCAATATCTACCGCCAGCACGCTCGCCTGCGGTGCGACTTCCAGAATATGCGTCGTTTTGCCCCCGGGGGCGGCACAAAGATCGAGGATTCTCTCTCCGTTTTCCGGTGTCAGATAGCGCATGCAGCCCTGGGCTGACGCATCCTGTACAGTGACCCAGCCCTGGTCGAAACCGGGTAATGCATGAACGGGCGCTGGCGTTGCCAGGCGAACAGCATCGGGATAATCAGGATGGGCAAAACCTTGTAAACCGGCCTCTGCCAGCAGCTTAAGCCACTCATCGCGCGAATGGTGATGACGGTTAACCCGCAGCCACATCGGTGGACGCTGGTTATTAGCTTCCACAATCGCCTGCCATTGCTGTGGCCAGGATTTCTGCAGACGCTTGAGCAGCCATGCCGGATGGAGAAAACGGCTGTCGCTTTGGGCAAATTCAGCCAGCAATGTTTCCTGTTGACGCTGAAACTGACGTAAAACACCGTTGATCAGCCCTTTCAGCTGCGGGCGCTTGATGGCTACCGCGCCTTCCACGGTCTCAGCCAGCGCGGCATGGGGGGGAATGCGGGTGTACAGCAGCTGATAAAATCCCACCATAATCAAATAGTGAATGGTGCGCTGTTTGCCGGCCATCGGGCGAGCCATCAGCTTGTTAACCAGCCATTCCAGTTGGCTAAGAGTACGCAGGACGCCAAAGCAAAGTTCCTGCAGCAGCGCTTTGTCCTTTTCACCCACTTTTTGCTGTAACGGCGGAAGAACGTTGCTGAGTGACTGTCCTTGTTCGACAACCTGCTCAACGGCTTGCGCCGCCAGACTGCGTAAATTAAGATTTTTTTTCATAACCGCAAAAATAAAAATGCCCGGTAAATCCGGGCTTTAGAAGTGACGACCGTCAGGAAAGACGGTTACCGGGGATAAACCACTCCCGACGAGAATTTAGCAGATCCTGAGCGCTCATCGCTTTTTTACCCGCAGGCTGCAGCGATTCCAGGTTCAGAATGCCATTGCCGGTTGCAACCTGGATACCTTGCTTGCCGGCGGCGACAATTGTGCCAGGCTCAGCGCTGCTGGTGTCGGCGATGACGGATGCCTGCCAGACTTTCACCGGTTGTTGATCAATTTCCAGCCAGCTCATTGGCCATGGGTTGAACGCCCGGATGCAGCGCTCAAGCTGTGCTGCGGAAAGTGACCAGTCGAGACGGGCTTCTTCTTTACTGAGCTTCTCAGCATAAGTGGCTAAGGCTTCATCCTGGACTTCAGGCTGAGCGACCCCGCTTGCTACCTGGGCCAGGGTTTCCAGCAACCCTTGTGGGCCGAGAGCGGCCAGTTTGTCATACAGACTGGCGCTGGTATCTTCCGAAGTGATGGGGCAGGAGAGTTTATACAGCATATCACCGGTATCCAGACCGACATCCATCTGCATGATGGTGACGCCGGTTTCGGCATCACCCGCCCAGAGTGAACGCTGAATCGGCGCAGCACCACGCCAGCGGGGCAACAAAGAACCGTGGACGTTGATGCAACCCTGACGCGGCATATCGAGAACCGCCTCTGGTAGAATGAGCCCATAGGCCACGACGACCATGACATCGGCATTAAGCGAGGCAACCAGCTGCTGGTTTTCCTGCGGGCGCAAAGATGCGGGCTGGAATACCGGCAGATTATGAGCTTCTGCGAGGACTTTGACCGGGCTGGGCATCAGCTTTTTGCCGCGACCGGCGGGGCGATCGGGCTGAGTAAACACGCCAACCACCTGGTGCTCGGACGACAACAGCGCATCAAGATGACGCGCTGCAAAATCGGGGGTTCCCGCAAAGATAATACGTAGTGATTGTGGCACGTTAGTCCTTGTCCTCAGGCACGCGTACGCAAACGATCCAGTTTTTCAACTTTCTGGCGAATACGCTGTTGTTTCAGCGGCGACAGATAATCGATAAACAGTTTGCCTACCAGGTGATCCATTTCATGCTGGATGCAGATAGCCAGAAGACCATCAGCTGCCAGCTCAAAGGACTGTCCTTCACGATTCAATGCGCGAATCTTCACGGTTTCAGCACGCGGCACCAGCGCACGCTGTTCCGGAATGGATAAGCAGCCCTCTTCAATGCCCGTCTCACCGTCTTTTTCCAACAGTTCCGGGTTAATTAATACCAGCTGCTGTTCACGGTTTTCGGAAACATCGATGACGATAATGCGCTGATGGATATCCACCTGCGTTGCAGCCAGACCAATACCTTCTTCGGCGTACATCGTCTCGAACATATCATCGACGATACGCTGAATTTCCGCATTCACTTCTTTAACCGGTTCAGCGACTTTGCGAAGGCGCTCGTCCGGGATATGTAACACTTGCAAAACTGCCATAAAGATCCAGAGTCGTATTCAGGAGTTGATAAGATTATTACCTCTATTCTAGACAAAACCCCCTGCAATTGACAGTCTCGCTGTCCAATCGCAAAGATTGTCAAAGCCGCTTATGGCAGGGGGATAAGGATGACGCCCACAGAGATTTGGCTGCGCCTGATGATGGTGAATAACCTGTACGGCGACAATATGGTGATGGCTGCCCGGCGGATGTGTACAGCCCCTGCGCTTGATAGTGAAATGTTGCGTACCTGCGGGCTGAGTGTGGCGCAGGCGACGCAATTTCTGAGCTGCAGCCAACATGATATCGATTCGACATTAGTGTGGCTGGAGCAGCCTGAACACCATCTGCTGCTGGCGGATGACTCCCGCTATCCCCCGCAGCTGCGCGCGATTAGCGATTATCCTGGCGCGCTGCTGGTTCGCGGGGATTTGGCTGTTCTGAGCAGTGTGCAGCTGGCTATTGTCGGCAGCCGTTCACATTCCTGGTATGGGGCACATTGGGGTAAACAGTTCAGCGCCATCCTGGCACATCACGGTATAACGATTACCAGCGGTCTGGCGATCGGTATTGATGGCGTCGCTCACCGGGGGGCGCTTGAGGCAAACGGGAAAACCGTTGCCGTGCTCGGGAATGGACTGGGCTCGGTTTATCCGCGTCGCCATACCGCATTAGCACAACAGATCGTGGAGAGCGGAGGTGCATTGCTTTCTGAGTTCCCTCTGGCCGCCTCTCCTCTGCCGGGGAACTTCCCGCGTCGTAACCGGATCATCAGCGGGCTCAGCATGGGGGTGCTGGTGATCGAGGCGGCGTTGAAAAGCGGCTCGCTGGTGACCGTACGCTGCGCATTGGATCAAGGACGAGACGTTTTTGCACTGCCTGGACCCGTGGGGAGTCCTGGTTCCGAGGGGCCACATTGGTTAATGAAGCAAGGCGCCATTCCCGTCACTTCCGCGGAAGATATCGTTGAATATTGTCAGCAGGTGCTGAGATGGCTCCCGGATGTGCCTGACAACAGAAATAATTGCATGGATCAGCCTCCTGTAGCATTGCCATTTCCAGAGCTCCTGGCTAACGTAGGAGATGAGGTAACACCTGTTGACGTTGTCGCTGAACGTGCCGGCCAATCTGTGCCAGTGACCGTAGCTCAGCTACTTGAACTGGAGTTAGCAGGCTGGATCGCAGCTGTACCCGGCGGCTATGTCCGATTAAGGAGGGCAAGCCATGTTCGACGTACTGATGTATTTGTTTGAGACTTACATCCAAAACGAAGCAGAAATGCGTGTGGATCAGGATCGACTGACCCGGGATCTGACCGATGCAGGATTCGATCGGGAAGATATCTATAATGCGCTGATGTGGCTCGAGAAACTGGCTGATTATCAGGAAGGTCTCGTCGCACCCATGCAGCTTGCTTCTGACCCGCTCTCTTTGCGGATTTACACCGAAGAAGAGTGCCTGCGTCTGGATGCCAGTTGCCGAGGATTTTTGCTATTCCTCGAGCAAATTCAGGTGTTGAACCTCGAAACGCGAGAAATGGTGATTGAGCGCGTGCTGGCGCTGGATACAGCAGAATTCGATCTGGAGGACCTGAAATGGGTGATCCTGATGGTACTGTTTAATATTCCAGGCTGCGAAAATGCCTATCAGCAAATGGAAGAATTACTCTTCGAAGTAAATGAAGGTATGCTGCATTAATCTTATTGCAGCAACATCGAGTTGTTATGACCAAATCAGCACTGTTTTCGGTGCGTAAAAACGAGCCCTGCCCGCAGTGTGGGGCTGAACTGGTAATCCGCTCCGGGAAACACGGGCCGTTTCTCGGCTGCTCCCACTATCCGGACTGTGACTATGTCCGTCCTCTGAAAAGTCAGGCGGACGGACATATCGTAAAAGTGCTGGAGGGGCAAGTGTGCCCGTCCTGCGGCGCTGTAATGGTGCTACGCCAGGGGCGCTTTGGTATGTTCATTGGCTGTAGCCGTTATCCGGAATGTGAACATACTGAAACTATTGATAAGCCTGATGAAACGGCGATTGCGTGTCCGCAGTGTGGCCAGGGGCAGCTGGTCCAGCGCCGTTCCCGTTTCGGAAAAACCTTTCATTCCTGCGATCGTTACCCCGATTGCCAGTTCGTTATCAACTTCACACCGGTAGCGGGTGAATGCCCGGAATGCCATTATCCGCTATTAATCGAAAAGAAAACGGCGCAGGGCGTCAGACGCTTCTGTGCCAGTAAACAATGTGGAAAGCCGATCCCGGCGGAACAAATCAGTGAATAATAACCTGCACTCAGAAACCGTCGCCCATGCCGTGGCGGTTTTGCATAATGAACATGTCATCGCCTATCCGACGGAAGCCGTTTTTGGCGTTGGCTGCGATCCTGACAGCGAAACGGCGGTTATGCGCCTGCTTGAGCTCAAACAGCGCCCCGTTGATAAGGGACTGATTCTGATCGCCGCCAGCTTTGAACAGCTGACACCCTATATTGATGATTCGCAGCTCAGCGATGAACAACGAGCCGTAATTTTCTCCTGCTGGCCGGGGCCGGTGACCTTTGTCTTCCCGGCTCGCGCCACGACGCCGCGCTGGTTGACCGGGCGCTTTGACTCCCTGGCGGTTCGCGTGAGCGATCATCCGCTGGTGGTTGAACTGTGCAAGGCCTATGGTAAACCGCTGGTCTCAACCAGCGCGAATCTGTCCGGCCAGCCACCTTGCCGTACTACTGCCGAAGTGCAGGCTCAGTTCGGCGCCGGTTTCCCGGTGGTCGATGGTGCAACGGGCGGTCGTCAAAACCCGTCTGAAATTCGCGATGCCCTGACGGGCGAACTCTTTCGCCAGGGATAAGTTATGGAAACCTACGCAGTCTTCGGAAACCCGATCGCCCACAGTAAGTCCCCCGCTATTCACCAGCACTTTGCGCAGCAGTTGCAAATTACACACCCGTATGGGCGCATACTGGCACCGCTGGATGAATTTACCAGTACGCTGAATACTTTCTTTGCTGAAGGGGGAAAGGGGGCCAACGTTACCGTCCCGTTCAAGGAAGAGGCGTTTTCCCGCGCGGATGAACTGACCGAACGAGCGGCGTTGGCGGGGGCGGTCAATACTCTCAAGCGGCTGGAAGACGGGCGTTTGCTGGGGGACAATACCGATGGTATTGGGCTACTGAGCGATCTGGAGCGGCTTGGTTTTATTAAACCGGGTTGCCGGGTATTGCTTATTGGCGCCGGTGGCGCATCGCGCGGCGTGTTGCTGCCGCTTTTATCGCTGGATTGCGCGGTCACTATCGTCAACCGCACCAGCTCCCGTGCGCATCAGCTGGCAACGCTGTTTGCCCATACCGGTAGCGTTTGTGCCGTGGAAATGGCGTCGCTGGCCGGGCTCGAGTTCGATCTCATTATTAATGCGACCTCCAGCGGTATTGGTGGTGAAGTGCCGGCCATCCCGTCCTCTTTAATCGGCCCGCATGTCTATTGCTATGACATGTTTTATCAGAAGGGCAATACGCCGTTTTTGAGCTGGTGCCAGCAGCACGGAGCTAAAATGTGTGCTGATGGGTTAGGGATGCTGGTGGCCCAGGCTGCCCACGCGGTGCTGCTGTGGCATGGCGTTCTGCCGGATATTGCGCCGGTGATTCATGCGTTGCACAAGGAACTGAATACGTGAATCAGGCCATTCAGTTTCCTGACCGTGAAGAGTGGGATGCCGGGCGGCAATGCGTCACCTTCCCGGTGCTGGTTAATGGTATGCAACTCACCTGCGCTATCAAAGGTGAAATATTAGGCCAGCGCTTTGGGGGGGAAGATCCCGCGCAGTGGCTGGCCGTGTTTCGCGAGCATCGCTGGGATCTGGAAGAAGAGGCTGACGAATTGATCCGCGAGCAGCAGGAGGACGATCAAGGCTGGGTTTGGTTCTCCTGATCCAGATAATCGTTTTTCCATTGCACATAGTTGTTTGCTGAATAGAGCAGTCCCGCCCGCTCCGCTTCCGTCAGGGAGCGGATTTGCTTAACCGGGTTGCCAAAATAGAGATAGCCGCTTTCCAGCCGCTTGTTCTGCGGTACAAGGCTGCCGGCGCCAATCATGACATCATCTTCTACCACTACGCCATCCAGCAAAATGGAACCCATCCCTACCAGCACCCGATCGCCGATAGTGCAGCCATGCAGCATCACCTTATGACCGACGGTGACATCGTTGCCAACGATCAGTGGATTGCCTTGCGGGTTATAAGCAGATTTATGCGTAACGTGCAGAACGCTACCGTCCTGAATATTGGTACGGGCACCGATTTCCACATAGTTAACATCGCCGCGAATGGCGACCAGTGGCCAGATACTGACATCATCAGCCATTCTGACATCGCCGATTGCCACGCTGGTGGCATCGATCATCACCCGCAGGCCTGTTTGCGGGAATAAATCTTTATAAGGACGTAAATTGGCGGACATGATTACCTCAATAAACCGGAGTTGTACGAAGACTTTGGTGGCTTTTTCCGCCATCTGCAACCCTTTATTGTGGTGAAAATTGAGCAAACTGGACAATAACGCGACGAAAAGGGTGAAAAACCATCACTTGGAAAAAAAGATCGATAAAAGGCTTGTGCAAAAAACTGGGATCCCTATAATGCGCTCCCACTGACACGGCACATGTGAACGAGTTCACAGAGTAAGCCGGGTCGGCAGAGAAAAAATCCTGAAATTCAGGGTTGACTCTGCAAGAGGAAAGCGTAATATACGCCACCTCGCGACAGAGCGCACAGCGCCGTCGCAACTGCTCTTTAACAATTTATCAGACAATCTGTGTGGGCACTCAAAGTGACATGGATTCTTAACGTCTTCGGACGAAAAATGAATACCAAGTCTCT
>NZ_JBJDNH010000018.1:0-111160 GCF_044900465.1 Klebsiella sp. NPDC088457 | reverse complement strand
GTGCCGATGCCCGATCCGCGTCTGGACAAGCTGGCTGAAATCGTCAAACCGCAGCGTATTCTGCCGACCACCATGGAATTCGTCGATATCGCCGGCCTGGTGAAAGGCGCGTCCAAAGGCGAAGGTCTGGGCAACCAGTTCCTGACCAACATCCGTGAAACCGAAGCTATCGGTCACGTGGTGCGCTGCTTTGAAAACGACAACATCATCCACGTCAACAATAAAGTGGATCCGGCGGATGATATCGAGGTAATCAACACCGAGCTGGCGCTGTCCGACCTCGACACCTGCGAGCGTGCGATTCACCGCGTGCAGAAGAAGGCGAAAGGCGGCGATAAAGACGCCAAAGCCGAACTGGCGGCGCTGGAAAAATGTCTGCCGCAGCTGGAAAATGCCGGTATGCTGCGCGCGCTGAAAAACCTGACCGATGAAGATAAAGCGGCCATCAAATACCTGAGCTTCCTCACCCTGAAGCCTACCATGTACATTGCCAACGTGAACGAAGACGGCTTCGAGAACAATCCGTACCTCGACAAAGTCCGTGAAATCGCCGCGGCTGAAGGCTCGGTGGTTGTCGCCGTGTGCGCCGCGGTAGAATCAGATATCGCCGAGCTGGACGATGCCGACCGTGATGAGTTCATGGCCGAGCTCGGTCTGGAAGAGCCGGGGCTGAACCGCGTGATCCGTGCCGGGTATGAACTGCTGAACCTGCAGACCTACTTTACCGCTGGGGTAAAAGAAGTTCGCGCATGGACTATCCCCGTCGGTGCTACCGCTCCGCAGGCGGCGGGTAAAATCCACACCGACTTCGAAAAAGGCTTTATCCGTGCGCAGACCATCGCCTACGAAGACTTTATTACCTACAAAGGTGAACAAGGGGCGAAAGAAGCCGGCAAGATGCGCGCGGAAGGGAAAGACTACATCGTTAAAGATGGCGATGTGATGAACTTCCTGTTCAACGTCTAAATCGTTTCTGGCCGTGCGATGGGCCCCGCGGGCCTCATCGCCGCCGTAACGCCGCAAAAATCCACGCCCCCGCGTGGATTTTTTTCATCCTGTCACCGTTGATCTCGCGTTTACTAATACCGCCTCATCACACCTTCTTATCCACGCTCAGCGCCACGGCGCGGGTCTCCTCCAGCACCTGCAACCGACTGTGCAGCGCCTCGCGGATAGAATGATAGGCCTTACCGCCCAGCGCCAGACGAAACGGCGGCGCGTCCTCGTCCGAAGCGGCAACTATCGCGGCGACGGTTTTTAACGCATCGCCGTTAATGGCGATTGTTCCCTGCGCCAGCCCGCGGCGAACTTCGCCGGCGGGGGTGCTGTCATAGCAGGCCATCGGCGGAGCCGTATCCAGTCCGCTCGCAAAATTCGTCGCGGTCGGGCCGGGTTCAGCAATAATAAAATCGATGCCAAAAGGCGCCACCTCCTGCGCAACGGACTCAATAAATCCTTCAATCCCCCATTTGGTGGCGTGATAAAGGCTGAAATTCGGCCAGGCAATCTGCCCGCCTTCTGACGATATCTGCACAATGCGCCCGCCTCCCTGCTGACGCAGGGCAGGTAATGCCGCCCGAATCAGCTGAATCGGTCCGGTGAGATTGGTGGCAATCTGACGCTCAATCTGGCTATCGGTAACCTCTTCCGCCGCGCCGAAGAGCCCGTATCCCGCGTTACTGACCAGCACATCGATACGCCCGGCGAAGTCGAACGCCTGCCGCACCACCCGGCGTACCGCATCAGCGTCCGTCACGTCCAGCAGCAGGACATGAAGCTGCCCGCCATATTGGGCCAGCAGATCATCCAGCGCGCCGGAGCGGCGCAGGGTGGCGATCACTCTGTCGCCTCGCGCCAGCAGACGCTCGGTCATCAGGCGCCCGAGGCCGGTTGAGGTACCGGTAATAAACCAGGTTTTACTGCTCATCGTGATTCTCCTGAAAAGTTATTAACCCACCGCCACAGGATATGGCATGATGATTGGCATGATAAGACTCAACAAATAGCATGAAGAGGTGAAATGAAATCACCAGTTAAAACGCCGACGCTTTCCGACCTGAAAGCCTTTATCGCCGTAGCGGAACAGCGTAGTTTTCGTCGCGCAGCGGATTTTTCCGGCGTGACCCGTTCCACATTAAGCCATGCGATCCGCGGGCTGGAAGCGCGTCTGGGCGTTCGCCTGTTACATCGCACCACGCGCAGCGTCGCGTTAACCGAAGCCGGAGAGGCGCTGCTGCGGCGTATTTCGCCGCACCTGAACGGGCTGGAGCAGGCGCTGGAAGAGGTCGCGGAGACCCAGGGGCAGATTGTGGGCACGCTGCGTATTAATGGTGGCGAAGAGGCTATTCACCTGCTGCTGCAGACGGTCGTGCCGGATTATATGGCGCGCTATCCCGGCGTGTCGCTGGATCTGGTGGTGGATGGCCGACTGGTGGATATCGTCGCCGACGGTTTTGATGCGGGGATCCGGCTGGCGGAGGATGTCCCTGCCGATATGGTGGCAGTACGTTTTGGCGAAGATGTGCGTTTCCTGGCGGTGGCGTCGCCGTCGTACCTGGCGCAGCGCCCTGCTCTCGTGACCCCGGACGATCTGGCGCACCATCAGTGCATTCGCCAGCGTTTGCCCAGCGGTAAGCGCTACCGCTGGGAGTTTTCCCGCCACGGTCAAAGCATCATGCTGGATGTCCCCGGGACGTTGACGCTCAACAGTTCGCCGCTGATGGTGGATGCGGCGATGAAAGGTCTGGGGATCGCCTATGTCCCGGACCTACACGCCCGCGCGGCGCTGGCGGATGGCCGGCTGGTCACGGTGCTGGAACCGTGGTGCCCCCCGGTTCCCGGTTTGTGCCTCTGGTTCCCGGCCAACCGGCATATGCCCGCCAGCCTGCGCGCACTGATCGATATCATTAAAGAACGGAGTCGAGACTCATCGACAAGTGGGCAGCCGGGCGGTGACCTTGATTTCAAAACGGAAGCCATATAGCCAGCTCACGCCGACGCCCGTCAGCGTCGGCCAGGGGGCTTCACCCCAGAATTCCGGCAGCACCTTCCAGACCGTGTCGATAGTCGATTGGGCATCGACCAGATACATGGTGACATCGACCACATCCGTAAAGGTACATTCTGCGGCAGCCAACACCGCATTAAGGTTTTCAAATGCCCGGCGGACCTCCTGCTCCAGCCCGGGTTCCGCTGAACCATCCTCGCGGCTTCCCACCTGACCGGAAACAAACAGAAAGCCCCCGGATTTGACGGCAGGGGAGTAGCGGTTTTGCTCATACAGCGCCTGGCGTCCTGCGGGGAATATCACATCTTCTGGCGTTCTCATCTTTTCTCCTGTTCTGGCCGCGGGGTGTTTACAGGGATGATAGGCGTCCGCATCTGCTGCCGCTATGCCCGCCGACTGGCATGAGCTGGTGAATATTATTCACGTAGCGAAGGTAAATTGCGCGGGATGACGGCGTCCCTTGCCGCCACTGAGGGGGGAAACCGCCATCATCTCATTAAGAGAGGATGGCAGCGGCATCGTTATCACGGCTCTGCACTTTTTTGTCAATGCGCAAAGACGACCGCAACCAAATCCTCACAGAGCACAAGCATTGCCAGCTTCTTCTCCCTCCCCTCATGACACAATACGTTCTCTTTTTACATCCGGAGTTTGCATCCCCGCAATCCGCTCACGGGATAAGGTAATCGAAAGATGGCGAGCTATTTTTTCTCTATTCCTGACGTCTATTTTGGTGAAGACGCCATTCAGGCATTGCGTCGACTGAACAATAAAAAGGTGGCCATTGTTACCGATAGTTTTATGGTGACTTCAGGTAAAACGCGCTACCTGATTAACGAAATGCCTCAGGCCTCGGTGTCTATTTTCAGCGAGGTCAAACCCGACCCGAGCGTGGAAATTCTGCATGCCGGTGCGGCGCAGTTTAAACGTTTCAGGCCGGATGCCATTATCGCGCTGGGCGGCGGATCGTCGCTTGACGCCGCAAAGGGGATCAAGGTCACGCTGGAAGAGTATTTCGCCGGTCATGCCATTGAGCTAATCGCGATTCCGACCACCAGCGGATCCGGCTCCGAAGTCACCGCTTACGCTATCATCGCCGATCCGCAAAACGGGCGAAAATACCCCCTGATTGCTGACGAACTGGTTCCGGACTGCGCCATCCTCGATCCGCAGCTGGTTTTATCCGTGCCTCGCCAGGTCGCGGTGGATACCGGTATGGATGTGCTGACCCACGCGATTGAGGCGCTGGTCTCCACGGGGGCAAATGATTTTAGCGACGCGCTCGCCGAGAAAGCCATCACGTTGACCTGGCGAAACCTGCCAGACATTTTCCACGATGAGAAGAATATTCAGGCACGCACGCATATGCACAACGCCTCCTGCATGGCCGGCATGGCGTTTAACTCGGCGGGACTGGGCCTGGTACACGGCATGGCACACGCCATCGGCGGTATGCTGCATATTCCGCACGGCAAAATTAACGCCATGCTGCTGCCCTTCATTATTGAATACAACGCCGGTCATGCCCCTCATGCCAGAGCGCGATATCTGCAATGCGCCGCCCTGATGGGCATCCGCGCCGCCACGCCTGACCAGACTTTGGATGCGCTGATAAGCGCCATCCGCGATATCAATCGCCATTTTGGTATTCCCGCCACGCTACGGGCGCTGGGCACAGACCTTGCGGAATTAACCTCCCTGCGTCAGCCGCTGATCGACGCGGCCCTAGCAGATGGCTGCACGGCCTCGAATCCCTGCCAGCCGCGCGCCGCGGATATAGACCAGTTGCTGACCGCCGTTGCCGGGTAACTCTGGACAAGTTTGTCCTCCCCCCGGCGGACGGTCAAAAAAGTCCTGCGTCACGGCAAAAAGCCCGACGCGGGAGTGAATATGCTGAATATCGCTTCTTTCATCACTTTCAGGTCGTTGACGTTATGCATGATAACCAGCAGCAAGCCGAATTGATCACCCGTCAGATTCTTCAGGAACTCGCCGCCCGTGGCCCGGGAGCCATAACCTCCCGGCCGGAGGGGACGCAGACGCTGGACATCCCCGTGGGCATCTCCAATCGCCATGTTCATCTCAGCCGGGAGGATATGGACATTCTGTTTGGCTATGGCTCCACCCTCACCCGGATGAAGGCGGTAAAACAGCCGGGTCAGTACGCCGCCGAAGAGACGGTAACCCTCCGCGGGCCGAAGGGAGAGCTCACCAGGGTGCGCGTTCTTGGCCCTCTGCGTAGCGCCACCCAGATTGAAATCTCCGTCTCCGACAGTTTTGTTCTGGGCGTGAAGGCTCCTCTCAGAATGTCGGGCGACCTGCAGCATTCGCCGGGGATAGAGATCATCGGCCCGCGCGGACGGGTCAGCAAAAGCGACGGCGCGATTGTTGCCTGGCGGCATATTCATATTTCGCCAGCGGAAGCCGAGCGGCATGCCCTGCGTGACGGCATGGAGATCGATGTGCGTATTGAAGGCCTGCGCGGCGGTATTCTCAGCCACGTGGTGGTTCGCGTCAGCGCTGACGCGGTACTGGAAATGCATGTCGATGTCGAAGAAGCCAATGGTTTTGGTCTACGTAACGGCGACTGTGTCAGGCGCGTGATGGCGGAATGCCGCTATGGCTGACAGCGCGGCAATCCGGCGGTTACCGATTCTGGCAGCGCGGCGCAGCGGCGAGGCGTTGCCAGCCGGCGTGGCCCCTGGCCAGGCCCATATCGCATTAGCCGTAGCGGATGAAAAAGGAAACCCGGTCGGCGGCGCAAACAGCTTGCGCCACTTTGCCGATGTTTCCCGGCACGCCGGCACATGCGTCATTCCGGCGATACCATCGCTGCTGGTGGCGCCGGTCGTTGCCATACACCGCCGCCGGGGAGGAGAGCGATGAACTCACAACGACTCTCTCAGCTGCTCGATACCATCATTGATAACGTGCTGGCCCAGCGCCAGCGGGCCCTCCAGTCACGCAGCCGGGTGATGCGCGTGGTGTTAAGCGGGGAGGATCTCACCACCTTGCCCACCACGCTGGATTGCCTCACCGCCCTGGACCGGAGCGGCTACCTGCTGGTCATCGCCTCTTCCCACAGCGCAACGCAGTCGCCATTGCACGCTGCCTGTCTGGAAGCGCTGGCACGCCGCGGGGTGGATGTCCTGTGCGATAACCAGGCGCCCGCGCAAACGGCCGCCGCATTCAATGCGCTGTTCCTGCCCGCGCTGTCCACTAACAGCCTGAGCAAAATCGCATTGGGCCTGTGCGATAACCTGGTGTGCCGCTGGGCATTTCATGCGCTCAGCCTGAATAAACCGACGATCGTGACGCTCAACGCCGAATGCCGGGAAGACTCAGCCCACCGGCTCCCGCCGGCGTTTCGGGCACGGCAGGCCAATTACCTTGCCACCCTCGCGGAGTATGGCGTCACCGTCATCGGCCAACCCAGGGCAAACCCGCCCCCCTCGCCGTCGCCCCGCGCCGGCAGGCCGCTGATGACCCTTCGCGATGTACGCCGGCAGCCGAAAGGCGCCGTTTTACGTATCGCTCAGCGTACGCTCATCACCCCCGCCGCACGCGACGAGCTGCGCGCCCGGGGTATCACCCTCGTTGAGGGGCACCAGGAGGAAATATGTATCTGGCAAAAGTAACCGGGGCTCTGGTGTCGACCACTAAACACGCCTCGCTCAATGGCGCGAAACTGCTGATTGTCGCCCGTCTGGATGAACACTATCAGCCCACGGGGACAGCGCAGGTCGCCGTGGATTTCGTCGGGGCGGGGAATGGCGAAACGGTGATTATCACCACCGGCAGCTCCGCGCGAATGAGCACCAGTAAAGAACACTCCGTTATCGATGCCGCCGTGGTCGGCATTGTCGATTCACTCGACCTGAATGGTCAGTAGGTCACCGCGAGGAAACACCATGCTCCCGACGCCGAATAACGAACTGGAACACCGTATCGACAAAGCGATTGCGCGCCAGCTCGCCCCGCGCCATGGCTCGCTGAGCCTGACGAATGCCGCATCGCTGGCAAAATATGCCGCGGATGCCGCAGAGACCGCCAATGTGCCCATCGTGTTCAGTCTGGTGGATGCCTGCGGTCAGCAGCGTTACTTCTTTAGTATGGAAAACGCCCTGCTTATCAGCCATACGCTCGCAACGCAAAAGGCCTGGACGGCGGTGGCGCTGAAGATGCCGACCCATCAGCTCGCCGCGCACGTACAGCCTGGCGCCAGCCTTTACGGCCTGCATAGCGCACCGGGCATCTGCTGCTTTGGCGGCGGGCTCCCCTGCTGGTCCGCGGGCGTACTGCTCGGCGCGATTGGCATCAGCGGCGGGAGCGTCGAGGAAGACATCGCCATTGCGCGTTTGACTCTCGAACGTTTCAGCCGTGAACAGTTTTCACTCACACCATGCAATGGGTCTTTCTAAAAAGACTGCTACAGACAGGGGTTATCATGTCGTCAGCTTCACTGGTTCTGGTTATTAATTGTGGTTCATCTTCTCTTAAATTCTCAGTCATGCCACGCGGCCAGGACGCACCGCTGCTTTCCGGGATTGCGGAAAAGCTGGGGCTGGAAGATGCCTGCATGACGTTTAAAGACGCGGAGGGTAACAAAACGACCGGGCGGCTTGACGATGCCAGCCATCACTGCGCGTTAACCACCCTCTTTGCGACACTCGAAAGTCAGGCATTGCTCGCCCGCGTGTGCGCCATCGGCCATCGGGTGGCCCACGGCGGCAGTGACTTCAAACAATCGGTACGCCTTACCGCGGCGGTGATTAGCCGCATTCGGGAACTTTCGGCGCTGGCGCCTTTGCATAATCCCGCCAACCTGATCGGCATTGAGGCGGCCATGACGCTTCTGCCAGAGCTGCCGCAGGTTGCCGTGTTTGATACCGCCTTCCATCAGACGCTACCGCCAGAAGCCTATACCTACGCCATCCCGCTTGAGTATCTGCAGCAGCATCAGGTCAGACGCTATGGTTTTCATGGCACATCTCATCGTTTTATCGCCGCCGAGGCCGTGACGCGTCTGAAACTCGATCCCGCTAACCACGGCATTTTGATTGCGCACCTGGGTAACGGCGCCTCGGTATGCGCAGTCAAAAATGGGCAAAGCGTGGATACCTCGATGGGTATGACCCCGCTGGAGGGGCTGGTGATGGGAACGCGTTGCGGCGATCTGGATTTTGGCGCCGCGGCCTATATCGCCCGCTGTACCGGGCAGACCATCGAATCGCTCTACCGCATGGTCAATAACGATGCGGGGCTGTTCGGTCTCTCCGGCCTCTCCAGCGACTGTCGCACGCTACAGGAAGCGCGCAGCACCGGCGATCCTCGGGCCACGCTGGCGATTGATGTCATGGTTCACCGGCTTGCCCGCCATCTTGGCGCCCATCTGGCCTCGTTACACCGCTTTGATGCGCTGATCTTCACCGGTGGCATCGGCGAAAACTCGGCGCTGGTGAGGGAGCTCACCGCTAAACGGCTGGCGATATTTGGGGTCCATCTCGACAGCGTGAAGAATGGGCAAATATTTGCCGGCCGGGAGGGGGTTATCTCATTGCCCGGCCATCCCATTGTCGCCGTGATACCCACCAATGAAGAACAGATGATTGCGCAAGATGCGGCCGCGCTCGCTGCCCGGTTAGAGAGCGTGGCCTGAGCAACTCGCCGCCCCGATCTTGCCGGGGAGGATTTTATTGTCCGGGTTAATAGCGAAAAACAAGAAAGTCTCTCTGGCGGGCAAAACATTTTGTCCTGAGCGCAATAACATCGTAGTGCATGAATTTATTAAGTACATGAATGCAACCCGCGCGGTTATTTCATGACTTGCTTTTACTCTCACCTGGAATATTGAGGTCGTTATGCAACAAGAAGCATTAGGTATGGTTGAAACAAAAGGTCTGGTTTCCGCAATTGAAGCCGCAGATACCATGGTTAAATCTGCTAACGTCACCCTGGTTGGCTATGAAAAAATTGGCTCAGGGTTAGTAACCGTCATGGTTCGCGGCGATGTAGGTGCGGTAAAAGCGGCCACGGATGCTGGTTCGGCGGCGGCAGGCAAAGTCGGGGAACTGGTCTCCGTACACGTTATTCCGCGCCCGCATATTGAAGTGGAAAAAATCCTGCCGAAAGCCGTCAGTTAATACAGCCAGAGGATACTGACCATGAGAGATAATCTTGTTGAACAGATTATATCTGAAGTAATGAATAAACAGACTGATGCGAGCACAAATAATAAAACGGTGGCCAGTGTTATCGGCTGCGGTTTAACAGAATTTGTCGGTACCGCCCTCGGGCATACTATCGGATTGGTTATTGCCAATGTCGACCATCAATTACATGAAGTCATGAATATCGACAAGAAATATCGCTCAATCGGTATTCTTGGCGCCCGCACCGGGGCCGGCCCGCATATCTTTGCCGCGGATGAAGCGATTAAAGCCACCAACAGCGAAATTCTCTCTATTGAGCTGGCTCGCGATACCGAAGGCGGCGGCGGCCATGGCTGCTTGATTATTTTCGGCGCTTCCGATGTGTCCGATGTTCGCCGCGCGGTGGAAGTAGCGCTGGGCGAAATTCAACGCACCATGGGCGATGTCTATGGCTCGCCGGCAGGTCATCTGGAGTTCCAGTACACCGCGCGCGCCAGCAGCGCCCTTAATAAGGCATTTGGCGCGCCGCTGGGTAAATCCTTCGGTCTGACCTGCGCCTCTCCGGCGGCGATTGGCGTCGTGGTGGCTGATGCCGCCGCCAAGGCCGCCGTCATCGAGCCGGTGGGATACGCCAGCCCGGCGCACGGCACCAGCTTCAGTAATGAGGTGATCTTCACTTTTGCCGGCGATTCCGGTGCGGTGCGGCAAGCGGTCATTGCCGCCAGGGACGTCGGGAAGCAGCTGCTGGCGACCCTCGATCCGGCCCCGCTCAAATCGACCACCACGCCGTACATTTGATGATGGGTAAAAACGCGTGCCTAGCGCAGTAAGGAATATACAGCATGAACGATCTTGAAATTACTCAGGCCGTCTCCCGCGTGCTGAGTAAATACAGCAAAACGACGGCGCCAGCGCCCGAGCAGAGCGCCCCGATCGCCGCCTCGCCTCTCGACCGGGAGAGCATCGAAGCGATTGTCGCCAGCGTGCTGGCAAGCCATGCCGGACCCGCAACCGCCGGCGACAGCGCATCCGCGGAGGGCGTTTTTGCGACGATGGACGAAGCCATTACGGCAGCGCAGCAGGCGCAAATCCAGTATCGCCACTGTTCAATGCAGGATCGCGCCCGTTTTGTTGGCGGCATTCGCCAGTTTTTCCTGCAGGAGGACATCTTACAAACTCTCTCCACCATGGCCGTGGAAGAGACCGGGATGGGTAATTATGCCGACAAGCTGGTGAAAAACCGCGTTGCCGCGCAAAAAACGCCGGGGGTCGAAGATTTGGTCACCTCCGCACAGAGCGGCGACGGCGGCCTGACGCTGAGCGAATACTCCGCCTATGGCGTCATTGGCTCGATCACCCCCACCACCAATCCGACGGAGACCATTATCTGCAACACCATCGGCATGCTGGCGGCGGGCAACTCGGTGGTGTTCAGCCCGCATCCCCGTTCACGCCATGTTTCGCTGCACTGCGTCTCCCTCATCAACCAGCAGCTGGCCCGCCTGGGCGCCCCTGATAATCTGGTGGTGACGGTCGCCAGCCCGTCGATTGCCAACACCAACGCATTAATCAGCGATCCGCGGATCAATATGCTGGTGGCGACAGGCGGACCGGCGATTGTGAAAACCGTGATGTCGTCCGGTAAGAAGGCGATCGGCGCGGGCGCGGGCAACCCTCCGGTGGTGGTGGATGAGACCGCGAATATTGAGAAAGCCGCCCGGGATATCATCAACGGCTGCAGCTTCGATAACAACCTCCCCTGCGTGGCGGAAAAAGAGGTCATTGTCGTCAATGAAGCGGCTGACTACCTGATCCATTGCATGAAAAAAAGCGGCGCCTGGCTGCTGTGCGACCGGCAGCAGATTCAGCAACTGCAGGCGCTGGTGCTGAATGAAAAAGGGACCGGCCCGAACACCGCGTTTGTGGGCAAAGACGCCCGCTA
The DNA here is from genome assembly GCF_044900465.1 of Klebsiella sp. NPDC088457. Classification (NCBI taxonomy): domain Bacteria; kingdom Pseudomonadati; phylum Pseudomonadota; class Gammaproteobacteria; order Enterobacterales; family Enterobacteriaceae; genus Klebsiella; species Klebsiella sp. NPDC088457. Next base: position 100,059 of record NZ_JBJDNH010000018.1, on the reverse strand, counting down.
CATTCTGCAGCAAATTGGCATTAGCGTGCCGGAAGAGATCAAAGTGGTGCTGATTGAAACCGAACGCGACCATCCCTTCGTGGTACACGAATTGATGATGCCGATTCTGCCGGTGGTCCGGGTAGAGAATGTCGATGAAGCGATCGATCTGGCGGTAAAGGTCGAGCATGGCAATCGCCACACCGCCATGATGCACTCGACCAACGTCGAAAAACTCACCAAAATGGCGCGACAGATCCAGACCACGATTTTTGTAAAAAACGGTCCCTCATATGCCGGACTTGGCGTCGGGGGCGAGGGGCACGCCACGTTTACTATTGCCGGCCCGACCGGTGAAGGGCTGACGTCGGCGCGCAATTTCGCCAGACATCGCCGGTGCGTGATGGTTGAAGCGCTCAATATTCGTTGACAGCAGCACAGTAGGTGGCCCAGCCATGAAAAAACGCATTATCAACGCGCCGATGCCGGAAACGCTGGCCATGCTAAAACGGCGGATGCCTTCAGAATCGCGCAACCGGCTGGAAAGCATCCGCATTGACGCGATCGGGTTGGTGATGCTGCCGGTAGCGGATCTGTACTTTTACGCCGATCTGGCAAGTAAAAGCGCGCACGTTGCGGTATCGGAGATCTTCGGTAGCTGCCCGCAGCATATCACGACGCTGGCCATCTTTGGCGAGATCGCCGCGGTGCATGAGGCCATGCGTATTATTGAGGATGATGACAGTACATTCTGAGAGTTCGCTTATGAAAAGAATTTTGCTGCTCGCAGGCGATTTCTCTGAAGACTATGAAGTCATGGTGCCATGGCAGGCATTAAGCATGTTAGGTTTCAGAGTTGATGTCGTTTGCCCCGGGAAACGCAGCGGGGAATATATTAAGACCGCGATTCATGACTTTGAAGGCGATCAAACCTATACCGAAAAACCGGGTCACTTATTCCGCTTAACCGCTTCGTTTGATGAAATCAGGATGCAGGAATATTGTGGAATTTATATAACCGGCGGTCGTGCGCCAGAATATTTACGTCTCAACAGAACGGTATTAAATATTATTCACTATGCGGATAATATTGCGCTACCTATTGCGGCAATTTGTCATGGCCCGCAAATTCTGGTGGCCGCCGGCGTATTAAAAGAAAAGAAGCTGACGGGATATTTCACCTTAAAGCCTGAAGTTGAACTGGCCGGTGGCATCTGGATCAACGCGGCGAATCATGAAGCCGTCCAGGACGGTAACCTGGTCACCGCCGCCACCTGGATGGGGCACCCGGAAATATTACGTCAATTTATTCGTTTAATCGGCAGCAACATTATTAGCTAGCGTACCCGTCACTGCCGTCAGGTAACACAACTCAGGTGTGGTTAATGAATCACGCTTATATTATTTCGGGAGTTATTGTATGTTAGAGAAAGGCTTTACTCATCCGACCGATCGTGTGGTAAGACTGAAAAATATGATTCTGCAGGCTAAACCTTATGTGGAATCTGAACGTGCGGTACTGGCAACCGAAGCTTATAAAGAGAATGAACACCTTCCCGCGATTATGCGGCGGGCAAAAGTCGTTGAGAAAATATTCAATGAACTGCCGGTGACCATCCGTCCTGATGAATTAATTGTCGGCGCGGTCACCATCAACCCACGTTCGACGGAAATTTGCCCTGAATTTTCCTACGACTGGGTCGAAAAAGAGTTCGAAACCATGGCGCAACGGGTTGCCGACCCGTTTATCATTGAGAAGAAAACGGCCGACGAGCTGCGCCAGGCCTTTCAATACTGGCCGGGTAAAACCACCAGTTCGCTGGCGGCGTCCTATATGTCCGCAGGGACAAAAGAGAGTATGGGCAACGGCGTGTTCACCGTGGGTAACTACTTCTTCGGCGGAGTCGGGCACGTCAGCGTTGACTATGGCAAAGTGCTGAAAATCGGCTTTCGCGGAATCATCGATGAAGCGACCCGCGCGCTGGAAAACCTCGATCGCGGCACCTCGGATTACATCAAAAAAGAGCAGTTTTATCACGCCGTTATTCTGAGCTATCAGGCGGCAATCAATTTTGCGCACCGCTATGCCCAGGAAGCCGCTCGTCTTGCCCGCGAAGAGCGCGACCCTGCACGCCAGCGCGAGCTGGAGCACATTGCGCAAAACTGTACCCGCGTGCCGGAATACGGCGCGACGACGTTCTGGGAGGCCTGCCAGACGTTCTGGTTTATACAGAGCATGCTGCAGATTGAATCCAGCGGCCACTCTATTTCTCCCGGCCGTTTCGATCAGTATATGTATCCCTATCTGGCGGCGGATAAATCCATCAGCAGCGAATTTGCCCAGGAGCTGGTGGACTGCTGCTGGATCAAACTGAATGATATCAACAAAACGCGCGATGAGATTTCCGCCCAGGCCTTCGCCGGCTATGCCGTGTTCCAGAACCTGTGCGTTGGCGGTCAGACCGAGGACGGTCGCGATGCCACCAACCCATTGACCTATATGTGCATGGAAGCGACGGCCCACGTCCGTTTGCCGCAGCCCTCCTTCTCCATTCGCGTCTGGCAGGGCACGCCGGATGAGTTTCTCTATCGCGCCTGCGAACTGGTGCGGCTTGGTCTTGGCGTTCCGGCGATGTACAACGACGAGGTGATCATTCCGGCGCTGCAAAACCGCGGAGTATCGCTGCATGACGCCCGCGACTACTGCATTATCGGCTGCGTGGAGCCGCAGGCGCCGCATCGTACCGAAGGCTGGCATGACGCGGCCTTTTTCAACGTGGCGAAGGTACTGGAAATCACCCTCAACAACGGCCGTTCTGGTCGTCAACAACTCGGCCCGGTCACCGGCGAGATGACGCAGTACACCAGCATCGACGACTTCTACGCCGCCTTCAAACAACAGATGGCGCACTTCGTCCACCAGCTGGTGGAAGCGTGCAACAGCGTCGATATCGCCCACGGCGAACGCTGCCCGCTACCGTTCCTGTCGGCGCTGGTCGATGACTGTATTGGTCGCGGCAAATCCCTGCAGGAAGGCGGCGCGATTTATAACTTTACCGGTCCGCAGGCCTTCGGCATCGCAGATACCGGCGACTCCGTCTATGCCATACAGAAACAGGTCTTCGAAGATCGGCGTCTGACGCTGCAGGAGCTGAAAGGGGCGCTGGATGCTAACTTCGGCTATCCGTCAGGAGGGAACCCTCATGCCGGGTCGGCGAAAGCCTCTTTGGACGAGCAGGATATCTACGACGTGGTCAAACGTATTATCGACCAGCACGGCTCGCTCAATCCGGCAGCGATTAAAAATGAAGTTTACCGCCAGCTCTCCAGCGCCGGCTCAGCGCCGGCCACGGACAGCTCCCGCTATCAAGAGATCCGTCATATTCTGGAAAACACCCCGAGCTTCGGTAACGACATCGACGACGTGGACCTCGTCGCCCGTCATTGCGCGCTGATTTATTGCCAGGAAGTGGAGAAGTATACCAACCCACGCGGCGGCCGTTTCCAGGCCGGGATCTACCCGGTATCCGCTAACGTTCTGTTTGGTAAGGACGTCGGCGCCCTCCCGGATGGCCGTCTGGCGAAAGAACCGCTGGCCGACGGCGTCTCTCCGCGTCAGGGGAAAGATACCCTTGGCCCTACCGCAGCGGCCAACTCGGTGGCGAAACTGGATCACTTCATCGCCTCGAACGGCACCCTCTATAACCAGAAATTCCTGCCCTCCTCTCTGGCGGGCGAAAAGGGTCTGCGTAACTTCGGCGGGCTGGTGCGCAACTACTTCGATAAGAAAGGGATGCACGTTCAGTTCAACGTGATTGACCGCAACACGTTGCTGGAAGCGCAGAAAAACCCGCAGCAGCATCAGGACCTGGTAGTACGCGTCGCCGGCTATAGCGCTCAGTTCGTGGTGCTGGCTAAAGAAGTTCAGGATGACATTATCAGTCGTACCGAGCAGCAATTCTGATTTTGCCCTACCGATCGGGGCCGTACTGGTACGCATGGCCCCTTATCAGACCCGATTTTAGCGGCTGACTTGCTGTTGCCTGATGGTCGCTTTTTTGACGAGTGATGTTATGAACAGAGTCGAATACGATACCGAAGGCGTTTTATTTAATATTCAACGCTATTCCCTGCATGATGGTCCCGGCATCCGCACCATCCCTTTTTTTAAAGGCTGCCCGCTGGCCTGCAGGTGGTGCAGCAATCCGGAATCGCAGCGCCCGCAACCTGAGTTAATTTATAAAAAGAGCGATTGTATCCGCTGTGGAAAATGCGTCGATGTTTGTCAGCAGCATGCGCTCTCCCCCGGCAATCCCTTTTTCATCGACCGCGAGCGCTGCATTCAGTGCGGTAAATGCACGCAAGTCTGCCCGACTCGGGCGTTGGAAATGAAAGGGAAACGCATGACCGTCAGCGAGGTGATGCGTGAATTACAGAAAGAGGAGAACCTGTTTCGTCGTTCAGGCGGGGGGATTACCCTGTCAGGCGGCGAACCGCTGGCACAAGCGGAATTTGCCCGTGAGCTTTTAAAAGCCTGTAAAGCAAAAGGGTGGCACACGGCGATGGAAACCACCGGGATGGCCAGCAAAGAGGTGATTGAGGAGGTCTTTCCGTGGGTTGACCTGGCGCTGACGGATATTAAAGCCATTAACCCGGTGGTTCATGAACAAAATACCGGCGTCAATAACGAGCGGATTCTGGAAAACCTTATCCGTATTTCCTTTATCACCCACGTTATTGTTCGCATTCCCGTCATTCCCGGCGTCAACGATAGCGCAGATGAGATTCGCAGCATTGCCGAATTTGCCCGGCTCATGTCCGGCGTTGATACCCTTCATCTGCTGCCTTATCACACCTTTGGTGAAAATAAATATAACCTGCTGGGCCGCATTTATCCCATGGGCGAGGCAAAGTCGCATCCCGAGGACAAAATGGCCAGCCTGAAAAAAGTCGTCGAATCGATGGGGTTTCACTGCCATATCGGCGGTTAACCAGCAGCATGATTTAGCTCTCTTATCCTTTGTCCCCAGCAGCGTTAAGAGATGAAACCACGCATCGCTTAATACAGGAAAAAACTATGAGTGAATCTCGTGAAGCAGTTACCGGGCCTTGTCTTGCGGAATTTCTGGGCACCGGCTTATTTATGTTTTTCGGTACCAGCGTGCTGTGCGCGGCAAAACTCGCCGGCGCCAGCTTTGGTCTTTGGGAAATCTGCATCGTGTGGGGCCTGGGTATCGCTCTGGCGGTCTATCTGACGGCGGGCATCTCGGGCGCGCACCTTAACCCGGCGGTCACTATCGCGCTATGGATGTTCGCCAGCTTTGACGCCAAAAAAGTGGTGCCCTATATTCTGGCCCAGATGGCCGGGGCGTTTTGCGGCGCCGCGCTCACCTATCTCCTTTACCACAATATGTTCGCCGACTATGAACAAGCCCACCAAATGGTACGCGGCAGTCAGGACAGCCTGTATCTGGCCAGCATATTCTCCACCTATCCGGCGGCGAATATCAGCGTCTGGCTGGCGGCGCTCGTGGAAATCGTCATTACCTCAATGCTGATCGGTCTTATTATGGCACTGACCGATGATGGCAACGGCGTGCCGAAAGGGCCGCTTGCACCGCTGTTAATCGGTTTACTGGTGGCGGTGATCGGCGCCGCGACCGCGCCGCTCACCGGATTTGCCATGAACCCGGCCCGCGACTTCGGTCCGAAACTGTTTACCTTTCTGAACGGCTGGGGATCGATGGCGATGACGGGCGGTAGAGAGATTCCCTACTTCCTTGTCCCGCTGATTGCGCCGGTGGTGGGCGGGATCGTCGGGGCGGCCATTTACCGCTTTGGCATCGGACGCCATCTGCCCGCCGCCAAAGCCGGCAAGACGGTGAATAACCCCACGCCTTGATGATGCTCCCGGGACCCACAACTCCGCCAGCCCCTGCTGGCCGCGGCGGAGTTTGCCCCACGGCGGGCCTCCGATAATCCTTCCCATCGACCGTTCTTCCCTTCCCACCGCCCGTTCTCATAGCGGGGTCATCCTTCCGTCGTAAAAAAGCCACCCGCAGGTGGCTCGTCAGGCAATTATCACGTTAGCGTCGGGGGCTTTTGGGACGAGGACGCGCGGGTTTGGGCGCCGCCTTTTCCGCCGGCGTACTGATGATGCGATCGCCGCCATTTTCCGTCTCATCACCCTGCTCGCTACGCTGCGGCGATTCGCTTGCCTGGGTGGCGGACTCTCCGCTTAGCGGTGCCTCAGCGCACACGCTGTCGCTTAGCTCACCGCAAGAGGCCGCCGTCATATCAGGTTCGACATTAACCACCGGAATGGCGACCGCTTTCTGTTCCGCCGCCGGGGGTAGCACTGTCGCGGCGGCCGCCACAGGGTCGGGAGCAATACCGCAGGTTTCCGTGGAGGCAATCAGGCTATCGATGCTGGTTGCGGTACGGGCGATGATTTTCCACGCGTAGACGCTCCCCACCCGGCTGGCCGCAGCCACACCGGCAGCGACGGCGGCGTTCATGGCGCCAACCTCACCGCTAAACTTTACCGTCACCAGTCCCCCGCCTTTCGTCAGCTCGTATCCGATCAGGCCGACATTAGCCGATTTCATTGCGGCATCGGCGGCTTCTACCGCCACCGTTAAGCCGACGGTTTCAATTAAGCCTAAACTCTGCCCGGACATAACTTTCTCCTGTTATTTTCAATGCAATGGGGGACACAGGGGCGCACACCGAGGCGCGGCGACATCGTCACGCAGCTGCTCAGCCTTATCCGTGCGTTCCCATGGAAATGTTTCCCGGCCGAAGTGGCCGTAGCACGCCGTCTGGCGGTAACGTGGCGCCAGCAAATCGAGCTGACGGATAATGCCGTAAACGCTGAGGTCGAAATGATGCGCAACCAGCTGCTGCAGACGTTGCGCCGCCACTTTGCCTGTGCCAAAGGTGTTAATGCGCACCGCGACCGGGCGGGAAAGGCCAATGGCCCAGGCCAGCTGAACTTCACAGCGCGTAGCTAACCCGGCGGCGACGATATTTTTCGCCACATAGCGCGCGGCGTAGGCCGCTGAACGATCGACCTTAGACGGATCTTTACCCGAAAACGCCCCGCCGCCATGGCATGCCGCGCCGCCGTAGGTATCGACGATGATCTTACGCCCGGTCAAACCGCAGTCCGCTGCTGGGCCGCCGTGGATGAAGGAGCCCGCGGGATTAATCAATAGCCGGGTGGCTGATGTCAGCCAGCGCGCCGGAATAACCGGTTTAATGATCTCTTCAACCACGGCTTCACGCAGCGTGGCGAGCGGGATATCGGCGCGGTGCTGTGTTGAGATAACGATGGTATCGGCATGGCCTATTTGCCCGTTGCCGTAATACAGCGTGACCTGGCTTTTGGCATCCGGCAATAATCCATCCAGCTGGCACGTTTTACGTAACATCGCCTGCCGTTCCATCAGCCGGTGGGCGTACAGAATGGGCGCGGGCATCAGCTGCGGCGTTTCATCGCAGGCATAGCCGAACGTCATCCCCTGGTCGCCGGCGCCGAGTGAGAGCGGATCGCTGGCGCGAATCCCTGCGGCAATATCCGCGGATTGTCTGCCCAGCATGCTGATGACCGCACAGGTCGCGGCATCAAAGCCTTTCGAGGAGTGGTCGTAGCCGATAGATTTAACGGTCGCGCGGACAATCTGTTCGATATCGATAGTCGCGGCGGAAGAGATTTCCCCGGCCAGAATAACCGCGCCGGTTTTTACCAGACATTCACAGGCAACTTTGGACCAGGGATCGTTGAGCAAACAGGCGTCAAGAATGGCGTCGGAAATCTGGTCCGCGATCTTATCCGGATGCCCTTCGGCAACGGATTCCGAAGTAAAAACATATTCATCCACGGCAGGGCCACTTTATGAAGAAGAGAGTCTCATCTTAGCGGCCCGCGGCGCCGCGGCGAATAAACTATCTTGCCGCCATAGCGGACTTTTTTGCGCTCCCCTGTTGCGCAAGCGCAAAAAATGGCAGGGCAATATCAGCACGCCTGCGACGAGGTGAGACGGCGATAATCTGACGGCGCAATCCCCGTTTCTTTTTTAAAGATCCGGCAGAAGTAATTGGCATCCTGCCAGGAAAGCTCCAGTGCAATAGTATTGACTTTCAAATCACTGAATTGCAGGAGCGATTTTGCCATGGCGATTTTACGGTTGGTAATATAGCTTGAGAACCCGGTCCCCATGCTCTTTTTAAACGCCCGGCTCAAATAGCATGGGCTGACAAAGGACTCTGCCGCAATATCATCGAGGGTCATGTTTTGCAGGATATTCTTTTCAATATGAAAACATGCTCTGGTAACAAAATCCATGCTGCTACAGGTACTTTTAAACAGCTGTTCAAAAATGTCGCCACTGATATTTAACAATCCGCTCATCACCCGCCAGTAATGGCTGGCGGGCAAACCCTGCTGGTGAATGCTGTGAATCATTGCGCCTATTTTGTTACGGCCAGGGGCATATTTATCCCCCAGACCGGCAAGATGCTGCTGGAGCAGTTCCAGAACGTCGGTCAGCGTTTTCGGCCGATCGCTAGCGGGGGTTTGCTCCGCGTACGCCGTATTAAGCAAATTAAGTAAAAATTCGTGCCAGCCAGGATAATCACAGCGGCTAATCAGATCGTGGATCCTCTGCCGCAGCTCACGCGTGGCGACGGCCCCCTCCTCATCTACCCGCAACGTTTTGCGGATAGTATCGTGCAGAATGCTTTGCTTCACGGGTTTCAACAGGTAATCATCTACTTTCAGGCTTAGCATCTGGCGAACAATTTCAAAGTCATCGTTTGCCGTTGTGACAATCACTTTGGTCGCGGTATTCTTCTGCTTGAGATACTCAATAACCTGATTACCATTAGGCAGCGGGATGTTGATATCCACAAACATCATATCTATTTGACTAAGCCGATCGATGAGTTGAATTGCTTTCTTTCCCGTCGCCGCTTCATGAATAACGGAGTTCTCTACGCAGCGGGAAATGATGCGTTTTAACGATTCGGATTCAATATATTCATCTTCGACAATCACAATATTGTACATACTCACACACTCCAGGCTCAGGCCGGGGCCATCGGGAACCGTAGTTTTATGGTGGTACCAAGCATCGGCTTATGGGGACTGGTAATTTGCAAAGCATAACTTTCACCAAATAACAGCTGGAGACGGTTTTTAATATTATTAATACCAATGCCCCCTTTCTGCCGATTCTGCTTGCCAGAGAGAATATGCTCAATATCCTCTGGTGAAATGCCGTCGCCATTGTCGGTGATTTCGATAATTACATCCTTGCCATCGTCACTAGCCCGCAGAACGATATGACTTTTGGTTTCACGTGGTTCCACCACATAATTAAAGAAATTCTCCACCAGCGGCTGAAGAATTAAGAACGGGCAAACTGTTTCATTGTATTTTTCGGGGATATCGCAAACATAGTCAAACCGCTCATTCATTCTGACCTTCTGAATTGACATGTAGCAATTCACATAATTCATCTCCCGCCCAAGAGTAATCAGGCCATTGTTATTCTTGCGCAGTAAATAGCGCATCATATCGGAAAAATCATGCACCATCGTTTCCGTACGGCTGGCATCCTCGAGAAACGCCAGACGACCGATGGTGTTCAGCACATTAAACAGAAAATGAGGGTTAATCTGGTATGAAAGCGCTTTAAACTCGGCTTCATGTAATGAGCGTTCAATTTCAACCCGTTTACGCAACTCGTTGGTTAACTCCTGATCCTTTTGCCGCAGTTCACGCTGAATATTGTTGGCATGAGCCTGCTCAACCAGATATGACGCGACGTGGAGTAACGTGTAGGCGGTGGATTCGAACCGTTCATAAGGCATGCGCTGCGTATTTTCATGCAGATTAATCAGCCAGGGATTTTCTTGCCACAGATGATTATTATTCAGGATGTAGGGGATGGTTTGCTCTTTCTCAGCTTCGACCTTCACCTGGCCAGAAATAAACGCGCCAAGATAGTGATCGTTAATCATGATGGGGACGGCAAACTCGACAAAACCACAGTAACAGCGATACACCACCGGCTCTCCGGCGAGCATGGCCACCTGCCCACCGGCGCTGTCGCTGTCATAGCAATGGCGGGCCAGCGTGTCATTCATCCTTGAGCGCGCACAAAAATCTGAAAACCCGCTGGGGCGCGTCACCGGAATACCTTCCTGATCCACCACCACCAGGGCAATCATCATGGATTTACTAAAATTGTCCTGCAGCGTTTGCAGGCGGTCAACATCAAGAAATTCGTGTAATTTGTAGTTATTTTTCATGATATCCACCAGGTCAGGTCAAATGCAGCTAAACCATACCCTATTTACCGCTTAAAAATGATGAAATCGCTCACAAACAAAAAATGAATTGTATGAGTAATGTTAATATAGTGACTATGTTGTTTCTGTTTTTATTATATTAATTAACATCCTTTAACGGGAAATAATATAAAGTCGCGCATCTCGATTTATCAATAAAATAAAAAAGAGACGCTCGCTAACCGGCTGCCGTTCAGGCGATTAAAATGAAATCCCTGTTTCGCGAATAGCCGCTCCCGATGAACAACAAACCACGCCATGGCGTGGTTTGTTGTTTTATGACCGCTTCATGAAGCGGCGCGTAACGACCGCCGTCAGGACACCTATCCTTTGGCAAAATTGGCCTGAATACGCTGCTGCAGATAGGCCTCCGCGGTAATCGGCGGATATTTCGCCTGCGGTCCCAGGATCTCGACATCTTTATTGGCCTGACAGAAAAACGCCAGGCTATAGCGCGGTCCCTGATACTCATGCGCAAGCGGGCTTCTCACCCGGTGGAAGTTAGAGGGGAGCTGGTCGTCGCTCCAGCGCATCAGCATATCGCCGATATTACAGGTGATCACCTCCTCGCGAGGCTCAATGCTGGTCCACTGCTGGCTCTCGCGGTCCTTACCCGGACACACCTGCAGCCCGCCCTGCCCCAGGCGCTGGAATAGCAGCGTCAGGCAGTCAAAATCCGTATGGGCGCCGGCGCGCCACATCCCCTGCTGCGCCTGGTCGCTGGCGTAGTAGTGCAGCATGCGCAATGTGCTCTGGTAGGTTTCACGATTCGGATCGTGAGCGGTGGTAAAAAACGACTCCGGAAACCCCAGCTTTAAAGCAAAGCAAGACAGCAGCTTCATCCCCAGCTGCCAGCACCGGGATTCAAACTCCAGCATCGTCTTTCTGAACGCCGGCAGCTCCTGGTCGCTGGGCCACAGCCCCGCCATCAGCGGACGGGTAATCTGGTATGACTCTTTTTGATCCGGCGTCTTCGTCGACGGTCGGACCTGCGCCTTGCTTTCCCAACCGGCATTGCGGGCCAACGGATACTGCCCCTTCACCTCATCGGGCAGGGCGAAAAACGCCTCGGTCATGCTGAACGCCTGGCGGATATCCGCCAGCGGAATACCGTGATGGCTAACCTGGAAGAAGCCAATCTCCACTGCCGCCTCCCACAGGCGATCGGCGATCTCACTTTTCCTTTCCTCAAAATTTGAGAGATCGATGCAGCGGACTTCGCGGGTAAACGTCTCTTCCCCCGGCGCGCCCATCAGCGCTTCGTTCTCCAGTTCCTGTAATGCATAGCCCTGATTCTGAATGGATTGCGTCATTATGATTGTCCTGTATTGGGTTTAAACAGCCGCACGCTGTTGTAGGGTTCGTACCGCCGCCAGCGCTTCGCGACGCATGGCCTCAAGGTCCAGACCGGGAATCACATCTTCCTCAACGATCGGCCGCCCATTGAGCAGCAACGCTTTCAGCGAGGCCCGACCGCCGCAGGCTACCGGGCCAATCGCGATATCGTGCAGTCCGAAGTAGCGCGGATCGTCGAGGCGATAAATCGCTAAATCCGCCTGCATCCCGACGCTGATGGCGCCGCACTGCGGCAGGCCGAGGATGCGCGCGCCGCCCGCGCTTCCCCAGCGCACCACATCCTCCACCGTGGCGGCGTCGGCGCCGCCCTCAAAGGTGCCGCCGGCGTAGCGTGGCTGCGCCTGCATGCCTTTACGCGCCCGCTGCAGCAACCACGCGGCGTGGGCTTCGCTTTGCATATCCGCCGCTTCATTGGACGCGGCGCCGTCCACCCCCAGCGATACCGGCACCCCCGCCTTTTCCAGCGCCAGCAGATCGGCAATCCCGCTTCCCAGCCGCCCGTTGCTTTGCGGACAATGGGCGATACCGGTGCCGGTTTGCCCGAGCAGCGCGATCTCTTCCGGCAGTAGCTTCACCAGATGCGCAAACCACACGTCATTCCCCAGCCAGTCATGTTCGGCGCAGAACTGGACCGGCGTCATCGCGAACTTCTCCCGCGCGGCATCCAGATAATCCACGGTTTCCGACAAATGGCTGTGCAGCCGAATTCCCAGGCGACGAGCCAGTTTGGCCATCTCCCGCAGCTGGGCGCCCGGCGCGGAATGCAGCACGGTGGTGGGAGCCATCACCACCCGCCGCAGGGAGCCGGCTCCAGGGTGGTGATAGCGTTTAACCAACCGTTCAATATCCGCCATATAACCATCGAAGGTTTCAGGACGCAGCGCGACCGGCAGATCCTGCTCAACGGCTCGCCCCTGGGTAGCGCCTCCGCGGCACAGAACAATCCGCATGCCCAGCGCCTCGCCTTCGCTGAACACAATCTCCGAGGTGTCGAAAGGCATATCGGGCCAGTATAAATAGTTGTGATCCGCGACGGTGGCGCAGCCCGAACGCAGCAGCTCCACCAGCCCGATACGCACCGCCAGACGAAAAGTGTGCTCATCGAACGCGGCGCGAAAACGGTATGGCGTGGCGCTCAGCCATGCCGTCAGGCTTTGATTCAGCCCCTGGGGTTCCCCCTTTAACAGCGACTGAAAAAGATGGTGATGCGTATTCACCCAAGCCGGATAGACCACGCAGTCCCGGGCATCGATCTGCCGCTCCTCCGGCAGCGCCGCCAGCGAACCGATGGCGGCGATAACGCCATCGCGGATACGGATATCCGGCCCGGCCAGCCGCGCAGCATCCCCCGGGAGACCGCTGAGGATGGCATGCGCGTTTTTAATCAATAATGACATGGCGTCGCTCCTCAGGGTTTAACCTGCATATCCTGCACAAATTCGGTGGTGTAGGCCTGCTTCCAGTCGGTCGCGGCATCCAGCAGGTTGGCTCTGACCATAAAATCACGGGTCTTCTGCCAGCGCGTTTCCGTCATCGTTCCCCAGCCCTCGGTAGCGGCGTCGCCGCCATCAATCAGGTGATGCTGGCGGATTTGCGTGACGGCCCAGGCCAGCAGATCGTCGGTCATTTTGGGGTTATCTTTTTTAATCAACGTATTTCCCGGGGCCGGATTATTCAGGTAGCTCACCCATCCCTCCATCGACGCGCGCACAAACTTCACCATCGCCGCTTTGCGATCGGCGATGGTTTCCGGGCGGGCAATCAGAATGCCGCCATAGGGGGGATAGCCGTGTTCAGAAAACAGGAAGAAGTTCGATTTCACCCCCGCCTTTTGCACCTGGAAAACCTCGGAGCTGACGTAGGCCTGCTGGGCGACGTTGTCATCCGCGACAAAGGGTTGAATATTGAAGGTATAGGGTCGGGCCTGGGCATCATTCAGTTGATACTGCCCCTTCAGCCACGGCCACCACGTCGCCTGGCCGGAGCTGGACACCAGAATGGTTCTCCCTTTCAGCCCCTCCAGCGAGGTAACATTGGCGTGGGTCAGCAGTCCCTGGGGATCATACTGAAAGGGGGCGGCGATGGCTTTGGCCTGGAATCCCCGCTGAATGCCTTCCAGCAGTTGCAGATCGTAGCCGATAATGACGTCAGCTCGTTTTGATAACAGCAGCTGCATGCCGTTAACCTGGGGGCCGCCGGAGTGAATTTCGACGTCCAGACCGTATTTTTTGTAGATCCCCGTTGCCTGAGCCTGATAATAGCCGCCCTGCTCCGCCTGGGCGTACCAGGAGGTCAGCAGCACAATTTTATCCTCGGCCTGAACGGCCAGAGACATACCGCTCAGGGCAACCAGGCCCAGCATACGGTAGCCCCAGGGAATGCATGAACGTATTTTCATTGCCCCTCTCCTCATAACGCCGGGAAAGAGGACGAGCGGACAACGGCTCAGCCTCCCACCCCGGTCGACATTGAACCGCGAAATGGTTACTGAGCAATGTCCCGTACGGATAAACCGGACTGACCGCTTATACTCATGTTCAGTTATACAAAAACTATGCCAGGGACGATCGGCATATCTCATCCCCGGCGCCTCCGCCAGAATAGCGCTTTGTCAGCGACTACCTTCATGCAACCTTTGATTCATCAATACATAAAGCGCACCATAATAGTGCGCCCGTGGAATGTTTTAGTGCCTGCGAGTCAAATCTGACTGAAGAGGATTTCCAGCTGATTGAGCATCATAGAGGCGGCAAGCGACAGCTGTCGGGCGGAGGATACACATAGCGCCAGGGTGAAAGGTTTAAGCTGTGGATCGGTCATCGGAATAAACGCCAGCTGGCCCGCCTGTATCTCATCCAGAATATCCAGACGACACAAAATACCGATGCCCATCTGCTCTTTAATCAAGGTTCTTATCATGTGAATGTTATTAGAAACAGCCACTTCCCTGACCTCATTGCCGCTGATATTCACCAGCGCCTCCACCGGTTCGCTGATCATCAGCGGCGCGGAAGGAATGATAAACGGGTATTCGATGCACTGATTAAACCGCACGGCGCTGCGGCTTTCCAGCGGGTGGCCTTTGGGCACCACGATCCCGATATTCATTTCGGCAAAGGCCCGGACCTGCAGTTCACGGGAACTTTGGGGGTTGAGCATGATACCAAAATCCGCCTCGCCCGAGATCAGCGCCTGCTGGATGTTGATATTGTTCATGGTGGTTAATGTAAAAGAAATGTTGGGATAATGGTTATGCACCTCCTTCAGCATCGCCGAAAAGAAATGCCGGTTAATGGCATCGATAGTGGCGATGCGTACATGCCCGCGCCGCAGCCCGCGCAGGTCATCCAGCTGCTCACACACCCGGGTAAAGTCCTTTTTCCAGTTATTTGCCGCATGCAGCAGCAGTTCCCCGGCGGCCGTCAGGCGCAGCCCCGTCGGATGGCGTTCGAACAGCGGCATCGCCAGCTCATTCTCGACGCGCAAAATCTGACGATCGATGGAAGACGCCGAGACATGCAGCGCCTCTGATGCTTTACGAAACGACCCCTGGCGGGCCACTTCGGTGAAATACAGCAGAAAACGGGAGAATGCAAACATGGTCTGGGTGCTCTCTTTTTTGCAACGGGTTGTGCGAATCAAAGCTCTGGACGCAACAGTTTTATCACAATACCGTAGCATTCATAGTGGAGAAACAATCGTTTCACCGATTAACTCACACACCGGGCAGCCAACGGCGGAGGGCGTTTTCTCCCTTCGCTGACCCTCGCTGCCCTGCAGACGGCCTAATGTGGGATGGTAAACGTTAATGAAAGACGGCGATCTGATTCCTGTATCAGTCAAGGAAATAAGCCCAAATGGGCTGGGTAATCTGTCATTAAAATTCATTCCCGCAGCCGGGAAAATACTCCCTGGCTATTCTGCGGGCGCCCATATCGATATTATGATTCCCGGCATCGGCCCGCGGCAGTATTCCCTCTGCGGGATACCTGACCACCGCCAGAGTTATGAAGTTTGCGTCAAGCTGGATGATATTTCCTCCGGTGGCTCCCGCTATCTGCACCATGAGCTTCAACCCGGCGACCGACTCTCCATCTCCCGCCCGCGCAACCATTTCCCGCTGCCGGCGGCCGGGCGTTACCTGCTGCTGGCCGGCGGTATCGGCATTACCCCGCTGCTGGCGATGGCTGAAGAGATAGCACGGCAACAGCTTGATTTTGAAATTCATTATTATGTCGCCACCGCCCGGCACGCGGCCTTTACCGCACGGCTGGAGCAGCTCTCTGCGGCGGGAAATGTCGTTATCCATTGCAGCGACGAGGGCGACTCTTTGCGCCGCCGGATCCCCGCCTGTTTAACCGTGTCTGAAGCCGATACCGCCGTGATTGCCTGCGGCCCGGATGGCTTTATTCAGCGGCTACAGGATCTGATGCCAATATATGACTGGCAGGCCACGCAATTCTTTTTTGAGCGCTTTACTCCCGTCGGGCTGAATAATGAAGCAGAAAATAAAAGTTTTTATATTGAGCTGGCGTCAACCGGCCAGCGCCTGCCGGTTGCGCCGGAACAAACCATCGCCCAGGTATTATTGCACGCCAGAGTCGAGGTCATGCTCTCCTGCGAGCAGGGAATATGCGGCTCCTGCATTACCGACGTTATCGACGGCATTCCTGAACACCGGGATTGCGTCCTGACGGCGGAAGAAAAAGCCAGCAACAGTCAGATTACCCTGTGCTGTTCGCGTTCGAAAACGCCGGTTCTGGTCCTCGACCTGTGAGGAGATTGACGATGCGCATCCCCTCACGCCACGCGCCGCTTGCCGGCGTCAGCAACGCCCGCCTCCCGGCATGGGCGCTGCCTGCGGGTTGGCCGACGCGGCACAACGGCGCGCCGCTGACGGCGGACCTGACCTTTGCCGACGGGCGGATCGCGGCGATAGCACCAACCGGCCAACCGAATCTCAGCTTATGGGATCTCGGCGGCGCGCTGGCGCTGCCCGGCCTTGTCGAACCCCACGCCCATCTGGATAAGACCTATACCATTGAACGCTGCCGTCCGTCGGAACCCGGTCTGCTGGCCGCCATCCGCGCCATGCACGAGGATCGCCGATACTGGACCGCACAGGATCTCCAGCGCCGCGCGTCCGCCGCGCTGGCCCGGGCTGCGGCCAATGGCGTCACACATTTGCGCACCCATATCGACTGGTTTACCGCCGCCGCGCCTGATGCCTGGCGCGAAATCGCCCGTCTGGACCATCCCGGCGTCACCCTGGAGCGGGTGGCGCTGGCGCCGCTGGGACTGTTTGCCGACCCGGCCGCCGCGGAGGCCATTGCGCAGGCGGTGGCCAACAGCGGCGAAGGCGGCTTACTCGGCGGTTTTGTCCACTCCTCCAACTGGGATCCCGCGGCCATGGAAAACCTGCTACGCAGCGCGGCCCGCTGGCGGCTGGATCTTGATCTGCATATCGATGAGGAGCTCAACGACAATCCCCGGGGGCTGGCCTGGCTGGCGGAGTACCTCTCCCGCCACGCTTTTCCGCGACACATCTGCTGCAGTCACGGCTGCGCCCTGGCCTGCGGCAGCGAAGAGCAGGCGGAGAAGATCCTGCGTCAGCTGGCAGCGCACTCCGTCACCCTTATCGCCCTGCCGATGACCAACCTGCTGCTACAGGATGCGGTTACTGGCCGCACGCCGCGCCAGCGGGGGATCACGCTACTCCAGGAGGCCCGCGCCACCGGCGTTGCCACCCTGCTCGGCTGCGACAATGTGCAGGACGCTTTCTGCCCGGCGGGAAGCTATGACCCGCTGGATACCCTGGCCTGCGGCCTGTTCAGCGCCCAGCTCAGCGATGTTTTCGACCGGCAGTCGCGGCTGATTTGCGACCGGGCGGCGTTAACCGGTGCGCCGGAGGACGCAGCGCCTTTCGCCGTCGGCAACGCGGCCACGCTGGTGATTTTCCCGGGTAGCGACATGTTTACCTGGCCTTTAAATAGCGCAGCTCGTCTGGTGGTTAACCGCGGCAGGTTAACCCACCAGCGGGTGTGGCGACAGGAGATGACGTATGAGTCTTGAAGCAGGCGCGGGCGCTCCGCTGGCGCGGTATGCCGCCTGGCGCAGAGCCGGCGATTTTATTTTTCTCTCCGGCATTATCCCGGTCAACCCGCTGAGCGGCACCATCGTCAACGGCTTTCAGGATGTGCCGGAGGAGGTGCGGGAACTACTGGGAGAAACGGGCGAGTTTTCGACGGATGCGAAACAGGGACCGATCCTGGCCCAGAGCTGGTACGTCCTGGAAAGCATCCGCCGAACCGTGGAATCCGCGGGAGGGCAGATGAGCGACGTCATCAAACTGGTGCAGTACTTTCGCAATCTTGACCATTTTCCCTATTACAGCCGGGTAAGAAAGCTGTTTTACCCCCAACAGCCGCCGGTTTCTACCGTGGTGCAGGTCAGCGAAATGCTGCCCGACGCCACGGTGCTTATTGAAGTTGAAGCAACGGTCTGGTTACCCCAATAATTCTTGACCCAGAGGCACAGCGATGATCAACGGTTATATTCCTGCAGAGCGCTTTCTCCCTTTTCTGAGCTGGACGGCGATTGCCGACCTGCCAGACAAAAGCAATACGGTTATCGTGCTCCCCACCGGTGCGATTGAACAACACGGTCCGCATCTGCCCTGTTCCGTGGACAGCGTCATCTCTTCCGGCGTCGCGGGCCATGCTCTCGCCCGGCTGCCGGCGGATATCCCGGCCTACGCCATCCCACCAATTACCTACGGTAAGTCCGACGAGCATCTGCATTTTCCCGGCACCCTGACCCTGAGCGGCGACACGCTGCTGCACACTCTCCTTGAGATAGCCGAATCCCTGTATCGGGCCGGCTTTCGCAAGCTGCTGATGATCAACGGTCACGGCGGCCAGCCGCAGGTCCTGCAGATGGCCTCCCGGGAAATGCGCCTGCGCCACGGCGATATGATCATCATCCCGCACGATGTGTTCAACGTCCCCAATAGCGAAAAGCAGTTTCTTAGCCCTCAGGAACAGACAATGGCGATGCACGCGGGCCATAGCGAAACAGCGCTGATGCTGGCCCTCGCGCCGGAGTGCGTCCATATGGAGCGCGCCGTCGCTAACTTTCCGCCGCCGTTCCCCTGTCCGACCCTGTCGAAAGGCCGCCCTGCGGCGGCCTGGGCCTCCTACGACTTTGGCCCCAGCGGCGTCATCGGCGATCCGACCCCGGCGACTCTGGAACAGGGCCAGGGGCTGCTTGAATCCCTGGCCGTCAGCTGGGCACAGGCGATTAGCGAAATCCACCGCATGGAGTGGGTCGTACGTCATGAACCAAGCTGGGGAAAACACCACTGGAACGGCTTTGTACAGTCCACGCCTTCCCCTTCCGTTGCTGAGTAAAAGGAACTCTGATGAAAAATATGCGTACTCCGGCTTATACAATGCTGACCCTTGCGGCCATCGCCACCTCCGCATCCTGCCTCGCCGCGGAAAAGTTTACCTTCCTGACCAACTGGTATGCCCAGGCGGAACACGGCGGCTTCTATCAGGCTCAGGCCAAAGGGCTGTATAAAAACGCCGGCCTCGATGTCGACATTAAAATGGGCGGCCCGCAGATCAACGTGATGCAGCTGATGGCGGCGGGTCAGGCCGATTGTACCCTCGGCGACAACGGCCAGGCGCTGGAAACCTGGCAGGCCGGCGTGCACGCCGTCACCGTCGCCACCGTTTTTCAGCACTCGCCAACGGTATTTATCACCCATGATAAGGTGGGTAACCCCGCAGAATTAAAAGATAAAACCTTCCTGCTCGCCACCGAAGCCTATACCTCTTTCTGGCCGTGGGCGAAGAACGAGCTGGGGCTGGGCAGCGCCAAAGTGCGCCCCTATACCTTCAACGTCCAGCCGTTCCTGGCGGACAAAAATCTGGTGCAGCAGGGCTACGTGACCTCCGAGCCGTTCTCCGTCGCCAAAGGGGGGCAGCCGTTCTACGTCTATCCGCTCAGCGACTGGGGCTACCCTCCCTACGGCAACTCGATTATCTGTATGACCGACACCATCAAGAAACGTCCGGCGGCCGTGGCGGCGTTCGTTAAAGCCTCGATGGAGGGCTGGAAAAGCTATCTTCAGGATCCCGGCGCCGGAAATGAGCTAATTAGCAAAGCGAATCCGCAAATGGGGGCCGAGCAGATCGCCTTCGGTATTGCCCAGATGAAGAAATATCAGCTGGTCACCGGCGGCGACGCCATGACCGACGGCATCGGTATCATCACCCGACCGCGGCTGAAAAAAACCTGGGATATGCTGGTGAAAAACAAGCTTATCGACGCCAGCAAAGTGCCTTTTGAGCAGACCTATACCCTGGATATGGTCAAAGATGCCGGAGTCATGCCATGAATACCGCCCCTAAACTCACCGTCATGAGCGACAGCCGCTTCGCTCAGCCGTCCGCGGCCCCCGCCATCGAAGTGCTGTCGGCGGAGAAGATTTACAGCAACGGCACCCGGGCGCTGCTGCCCGTCAATCTGACCATCAATCAGGGGGAGTTTGTTACCCTGCTCGGCCCCTCCGGCTGCGGTAAGAGCACCCTGTTGAAAATGGTCGCCGGTCTGGTGGAGCCCAGCGACGGCAAGCTGATGCTGTGGCGTCGCGATAGCCGGGAAAAAGCCCAGGTCCCCCTCTCTTTCGTTTTCCAGGAGGCCACGTTGATGCCCTGGAGCAGCGTCCACAGCAACGTTCGGCTGCCTCTGGATCTTGCCGGCGTCCCGCGGGCGGAAGCCAACACCCGGGTGAGCGAAGCTCTGGAACTGGTGGGGCTGGGCAAGTTCGCCAACGTCCTGCCGCGTGAGCTTTCCGGCGGCATGCAGATGCGCGTCTCCATCGCCCGTGGCCTGGTGACGCGACCAAAACTGCTGCTGATGGATGAGCCCTTCGGCGCGTTGGATGAAATTACGCGTAACAAGCTCGATAGCGATCTCCTGCGTCTCTGGCAGGAGCAGAACCTGACGGTGGTATTCGTCACCCATTCGATCCATGAAGCGGTGTTCCTCTCTCAGCGGGTGATTATGATGGCGGCCCGCCCGGGCCGGGTCGTCGAAGATATCGCCATCAGAGAGCCGTTCCCGCGCAGTGAGGATTTCCGCGTCAGCCCGTCATTCTCCCACTATGCCCGGCAGCTGCAGGACAGTCTCTTACAGGCAAGCCAATCCGGTATGGAGCCATAATATGAAACCCGCTAAATCGACACCGTGGATTAATCATCCCCGTTTTCTCAAAATTCTCTATCCAACCCTCGTCGCGGTACTGGTGATTTTGCTGTGGCAGGGGGCGGTCAGCTATTTCCGCATTCCGCAATTTCTGGTGCCTTCCCCCCTGGTGATGGTGGAAAGTCTGTGGACGCATCTGACGCCGCTGCTGCTGTCATTGCTGTTCACGCTGAAGATCACCCTGATCTCGTTTCTCCTGTCGATCGTCATCGGCACCGCCATTGCGTTTATCCTGGTGCAGAACCGTTTTGTGGAAACCGCGCTGTTTCCCTACATCGTCTTCTTGCAGGTGACGCCAATTGTCGCTATCGCGCCGCTGATCATTATCTGGGTAAAAGACGCCACCCTCTCACTGGTGGTGTGCTCAACCCTGATGGCGGTCTTCCCGATTATCGCCAATACCACCCAGGGATTGCGTAGCGTATCGCCCGGCCTGCTGAGCTATTTCAGGTTAAATCACGCCAGCCGTTTGCAAACTCTGGTGCGACTGCGCATTCCCTCCGCGCTGCCCTATTTCTTCGGCGCCCTGCGTATTTCCAGCGGCCTGTCGTTGATCGGCGCCGTGGTGGCGGAGTTTGTCGCCGGCACCGGCGGCACGAATACCGGCCTCGCCTATCAGATTCTGCAGGCGGGTTACCAGCTGGACATCCCGCTGATGTTTGCCGCTCTGCTGTTAATTTCCCTCGCCGGTATCGCGCTGTTTGGAGTGATGTCCTGGGTGTCGCGGCGGGCGCTCAGCGCATGGCATGAAAGCGAAGCGGTGCAATCTCACTAACGTATTGATGATTAACAGGTAGAAAAATGATGACTCGTGAGCAACGTCAACAGGCGGTCGCGCTGATCCAGCAGGCATTGCCGGAGCTGGAGTGGACCTTACAGCCGGCGAAGATCAAACGTCTTTCCCGCGATTTTCACTGGTTCAGCCCGGTGCTCAACCAGCAGCTTGAGGGAAAACAGGCGGATGCGGTGGTCCGTCCGCGGGACGAAGAAGAGCTGCGACAGCTGGTTGCCGCCTGCGTACAGCAGCAGCTGCCGCTGATCCTACGCGGCAGCGCCACCGGTAATTATGGCCAGCTGGTGCCTCTGGAGGGAGGAATCCTGGTGGAGATGACCGCCCTGAACCGGATCTGCGAACTCAAAAACGGCACGGTGCGCGCCCAGGCCGGCATTCGCCTGGCGGAGATTGAAGACGCCACCCGCCCGACGGGATGGGAGCTGCGTTGTATGCCGTCGACCTTTCGTCTGGCCAGCTTAGGCGGCCTCTACTGCGGTGGTTTTGGCGGCATCGGTTCCATTAACTACGGTCCCCTGGCGGCGCCCGGCAATGTGCTCAGCGTCAAAGTGATGACCGTGGAGGCCTCTCCCCGCGTGTTGACCATTCCGGCACCGCAGGCGCTGCTGCTTCATCACGCCTACGGCAGCAACGGCATCATCCTTGAAGTCGAACTGGCGCTGGCTCCCGTGCACCGCTGGATCGAACGCCTGGATGTGTTTGACGACTTCGCCGACGCCCTGAATTATGCCAACGAGTGCCTCCGCTCGCCCGGCTTCGTCAAGCGCCAGCTCGCGCTGCTTGCCGCGCCGATCCCCGCCTATTTTAGCCACCTCAAGGGCCACTATCGGGCCGGGCAGCACGCGGTCATCAGCGTTATCGCCGAGGAGAGTGAAGGGCTCTGCGCCGGTCTGGTGCCGAAGCATCGGGGAGAAAACGCCATCCGCCAGAGCGGCGACGAGGCCCGGGAGAACCATGCCTCATTAATGGAATATTGCTGGAACCACACCACGCTACATGCGCTCAAAATTGACAATACGCTGACCTATTTACAAACGGCGTTTAATTATCAGCATTTCCCGGAGCAAATTTTGCAGATGGAGCAGCGGTTCGCCGGGGAGGTCATCTCGCATATTGAATTCCTGCGCGATAATGATGGCAATATTACCGCCAGCGGCCTGCAGCTGGTGCGCTATTCGACAGAAGAACGGCTTAATGAAATTATGCAGATATTCCGCGATAACGATATCAAGATTAATAACCCGCATGTTTTTCAGGTTGAAGACGGCAAGCAGGGAATTATTCGCCCGGACGTCGTCGCCGTTAAGAAATATATCGACCCAGACGGTTTGCTTAACCCAGGTAAGCTGCGCGGCTGGGCGCTGCGCGACCAGTTAGTCTTAGACAACAACCCGTTGTCCTTAACCGATAAATAAAAGCCCGAAGCTTACCGGCCGCCCTACAAAATAAAAGCACAACGTTATTACCCGCCATCTTAATGGCCGGTATTTTCCTTCCCGAAATTGAAGCGATATTTAACAGGGTGATGTAAATGAAAAGCAAAACCATGAAACGTGGACTGACGCTGGGGGCGTTGCTCATTTCCCAGGGATTATTCATCCCGGCCGGCCAGGCCGCAATTCCCTTAACCTCGGACTGTGAATCCGGCGGCGCCGGTTCGCTAGCGGAATTCTTTACCTGCGGTAGCGTCAGCGGCAGCCTGCGCACACTATATTATTCGACCCATAACGCCTATTTTGTTTCGGGCCTATCGCAGGACACGGTCAGCTACGGCGGCAACGTAAAATACGCCACGGCGGAATATTATGGCGTCAGCCTCGGCGTCAGCGGCATTCTGCAGCGCGGGATTTCCCATAACGATGATCATTTGATCGGCGAGCTGGGGCCCAATGAAACCGGCGTCGGCGAAGCCTGGCTCAGCTGGCATTATGACCAGTTCAGAATCACCGCCGGCGACCAGCGGATTAATATTCCCTTCATCGGCGACTACGACTGGCGCATTACGCCGATACTTTTCCGGGCGGTTGATGCCAGCTATGGCGATAGCGACAATTTCCTGCATGCCACGAAAATCACCCGCTATAAGCCCTGGGGCGACGACCAGTTTCTGGATACCACCGCTTATACCGACGTAGAGCAACGCACCAACGGGATGTGGGGCGTCGGCGGCGGGCGGGCCCTGCAGTTCGGCGAACAAAAAGTTAACGCCCAGATGTGGTACGAAAACTATGACGACTACACGCGGATCGTCTATGCCGACAGCTTCCTCTCGTGGAACGAATATGCCGCTGCGCCCAAAATCGGCCTCCAGTTCATTCGCGGCCTGAGCGAAGGCAAAGCGCTGGCCGGCGAGGTGAACAGCACCAGCTATGGCGCGCAGTTCAGTATGAAGCTGGCCCCGGCTCTGGCATGGACGCTGAATTATAACCACATCGCCGCCAACGGTAACGCTTACGGCAACGGCGCCCTGGTGACGCCGTACGCGCACAATACCTCTTCCGGTCCCTACTTCGCGCAGCCCTTCTTTACCAGTACGCAGGACCTCGGCAGCGGCAACGCCTACTCCACCGATCTGAACTGGGCCGCCACGGAGCAGGTTTCCCTCGGCAGCCGCTACTCGTTTATGGATTTAACCCCCGCGGCCGGCGCTTCCAGCAGCCATCAGTCCGAATACCTGATCTACGGCACCTACCGTTTCGGGGGGCCGCTGAACGGACTGAGCCTCACGGACTTTGCTGGCGTACAGACCAACTCCACCGCGGATAAAAATTTCTGGCAAAACCGTCTCGCGTTACAGTATGACTTTTAATCCTCTGGCGGCCGGCGAGCGGCCTGCGCGCCAGCGGAGTTAACCTCCGGGCAGCAATGCGCTATGGCCGCATTGCTGCTTTTTTATCTCCCGGGGCAGCGCCACATCGCGCCGCTAGCCGGCCATCATCCCCCTCTGAACCGTTCATTCCCCCGACTCCCTGTTGACTTATTTTGTCAAAGGTTTACTTTTCAGGACATGAAGAAAATACTGATTATCGTCCCCGACGGCGGGATGCTGTTTGAATCCGCCGGTATTGCCGACATTCTGATGCAGGCCAACCGACTGCACGCGGAGGGAGTGGAGCGCCCGCGCTACCGTATCGCCCTCGCCACCACCCAGCCGCATCAGGTGATCCATGGCCAGTCCGGGCTGAACCTGCTTGCCGACCATCGTCTTCACGAGGTCGATCCGCGGGAGCCGCTTGATACCATCATCATCACCGGCAGAGGGCAAAACGAGCAGGAAGGTATCGCCGTGGTCGACTGGCTGCGCCTCGCCGCGCCCCACGCCCGGCGCATCGCCTCCGTCTGCGGCGGCGCGATGCTGCTGGCGCAAAGCGGGCTGCTGAACGGCCGGCGGGCCACCACCCACTGGAAGCTGCTGGACACCATGCAGTCGGCCTTCCCGGAGGTGCGGGTGGAAGGCGGGCCGCTGTATATTCAGGACGGTCCGATCTGGACCTCCGGCGGCGTCAGCTCCGGTTTCGACCTGACGCTGGCGCTGGTGGAAGACGATTACGGCTTCACCCTCGCCCGCGATATCGCCCAGGATATGGTGATGTATCTCCGTCGCCCCGGCGGTCAGCTGCAGTTTAGCCGCTACAACCTCGACCAAATCAGCAGCTCAGGTCCGATAAGCGAGCTGCTGAAGTGGATCCTCGCCAATATCACCGCCGATCTCTGCGTGGAAGCGCTGGCGGCAAAAGTCGCGATGAGTCCACGCAATTTTACCCGCGTGTTTACCCGTGAAACCGGGGCGTCTCCGGCGCGCTATGTCGCCGAGGCCCGGCTCGCCGCCGCCAGGCAGCTGCTGGAGCAAACGAGCGACACCCTGGAGAACATCGCCGAACAATCCGGTCTCGGCAGCGCCATTAACCTGCGCCGCATCTTCGAAAAACAGCTTCACCTCACCCCGGGCGAATATCGGCAGCGCTTTCACTGCCGCAAAATGGCGTAAAGTGATCGTTATTTGTCGTTTACGCCAAAATGCCGACAACCTACAGTAAAACCAGAGACAACAAATAAGGAGTGGATCATGGTTAAGGTCGGTATTAATGGTTTCGGCAGGATTGGACGTAACGTGTTGCGCGCGGCGCTGGGTAATCCTGATATCCAGATTGTGGCGATCAACGATCTGACGGACAGCAAAACGCTGGCCCACCTGTTGAAATACGACTCGCTGCTGGGCACCCTGCCGGTCAGCGTGGAGGCCGCCGACGGGCAGCTGCGCGTCGATGGTCAACCGGTTGTCGTCTACAGCGAACGCGACCCGGCGCGTATCCCGTGGCGCGATGCCGAAGTCGATATCGTTATCGAAGCCACCGGCTTCTTCACCGAACGCGAAAAGGCGGCGGTACATATTGATCGCGGCGGCGCAAAACGCGTCATCATCTCCGCTCCGGGTAAGAATGATGATTTAACCATCGTGATGGGGGTCAACCACGAACGGTACGATCCGCAGCAGCACGCGGTCGTCAGCAACGGCAGCTGCACCACCAACGGCCTTGCCCCCGCCGCCCAGGTCCTGCATCAGCATTTCGGGATCAAACACGGCCTGATGAACACCACCCACGCCTACACCAACAGCCAGGCGTTACACGACCAGCCGGAAAAAGATCTCCGCGGCGCCCGGGCGGCTGCGCTGTCTATCGTTCCCTACTCCAGCGGCGCCGCCAAAGCGCTGGGCAAAGTGATCCCTGAACTGGATGGCCGCCTGACCGGGTACTCCCTGCGCGTACCGGTGCCGGTGGTGTCGATTGTCGACCTTACCGTCACGCTGGAACGCGAGGTGACGGCGGAGGAAGTCAACGAGGCATTCCGTCAGGCCGCCGCTTCCGGCCCGCTGCAGGGCATTCTCGGCTACAGCGACGAACCGCTCGTCTCCAGCGACTATCAGGGCGACCCGCGCTCATCGATCGTCGACGGCCTGTCGACGCTGGTGATTGGCGGGAATATGGTCAAGATCCTCGCATGGTATGACAACGAATGGGGCTTCTCCAACCGTCTGGTCGATCTGGCGCAGTTCATGGCCCGGCGCGAGCGCTAACCCTGCCCGGGATCAACGCCCGACGAGCGCGGGCGTTCACCGTCTACTGCCGGTTGAGGGTCGCCAGCAGCGCCTGCTGCAGGCTGGCGCTATCCACCGGGAAGGGCAGATGTTCACGCGCCTCAGGTTTAATCTGCACCCCTGCCGCAATGCCTGCCAGCAGGGGGAGCGGATCGCCGCTTCCCCACTCCGCAGGCGTCAGCGGCACGTCCATCCGCCGCAGCCAGCCCAGCAGCGGCTCGCGGTCGGCCGGATGACGGTGTTGCAACATCGCCTGTACGGCCAGCCCGTAGCCCACCTTTTCGCCATGCAGCCAGTGATGAAACGCCTCATGATGGGTCATGCTGTTGTGAATCGCGTGGGCCACGCCAATCCGCTGGCTCTCATCGCGGACGCTGTTAGCCAGCCCGGCGAATGCAATCACCGCATCGATGGTTCGCACTAACTCCCGGGTCACCCGCTGGCGACGATTATCCTCCAGCGCCTGCATGCCAGACGACTCAAAAACTTCCAGCGCCATCGCCGAAAACTTAAGCTGCAGCGTCAGGCCGGGCGCGTCGCCGTCTGGCGACTGATAGGGGCTGAACTCGAACCATTTCGCCAGCGCATCGACAATCCCGGCTTTTAAAAAACGCACCGGCGCGGCGGCGATAACCTCGCTATCCACCAGGATCCAGGCGGGAAACCGCCGCAGCGGCAGGCTGCCGCTATGCCCGCCCCGGTGGTTGTAAAGCACGCTGAAGGGCGACCATGCGGCGCAGGTTGCCGCCACCGTGGGCACCTGAATCACCGGCAGTTGCCCGGCCAGCTCCCCCACGCCTTTTGCCGTATCCATCACCGCGCCGCCGCCGAGGCCAACCACGCCCTGGGCACCGCTCTCCTGCGCCTGGCGCGCCAGATTTTGCACGGTCGCGAGGGTACATTTCCCGGTTAAACGGGCGACGTCGAAACCGATACCTGCGCGCTGAAGGCTGTGACGCAGCGTGTCTCCGGCCACGCCAAGGGCATGGCTGCCGGCGACAATCAATACCCGGCGGGCAAGCGGCGCAACGTATTCCCCCACCTTGTTGAGTACCCCCGCCTGCTGCAGATAATTTTCCGGCACTTTCATCGCTATCATTCGCGTTTTTCTCCCTCTTGCCCGGCGCTAGTTCTGCATACCCCAGCGTTTCACCGTCAGCCTTTCCAGCGTCGCAAATACCAGCCCCTCAACCAGCAGGCCAATGGCGGTGACCATGACCAGCCCGGCGAACACCCGGTCGGTATACATCTCGTTGCGGTTCTGAAAAATGTACCAGCCGAGCCCGCCGCTGCCGCTCGACGCGCCAAACACCAGCTCCGCCGCAATCAACGTCCGCCAGGCAAAGGCCCAGCCGATTTTCAGCCCCGAGAGCAGCGCCGGCAGCGCGGCGGGGATCAGGATCCACAGCACGTAACGCCATCCGGTTAATCCATAGTTACGCCCGGTCATTTTCAGCGTCTCCGGCACCCCCATAAAGCCGGACCAGGTATTCAGCGCCATTGGCCATATCACCGAATGGACGATCACAAACACCAGGCTCGCGTTCCCCAGGCCGAACCACAGCAGCGACAGCGGCAGCAGCGCGATGGCGGGAAGCGGGTTAAACATCGCCGTCAGGGTGCTCAGTAAATCCCGGCCAGGGCGCGTCGAGATAGCCAGCGCGCTGATGAGCAGCGCCAGAAGCGTACCCAGCAGATAGCCTTTTAACAGCAAACTGACCGACAGCCACGCCCGGCGGAGCAGCTCGCCGCTCGCGATATCCTCATGCAGGGCGGTAAAGGTTTGCCAGAAACCGGGAAACATCAGATCATTGTTTTGCCAGCGCGCCGCCCCTTCCCATACGGCGATCAGCACCAGCAGCAACAGGGATTTACGCAGCCACGCCTGATTTCCCAGCCGCACGTGCAGCGGCAGCGGTTCGGCAAGAGTGAAATTCTCCAGCGGCGGCAGCTCGCGCTGAAATTCAGGCCGGACAGGAGGTAGGTTGCTCATATTGACTCCCTGAGTGATGATCCTTTGCGCCGACCTCGGGTGATGCCGGGGGCGGAAATAACAGGTCGTGGATCCGCGCGACATCGGCCTGGAACCCCTCCCCGCCGGCGTCCGCCAGCGTGTACTGATGGCAGTTCAGCTCGGCCTTCACCCGCCCGGGATGCGGCGACAGCAGCAGTACCCGGCTGCCGACGATTAGCGCCTCTTCGATGGAATGGGTGACAAACAGCAGCGTAAACCGCACCTCTTGCCACAGGCTAAGCAGCTCCTCCTGCATTTTGCGCCGGGTCAACGCATCGAGGGCGGCAAAAGGCTCGTCCATCAGCAGGACCTGGGGATGCAGCGCCAGCGCGCGCGCAATGGCGACCCGCTGCTTCATCCCGCCGGAGAGCGTATTGGGGTAAGCATGGCGAAACGCGCCGAGCCCCACCTTATGCAGAAAGTACTCCGCGCGCTCCATCGCCTCCGCTCGCCCCGCCCGGCGGCTGGCGATCAGCGGGAAAGCGATGTTTTCCGCCACCGTTTTCCACGGCGGCAGCTGGTCAAACTCCTGAAAAACCATCATCCGATCGGGGCCAGGGCGATTAACCGTTTCTCCCGCCAGGCGGATCGCCCCGGAGACCGGGGGCAGAAACCCGCCAATGGCTTTCAGTAAACTGGATTTTCCGCAGCCGGACGGCCCAAGCAGGACAAACCGGTCCCCCGGCCAGACGTCAAAGCTGACGTCATGGGTGGCCTGCACCAGCCGCTCGCGGGTGCGGTATTGCAGATTAACGCCCTCAACGCGCAGCAGCGGCGGCGGTAATGCGGCGGATATTTCAGACATATCAACTCCCCGGCAGGGTATACGCTTCGCTAAAGAAATAATCTTTCCAGGATTCGGCTTTATGTTTCAGTATCCCCAGTTGATACAGCTTATCGGCATAAACAAACGTCCGCTGCGGGGTAATAGTGAAATTATTTTCCGGGTCTGCGATCATTTTCTCGATAAACGCCGCCGGGAGCTTAGACTGTTCCACCCGAATATAGGATTGCGCGGCCCCGGCTTTATCGGCTTTAATGATTTCCTGCGCTTCCGCTAAGGCAGCGAAAAAGGCGCGATAGGTTTTTGGATTGTCATCATGAAATTTCTCCGTGGTATAGAGCAGATTAAAGGTTCCCGGTCCGCCTAATACATCATAGGAACTTAATATTTTATGAATACCGGCATGCTCCAGCGCCTGATACTGAAAAGGCGGGCTGGAAAAATGGGCGGTAATTTCCGATTTTCCGCCAATCAGCGCCGCGCTGGCGTCCGGGTGCGGGAGGCTGACCGTAATGTTATCGAAGCGCTTATAGTCAGCGGCGCCAAACAGCCGCGCGGTCTCTATCTGCAACGTCCGCGACTGAAAACCCACCCCGGCGGCGGGTACCGCGATACGGTCTTTGCTGCTCAGATCCTGCACGCTCTTCACCGCCGGGTTGTTACTCAGCAGGTAGTTCGGCATCGACCCTAATGCGGCGATAGCTTTGACATTCTGCTTGCCCCGGGTGCGGTCCCACAGCGTCAGCGCCGGCGGGACGCCGGCGGCCACCACGTCCAGCGCACCGGAAAGCAGCCCTTCATTGAGTCCGGTGGCCCCGGACAGCGTTCGCCATTCGACTTTGATATCCAGCCCTTCATCCTTGCCATGCTTTTCGATCAGCTGATGATCTCTCACCACGTCGAGGATCAGATAGCCAATGCCGTATTGCTGGGCAATACCGATGGTGCCCTCTGCCCTGGCCCCGGTCGCCACCAGCAGGGTACTGAACAGGAATAAGGCCGTTGCCGGCCGTTTCCATCGATAAGATATCCCGTTGCCTTGCCGTAAATTCATTGCCGCTCCCGTCAATAATCAACCCACCGATCGCCGTCATATCCTGAGGCGTATATAAAAAAGTCGATTTATCCTGAAGCCATTTCCCGGGATTAATAAATTATTTATTGCTATATATTATTCCCGTTAATCCGGACGTCCGTCAGGTGATAACAGTTAAATGACATCGTGGTCTATTTTGCCGGCAAGAATTAACACCCGATTATCACTATGCGTTTTTCAGATATATAAAGTTAGTTTCTGTCGTTATGTTAAGAAATAAACGGCGCTATAGTTTGCCGCTCATATTGTTGAGAGGAATAAACAGGGAGCGGTTATGCCGGTTTTCAATCATCATGAGCTACGTCGTTATTTACGCCAGCATCTGCAGGAAGCCGGAGTGACGGAGACTATTGCCGGCGAAGTGGCGGATAATCTTGTCGAGTCGTCGCTGCAAGGCCATGACTCGCACGGGGTCACGCTTATTCCCCGCTATATCCAGGCCATTCGGGCCGGGGAACTCGATCCGCAGGCCACTCCGCGGCTGCTCCGCGATGCCGGGCCCGTTATCTCCTTTCACGGCGGCAACGGTTTTGGCCAGCTGACCGGTCGGCTGGCTATCGAACAGGCCATTTTGCGGGTGCGGCAGTTTGGCGTGTGTATTATGGGCCTGGCGCAGACCCATCATCTTGGGCGCATCGGCGCCTGGGCAGAACAGGCGGCGGCGGCGGGGCTGGTCTCCTTACATTTCGCTAACGTCGGCGCCCGCTCGGTGGTGCTGCCGTTCAATGGCCAGCGCCCGCGCTTTGGCACCAACCCTTTCTGCGTCGGTATTCCTGTCGCCGGCAGGCCGCCTGTAGTGCTTGATTTCGCGACCAGCACGATTGCCGGCAACAAAGCGCGCATCGCCTGGAACGCGGGACGGGAGCTGCCGCCGGGCTGCGCTGTGGATAATGCGGGCAACCCGACCCGCGATCCGCGCTGGCTGATGCAGGAGCCGCTCGGCGCGCTGCTGGCGTTCGGCGCCCATAAAGGCGCCGGACTGGCGCTGATCTGCAGCCTGCTCGGCGCGGCGTTGACCGGCGGAGAAACCGAAAGCGCCCCGCCTCCCGCCGGGCCCGGTATCATCAACAACATGCTGTCGATCGTCTTCGACCCGACCCTGCTCGGCGCGGGCGAGCGCTATAGCGAGGCCGTGGCCGACATGCTGGCATGGACCCGAACATCGCGGGACGACGACGGGCTGCTGCTGCCCGGCGATGCGGAGCAGCAGCAGCGGCAATATCGCCTGCAGCACGGTATTGAAATCGATGATGTCAGCTGGCAGCAGTTCAAAGCGCTGGAGGGCGCCCTGTTTGCGCCGCAGCGTTGAGATATGAAGCCGGCTTTAGCCTGCGGCGCCCGCTCCCCAGGCACTGTACTGGATGCCGAGCACCATGGCGTTCATTGCGCCATGCAGCAGGATCGGCATCAGGAGCCCCTTTGATTTCACCCTGGCCGCCACCAGGGTTAATGAGATCATGAATAACAGCAGGAAGGTGCGAAAATCGGAATACTGCAGATGCATAAGCGAAAACAGCACGGACACCGCAATCGCTGACCCGTAAATCCGATCGTTGAACCAGAAGCGGAAGGCGTTAAACAGGCAGCCGCGAAAGACAATCTCTTCGTATACGGGGGCAAGCACCACCATCGCGATGGCATTGAGCCAGAAGAGATATCCCGGGAGCGCCACCTGGGAGACGCTCCAGCCTTCGGGCTTGCTCATCCCCGTCAGCCACGGAAAAATACACTGCAGAAGCAGAATGATGGCAAACAGCGACAGCAGCGTTTTCAGATCGACGCTCCCGCGCCCCAGCCCCTCTCTTTTCCTGAAGAAGAAGTAGTAAAGGGGAACAATAATAAGAAACTCTGTCGCCAACAGCAGCGGGATAAGCAGCCCGCGAGCCATCAGGTCGGCGCTGTTATTAATAAAAAGGGGAAAAAAGGTGATGCCCATCGCCAGGATAAACATCGCAAAACATCCGCTTACCGCTTTACTCCTGGCAATAAACTCTTCACCGTATTTTACGCTTTCCATCGTCTCTCCCTGACAAGGTGTCTGCTCAATGATATCGGTCTGCGCCGCACCTTCCGCACCATCCTACGCATGCCGGATAACCCTGATGGGCGATCGGTCGCGGCATCGCCATTTAAATGCAGATGAGACTTATTATCAATGAAATAATGAGCGCCATCGCGTAACCCCCTTATTTTTGGTGAGCATTTTCGCCGGGCCATCGCCCCTTTCCCCCGTCGGCTGAACGCTACGGCCTGGCCGCACGCCTCCCCCAGCTCAGCGCCGGCGGTCGCCAGAGGGCGAAAAATTCGCTATCATCCGCTGCCACCCTTTTTAAGTGCCACGCCATGTCCACCCTTGTCGATACTTTCGTTGCGCCACCGTGCCATACCCCGATAGCGATCCTCTATCAGGATGAACACCTGCTGTTGATTAACAAACCCGGCGGCCTGCTCAGCCTGTCGGGGAAAAATCCGCAAAATCTCGATTCGGTTCACTATCGGCTGGTGCAGGCGTTCCCCGGCTGCACCCTGGTTCACCGCCTGGATTTTGGGACTTCCGGGCTGATGGTGGTCGCCAGAAATAAGGCGATCAACGCCGCGCTCTGCCAGCAGTTCAGCCAGCGAACGGTGAGTAAAGTTTACAGCGCCTTGCTGTGCGGTCATCTGCTTGACGATGAAGGGGTCATTGATGCGCCTATCGCCAAAGATCCGCCGCGCTTCCCACGGATGACGATTTGTGCAACCCGCGGCAAGCCCGCCCGCTCACGCTATCGGGTGCTGGAACGTCTGCAGCGCAGGGGGGAAGATGGTAGCGCGCTGGCGGTGACCCGGGTGCAGCTGTTCCCGGAGACCGGGCGCACTCATCAGCTGCGCATCCACTGTCAGCTGCGGGGACACCCGATTTTAGGCTGCGATCTCTACGGGGGCCTGTCGTTTCCCGGTAGCGAAAGGACCCCGCGCCTGATGCTGCATGCCAGTGAGCTGCACTTTGTCCATCCCATCAGCGGGGAGCCCATCCACGCCAGAAATGACAGCCCGTTCTGAACCCGATCATGCGACACAACCGGGAGCGACACGCCGCCCCGTCTTTGCGGAGATGACTATGTACAAACAACCTTGATCGCCAGCCCGCCGCGGGAGGTTTCGCGGTACTTATCGTTCATATCCTTGCCGGTTTCATACATGGTCTCGATAACCTTATCCAGCGAAACCTGCGGCTCGGAGGTCCGACGCAGCGCCATCCGCGCGGCATTCACCGCTGTTACCGCGTTGATGGCATTACGTTCAATACAGGGGATCTGCACCTGACCGGCCACCGGATCGCAGGTCAGTCCCAGGTTATGCTCCATCGCAATTTCGGCCGCAATGCAAACCTGTGCCGGACTGCCGCCAAGCAGTTCGGTCAGGCCGGCCGCCGCCATTGAACAGGCGACGCCTATCTCCCCCTGGCAGCCCACTTCGGCCCCGGAAATGGAGGCATTCATTTTATACAGCCCGCCAATCGCCCCGGCCGCCAGCAGATAGCGGGCCAGCGAACCGGCGTTGACCGGGCGACGGAATTTATCGTAATAGGCCAGCACCGCGGGAATAATGCCGCACGCGCCGTTGGTCGGCGCGGTAGCCACCCGCCCGCCCGCGGCGTTCTCCTCGCTGACCGCCAGGGCGAACATATTGATCCAGTCGATGACGTTCATCGGGTCGCTGGAGAGGCTATCGCTGGAGACCAGCCGTCGCCTTAACGCCGCCGCGCGACGCGGAACGTTCAGCGGGCCGGGCAGTACCCCTTCGGTATTCATCCCCCGGTCGATGCCGTCGCACATCACCGCGTGGATGCGCATAAAACCGGCATCAATCTCCGCTTTACCGCGCAGCGCCAGCTCGTTTTGCATCATCAGCCCGGAGACCGAAAGTCCGTTGCGCGCGCACAGGTGCAGCAGGTCGGCGGCCGAGCGGAAATCAAAGGGTACCGGGCGTTGCGCATCATGCGCCTGCTCCGTCCCCCCTTCTTCGACAATAAAGCCGCCGCCGATAGAGTAATAGGTTTGACTTTCCCACGGGCTTATGCCGTTCCACGCAGTGATACGCAGGCCATTTTCGTGAAACGGCAGCGTTTCGGTGTGGAAAATAATATCTTGCGTAATATCGAAGTCCACGGTCTGCGCACCGTTGGCGACCGGCAGGCGTCCGCTGCGGGTCACCTGCTGAATAAAGCCGGCGATGGCGTCGATATCCACGCTTTGCGGGCTGTTTCCCGCCAGCCCCATAATAATGGCGACATCGGTAGCATGGCCTTTCCCGGTCAGCGACAGAGAACCAAACAGATCGACCACAATCCGCGTAACCTGGGAAATATCCCCCAGCCTTACCAGGCGCTCGATAAACCGCTTCCCGGCATTCATCGGCCCGACGGTATGCGAGCTGGAAGGACCGATGCCCGCTTTAAAAATATCGAATGTGCTAATCATATCTCCCCCCTCGGCTTACCGTTCAGTAAAGAGCGGATGCCACTCTCCTGCTGGCGGCGGAGCGCACGCCCCGCCGCCGGAACTTCAGACTTCACGTAGGGCGATGGCTTCAATTTCCAGCTTCACATCCTTCGGCAGTCGGGCAACCTGCACGCAGCTGCGCGCCGGATAGGCGGCCTGATGCTCATCGAAGAACTGCTGATACACCTGGTTGATGGTGGCAAAGTCGTTAAGATCGGTGATGAACACGGTGGTCTTGACGATACTGCCCACTTCCAGTCCCGCCGCCATGACAATCGCTTTGACGTTTTCCAGGCTTTGCCGCGCCTGATCGGCAACGTTGTCGGCAATATTGCCGGTGTGCGGGCAGAGCGGAATTTGCCCCGAGGTCAGCACCAGGTTGCCCAGATCGACCCCCTGTACATAGGGGCCGATAGCGCCGGGCGCGCGTTGTGTTGCAATCCTCTTTCTCATCGTTCCTCCGGCGTTAAAGCGCCTGGGTAAAGGTGCGTGAAATGACGTCCTGCTGCTGTTCACGCGTCAGCGCATTGAAGCGTACGGCATAGCCGGAGACGCGAATCGTCAGGTTCGGGTAGTTTTCCGGGTGAGCGATGGCATCCATCAGCATCTCCCGGTTCATCACGTTGACATTCAGGTGCTGACCGCCCTCGACCTGCGCTTCGTGATGGAAGTAGCCATCCAGCAGGCCCACGAGGTTGGTTTTGCGAACGCCCGCCTCTTTGCCCAGCGCCGCAGGGACGATGGAGAAGGTGTAGGAGATGCCGTCTTTGGCGTAGGCAAACGGTAGCTTCGCCACGGAGGTCAGCGACGCCACCGCCCCTTTGCGATCACGGCCGTGCATCGGGTTGGCCCCCGGCGCAAACGGCGTTCCGGCCCGGCGGCCGTCCGGGGTGTTGCCGGTTTTCTGGCCGTACACCACGTTGGAGGTGATAGTCAGAATCGACTGGGTCGGGACGGCGTTGCGGTAGGTCGGCAGCACTTTAATTTTCTTCATAAAGCGCTCGACCAGATCGCAGGCGATGCTGTCGACCCGCCGATCGTTATTGCCGTACTGCGGATAGTCGCCGTCGATAACAAAATCAACCGCCAGTCCGGTGTGGTCGCGTACCGGTTTCACCTGGGCGTACTTAATAGCCGACAGCGAATCCGTCGCGACCGACAGCCCGGCGATCCCGCAGGCCATGGTGCGATAGACGTCGCGATCGTGCAGCGCCATCAGCGAAGCTTCGTAGCTATACTTGTCGTGCATGTAGTGGATGATATTCAGCGCGCTGATGTACTGCACCGCCAGCCAGTCCATAAAGCGATCGAGGCTGGCCATCACCGTTTCATAGTCCAGCACGTCGTCCAGCAGCGGCGCCATCTTCGGACCCACCTGGATCTTCAGCTTCTCGTCCACCCCGCCGTTGATGGCGTACAGCAGGATTTTGGCGAGGTTGGCGCGCGCGCCGAAGAACTGCATCTGCTTACCGATAATCATCGGGCTGACGCAGCAGGCAATGGCGTAATCGTCGCTGTCAAAATCCACCCGCATCAGATCGTCATTTTCATACTGCAAAGATGAGGTGACGATGGAGACCTGGGCCGCATACCTTTTGAAGGCCACCGGTAACGCTTCGGACCACAGCACCGTCAGGTTTGGCTCCGGCGCCGGCCCCATGGTGTGCAGGGTATGCAGGTAGCGGAACGAGTTCTTGCTAACCAGGGTACGCCCGTCCAGCCCCATTCCGCCGATCACCTCGGTAGCCCAGATAGGGTCGCCGGAGAACAGAGTGTCGAATTCCGGAGTGCGCAGGAAGCGCACCATGCGGATCTTCATAATGAAGTGGTCGATCAGTTCCTGCGCCTGCCGCTCCGTCAGGCGGCCGGCGTTGAAGTCGCGCTCAATGTAGATATCGAGGAAGGTTGCGGTACGGCCCAGCGACATGGCGCCGCCGTTCTGCGATTTCACCGCCGCCAGATAGGCAAAGTAGAGCCACTGCACCGCCTCCTGCGCATTGCGCGCCGGGCGCGAAATATCGCAGCCGTACTTCGCCGCCATCTCCTGCATTTGCAGCAGCGCCCGGCGGTGCTCCGCCAGCTCTTCCCGCAGGCGAATGGTCGCTTCCAGATTCTGTCCGTACTCGAGATTTGCCTGCAGATCGGCAAACTGCAGCTCGCGCTCACGCACCAGATAGCGGATGCCATACAGCGCCACGCGGCGATAGTCGCCGATAATCCGTCCGCGGCCATAGCCGTCCGGCAGACCGGTCAGCACCCCGGATTTGCGGCAACGCAGCATATCCGGGGAGTAGGCATCGAATACTCCCTGGTTGTGTGTTTTGCGCAGCTCGGTAAACAGATACGCAAAGTGGGCATCCATTTCCCGGCCATAGGCATCGAAGGAACTTTTGATCATATTGATGCCGCCGAACGGATGCAGAGCTCGCTTCAGCGGTTGGTCGGTTTGCAGGCCGACGATCTTTTCCAGTTCCTGGTCGATATATCCGGCGTCATGCGCGGTAATGGAGGTCGCAATATTGGTGTCGAAATCGACCGGCGCATGGGTCGCGTTTTCAATATGAATACCCGCCATCACCTTTTCCCACAGCGCCGCGGTGGCCGGCGTCACTTCAGCGAGAAATGATTCATCCCCTTCATATGGCGTATAGTTGTGCTGAATAAAATCGCGGACATTAATTTCGTGCTGCCAGTCCGTACCTTTAAAACCTTGCCACGCTTCGGCATACAGCATATCGCTGGTATCGATATCTACCTTCATGAAAAATAGTCTCTCTACAGGACAAAAATAAGTTATGCGAATTCCGCTGGTGCGTTAATTTTTCCTAAGTGAATCGCATCGAGGGCAATCATTTTCTCTTCATTGGTGGGAATAACGGCGCAAATAACCTGAGAGCGCAGTGCGGAAATCACTCTTTCACCATGGGAATTAGGTAAATTATTCATCTGCGGATCTAACCTCACCCCCAGCACCGCCAGATGGTCAATCACCAGACGGCGAATTAATACCGAGTTTTCGCCAATGCCGCCGGTGAAAATAATACCGTCCAGGCGATGCAGCGACGCGGCATGTCCGGCAATATGTCGGGCAATACGATGGACAAAGGTCCCGATCGCCAGCTGCGCGCGCTCATGGCCGGCATGCCAGGCTTTCTCCAGCACCCGCAGATCAGAAGAGAGGCCGGAAATGCCTAACAGCCCGGACTCTTTGTTCACCACCCGCTCCAGGTCGCTCAGAGTCTGGTGGGTTTCGCTGGCGATCCACGCCATCGCGCCGAAGTCCACATCCCCGCTGCGGGTGCCCATCATCAGCCCCTCCAGCGGGGTCATGCCCATCGAGGTATCCACGCTCTGCCCGTTGCGCACCGCGCAGATAGAGGCCCCGTTGCCAAGGTGGGCAATCACCACCCCCGAATCCTCTACCGCCAGATCCAGCAGCCTATGTGCCCGCTGAGCCACATAGCGATGCGAGGTCCCGTGGAAGCCATAGCGGCGCACGCCCAGCTGCTCATAATATTTCCACGGCAGCCCGTAGATATACGCTTCCGGCGCCAGCGTCTGATGGAAGCTGGTATCAAATACCGCCACTTGCCTGACGCCGGGAAAGAGCTGTTGTGCAGACTCAATACCGCTGAGGTTGGCGTAATTATGCAGCGGGGCCAGCGGAGAAACCCGGCGGATATTCTCCATGACTTCATCGGTAATCATCACCGATTCGGTAAATATATTTCCGCCGTGGGCAATACGGTGGCCAATTAAGGCCACGCTGGCCATTAAAGCGCGTTTTTCCAGTTCAAATACCATCGCCTTTAATGCACCTTCGTAACTGCGGTGAGGCAGTTTTACTGGCTCTCCTTCGTTAATCGATAAAAAGGCCTGTTCCGTATTAATACCATCGGCAATCCCTGCCATTAATACATCACAGGTGGTGGCATCGAGGACTGAAAATTTAATTGAAGACGATCCACAGTTAATCACCAGTACTACCGGAAACTCATTCATGTTACGACTCCGCGGGTCCCGAGCTTAATTAAAACAGTTTGTAGACGATGTTCAGGATGGTCAGTAATCCCACCACGGTGACGAACACGTTATCCAGCCGGCCACGGTATTTCGCCAGCGACGGCGCTTTACGGATGGCGTACATCGGCAACAGGCACAGCAGCGAGGCAATAATTGGCGCGCCCATCGCTTCAATCAGGTCGAGAATATTGGGGTTGGCGTAGGCCACAACCCAGGTGGAGCCCATAATGAAGACCATGCTGATGGTGTTCAGTTTGCCGGTGGAGACCTGTGTTTTATCGCCTTTATAGCCAAACTTAAGAATCAGCCCGTTCAGACCTTCCAGGGTGCCGAGGTAGTGGCCGAAGAACGATTTGAAAATAGCCACCAGCGCAATAATCGACGCGCCGTATTCCAGTACCGTGGCGAAAGTCGATTTGCTGCCGGACATGGCCGCAAAGTGATTGGCCAGATACGAGAGCACCGGAATATTCTGCGCTTTGGCATCCGCCATGTTTTGCGGAGACAGCGTAAACAGGCAGCTAAAGGCGAAGAACATGACCACCGCCACCATCAGCATGCTGGCGCGGGAGATAATTTGTGAACATTTGCGCTCGGTAAAGTCGCGACCGAAATCCTTTTCATACTCTTCCCGCTTTGAAACCACGAAAGAAGAAACGATGGGCGAGAAGTTAAAGGAGAAGACCATGATCGAGATCCCCAGCCATACGGTCACCAGGATGCCATCGTGGCCGGTTAAGGCGATATCGCTGAGATGAACCTGATCGATAACCGCAGAGTTCCAGTAAGGAATCAGCGACAGTGAAATCAGAATCAAACTGGCGATAAACGGGAAGACCAGAAAACTCATCACCTTAACCATCAGGTCCTTCCCGAACCAGATGACGAACGCCATCAGCAGCAGCAGGAACAGCGCCACAAAGCCGCGGTTCAGCGCCGGCATCTGGAGCTGGTTTTCCCAGAAGGTCATAAAGGTATTGGTGATGGTAACGCCGTATATCCATAGCAGCGGGCAAATGGCAAAGAAATACAGGAGCGTGATCACCACCCCGCCGGTCTTACCAAAGTGCTCTTCCACCGTTTCCGTAATGTTGCCGGAAGGATTAGAACCGGAGAGGCATAAACGCGCCAGCGCCCGGTGGCAGTAGAAGGCGATGGGGTAGGCTAAAACCAGCATTAACAGAATCGGGATCAGCCCGCCAAACCCGGCGCGAATGGGGAAAAAGAGCACCCCGGCGCCGATGGCGGTACCAAATAATCCCAGCGTCCAGGTGGTGTCCGATTTACGCCAGGATGACTGTCTTGTCTCGCTGGATACAATGCTATCAGTAGTACTCATATCCTGTCCTCAACAATAAGATTAAGCGTCAACTAAACCCGTAATTTGCGAAACGCGGGAAAGGTCGATATTGCCACCAGAAATAATGCTGACCGTTTTTCGGTTCTGGATATAGCTATCTAACTTGCCGCTTAATAATGCGGCGCAGGCCAACGCGCCAGCCCCTTCAGTAATCACTTTATTCCGCTGAATTAATGCCACCATGCTATGTCGAATTTCATCTTCACTGACCAGCACAATATCGTCGACAAGTTCGCGCACAATTTCATAGGTCAGATTTCCCGGACGCGAAACATCACAGCCGTCGGCTAAGGTGGCGTTGGTACGATGGTTGGTGATCGCCCCCGCATAATACGATGCCGCCATGCCGTGGACATTTTCGGACTGGACGCCAATAATTCTAATCGTCGGGTTGATGGATTTAATCGCAATGGCGATTCCGGCAATCAGACCGCCGCCGCCAATTGGCACAATGACATTATCGACATCATACAGATCTTCCATAATTTCCAGACCAATGGTGCCCTGTCCGGCAATCACTTTGGCGTCGTCATAAGGCGGAATAAAAATACGGCCTTCGAGCTCAACAATTTCGCTAACTTTGGCGATGGTATCGTTAAAGTTGTCGCCGTGAAGAATGACCTCCGCGGAATAATCGCAGGTGGCGGCCACCTTCGATTTCGGCGCCCCCTTTGGCATCACCACTTTGCCGTCAATGCCGAGCATCGCGCAGGAAAGCGAGACCCCTTGCGCATGGTTACCGGCGGAACAGGCCACCACCCCCTTGCGTTTTTCCGCTTCGCTTAATGAGCTAAGCTTATTAAACGCACCGCGGATTTTAAAAGATCCGGTGCGCTGCATATTTTCAAACTTGAGGAATATTTCGCCTTGACAACGCTCGCTGAAATAATTCGAGCGCGGCATTCCCGTTTTATAAATCTTACCTGCTAATCTTTTTTTTGCTTCGAGGATATCTTCAATGGCAACCGGGAGATCGTATGTAATATGCATTATAGCCTCTTGATCAGGGTATTAAATCATCATCCCCTCACGCTTCAAACTGTCCGTTCCGCAGTCGGATAAACAACCGGCGATGATGCGACAATTTAAATTATTCAGGGTATAGTTAGCCGTTACCAAAGGCTGAAAATCAGCGCGCTGGTATGAATTTATAATTAATAAAAATAAGCTCGTTTAATCAGTCAACTTCAATTAACTGGCGTCTCCTGCAGCCATTATAGGCTGAGTATTCTTTCGCTAATTCCACCAATACCGAGGCGGCATTTTTGATTCGATAATTCTTCGACCAAATCGCCGCATAGCGCGCTACCGGTAAGGCCTGTTCAACGGGAATGGTAATAAACTGGTTGGAACCGAACGGCGTGACCATATCGCAGGGAATAACTGTCAGGAAATCAGCATTGAGAACAAGATTATAAATCGTGACGACGGAGTCGGTTTTAACGATGTTTTCACTGTTGATGCCGCTGCGCTGTAGGGTGGCGAGGAGCTCACTGTAATAACCCATATTGGTTTGTGGCAACACCCACTGTTCGTTGTGCAACGATTCCAGCGTGGTGGTGCCGGTGCGTGTTCGGGATTTACTGGCCACCAGCACAAACTCGGATTCAAACAGCGGCTCCACGTGCAGATCGTGGAGTTTCATTTCATCGCTCAGCGTACCGATGGCGAAGTCGAGCCGTCCGTCGCGAATCGCCGGCAGGAATGAGGAGAGCTGCGCTTCGTACATGGAGACCTGGGCTTTGGGGAACACCTTTTTGAACTTATGGATCATGTCAGACATAAAGGTAAAACCAATCAGCGACGGGAAGCCGAAGGAGACGTCAACGACCGTATTGCAGTTCATGCTGTTCATCTCATTCACCATGTTCTTCATTTCGCGGGTGATCGACTCAGACCACGACAGCAGCACCTGGCCGGCATTGGTCAACGTCACGCCGGTATTTTTCCGCACCACCAGCTCAATGCCAAAATAAGCCTCAATATCATTAATGATTTTACTGACCGCCGGTTGCGTTAATCCTAATTCTTTTGCCGCCGAGCCAATGGAACCACTTCTGATCACTTCCTGGAAAACCACCAGGTGCTGTGTTTTTGGCAGAGGAATCGTATTCATAGCAACCCACTTTATTTATTTTCTCGACGCCGTGGAGTGTAGCAAATGGCGATCGCACGGTTATGTGAGACCACTCACAAACACCTCTAAGCGGTATTTTACTTGGCGAGCAAAAACAAAAAACAAAGATAAATTTCAAACAGTTAAATTAAAAAAACCAAAAATAATCATGATTTCAGTCAAAAAAATATGCGCGGATAAAAATATTTTATGGGGATAACAAAGGTTAATTTTTAGGCTATTTTACGGGGTCGGAGTTTGATATTTAACCGCTATCGGGGGGATTATTCGTCGAAATCATCATTAAACTCACGGCGTAAATAATAAAATATAATGACAAATAAGATTTTCCCTAGTTTAAATATCGCAGGAGGTCACACTTTTTGGCCTTATTTGTTTGTAAAAGTATGTTTTATTCATTATTACGCAAACTATTTCATACAAACCCACCATCATTTAAAACATAAATTTAACACTGCATTTTGTCATTTTCCCAGCACGTAATTTCTTGATTAAAATCAGATGCAATTTTTCATACGAACAAAAACCAACCCTATAGCCATTTGTGCTGAGCATCACAAATCATGAAAACAACGTGCTAATCAAGCGGACAAGAACCGCAAAAACCCGCGCATTCCAACTATGCAAATGCAAATAACGTATTTGCCCTCCCTGATGCCTCTCTGTAATTTGTTTTTTTATGCATCTCCGCCGATGAAAATTATAAATTTCCAGTAAATTCAGAGCGCTACTATTCCCCATGATCAGATTAGAAAACATCAACAAGACCTACCCCGGCAGCGCGCACGCGGCAATACGCGGCCTTAACCTGATGATTAATCGCGGTGAGTTTTGCACTTTCGTCGGCCCCAGCGGATGCGGCAAGACCACGATATTACGCATGATAAATCAGCTCGATAAACCGGACTCCGGCAACGTGTATGTCCAGGGGGTCAATATTGCGCAGGCCGATATTATTCAGGTACGCCGCAGCATTGGCTTTGTCATGCAAAGCGCCACCCTGTTTCCCCATCGCACGGTAGCACAAAATATCGCAACGGTGCCCAGGCTGCTGGGCTGGAGCAAAGCGCAGATCCGCGCGCGCATTGACGAGCTGGTTGACCTGATGTCTCTGGATCGCCATCTGCTGACGCGCTACCCGCATCAGCTCTCCGGCGGACAGCAGGGGCGCGTGGCCATTGCCCGGGCGCTGGCGGCCGATCCGCCGATTCTGTTGATGGACGAACCGTTCGCCGCGATTGACCCGGTGGTGCGCCAGCGTCTGCAGGATGAGCTGTTACTCCTGCAGCAGCGCCTGCATAAAACCATCGTTCTGGTCACGCACGACATCAATGAAGCCATTCGGCTGGGCGATAAAATCGCGATCTTCGAAGAAGGAGGCGCGCTGGCGCAATTTGCCAGCCCGGACCATCTTCTAGCGCATCCGGCCAGCGAGTTCGTCCGCCGCTTTATCGGCCCGGAACCGAATCTGCAACGCCTGGGAATGATCCAGGTCGGCCAGCTGCCGCGACATGATGTCGCGCTGATAGATGAAAGTCTGGCGCCGATCGCCAGCCCCCATCCTGTGGTGAACAGCCCGCTGCGGCTGGTGCTGGATAGCCAGCAGCGTCCGCTGCACTGGTTTGATCCGGATAAACGCCTTACCCTGCCGCTCGCGCCGCCGTTAGCGGCGGCGAACAGCCTGCGCTTTGCCTACAGCGCGCTACTCGATGCGCCCGGCGGCGTGCTGGTTCATGTCGATGCCGACGGGCAATACCAGGGCAGCATTTCTCACACCTTGCTCCGGCACGTCCTGGACGGCCATGTGGAAATACGCCGCTATGATTGACTGGCGCTGGATCGTCGATAACGACGTCATGATCGGCGAACTGCTGTGGCAACATACGCAGCTGGTCTGCGTCTCGCTGTTGTTCGCTACCCTCCTGACGGGGGCCTTGATCGGCCTGACGCTGCGCTGGCCCGCGGCCGCCCAGCCGTTAATTTATCTGTGCGGGATTTTGTTTACCATCCCGTCGCTGGCGCTCTTTATTCTCCTGCTGCCTTTTACCGGCCTGTCGCTTACCACGTCGGTCATCGGGTTAACGCTCTATTCGTTGCTGATCCTGGTACGCAACGTCGTCGCCGGGATTGAGAAACTGCCGGCTGCCGTGCTGGAATCCGCGCGCGCGCTCGGCT
Source organism: Klebsiella sp. NPDC088457 (assembly GCF_044900465.1). Classification (NCBI taxonomy): domain Bacteria; kingdom Pseudomonadati; phylum Pseudomonadota; class Gammaproteobacteria; order Enterobacterales; family Enterobacteriaceae; genus Klebsiella; species Klebsiella sp. NPDC088457. The sequence goes on along the minus strand of NZ_JBJDNH010000018.1, from coordinate 55,131 downwards.
ACACCCGCGGGTATCGTTTTATTGATATTGAGCTGCATCTGCTGGCGCCTGCTCTGTTTGCCGGCCTGCGCATTGCCGCCGTGACATTGGTCGGGCTGGTGACCGTCACCGCCCTGATTGGCCAGGGCGGACTGGGGCAGCTGCTGCTGGCGGGCTTTAACCAGGATTTTCTCACCCCCATTGTTGTCAGCCTGGCTCTCAGCCTCATGCTGTCATTGGTACTGGACTCACTGATAGCGCGCGTCGGCTATTGGATAACCCCCTGGGCACGCTAATGGATATCTTACTGGCAACGTTCCGCTGGCTGACACAGCCCGAACACTGGCTCGGCGAGGCGGGTATTTTGATCCGTCTGGGCGAGCATATTTATTATGTGCTCATCAGCATGCTGATCGCCTCGGCCATCGCCCTGCCGCTGGGTATTGCGCTCGGCTACTGGCGTAAAGGCGCCTTTTTAATTATCAACCTGTTTAATATTGGCCGCGCCATCCCCTCATTAGGGCTGATTTTGCTGTGCATTATTTTATTTGGCTTTAATGATATTCCGCTATTCACTGCGCTGGTGGCGATGTCGATTCCGCCCATTCTCACCAACGCCTGGGTGGGAATTTATCACGCCGATCGCTCGCTGTGCGATGCGGCCACCGCGCTGGGAATGACGCCATGGCAAAGCCTCTGGCAGCTCCGTATCCCGCTGGCCTCGCCGCTGATTTTCGCCGGGATGCGCACGGCGCTGGTTCAGCTGATCGCCACCGCGGTGGTCGCCGCCTATGCCGGTCTTGGCGGCCTGGGCCGCTTCCTGATTGACGGTCTGGGGCAACGGGATATCCCGCAGGTTATCGCCGGCTCGCTGGTGGTCTCGCTGCTGGCCATCGGCTGCGAACTGCTCTTTTCCTCTCTTAACCGAAGCGTGACCCATACCCCCCTCGCGCCAGAGTATTGAGTCAACATCCAATAACCATAAATCACCTGCACTGAAAGAGGCACTATGAAACATATACCGGGGTTTTCTGTTCATCATCGCCGTTTGCGCATGTCATTATTGGCCGCCGGATTAGTGAGCCTGAGTTTTAGCGCCCTGGCGGAAAGCGTGACCGTCGGCGGCGCTAATTTTACCGAGAGCTCGATTCTCGCCAATATTTATGCCAGCGCGTTAAAGAAAAATAATATCGAGGTGAAAACCCGACTCAATCTCGGCAACCGCGAGATTATTCTGCCGGCATTGGCGAGCGGTGAGATCGATATCGTGCCGGAGTATCTTGGCGCCCTGCTCAACTATTATGACGGCAAAACGCTGGCCACCCGGCAACGCGACGTCAGCGCGGAGCTGGCGAAGGTGCTGCCTGCCGACTTCACCCTGCTCGCCCCCTCGCCGGCCACCTCAATTACCGCGTGGGCGGTACGCGCGGAGACGGCGAAAAAATACCATTTAAAAACGCTTTCCGATCTTCAGCCGATCGCCCATGAGCTGACCATCGGCGGGCCGCCGGAGCTGGCGGTTCGCGCGCTTGGACTCCCGGGCCTCAAGCGCGTCTACGGCCTTGAGTTTAAGGCGGTGAAGTCGCTGGATATGGGCGGACCGTTGACCCGCCTGGCGCTGAACTCCGGCAAAATCGATGTCGCCACCGTAGTCTCTACGCAGGGTAACCTGGCGAAAGAGGACTGGGTGGTTCTGGTCGACGATAAGCACGAGCAACCCAGTCAGAACGTGGTGCCGCTGGTGCGCAAGGCCAGCCTGACTGCGGAGATCGGCAACGTCCTCAATGACATCTCCGGCAAGCTCGACAACGCGGCGCTGATCGAACTGAATCAGCAGGTCGATCTGCAGCACAAAGATCCGGCCGCCGTCGCCGAACAGTGGGTTAATGCCAACCTCACGCGCCGGTAATCTCCCCGGCCAGGGATGGCCATCACCAAAACGAGCCGCATCCATGTCTAAAAACCCGATGATTCTGAACCTGTTTTTCTTTAATCCCCAGGGAGATTACCGCTTCTCATGGCGCCACCCGCAGGCGCCCGGCAAAGAAATCTTTACCCTGAACTATTATGCCAGCCTGGCGAAAAAAGCCGAGGCGGCCAGTCTCGACGCCATCTTTGTCGCCGATCATATCGCCATCTGGGATACGGTGCCCAGCGGTCTGACGCACTACGCCAACGCGCGACTGGAGCCTATCACCCTGCTTTCTGCGCTGGCGGCCGTCACCGAGCACATTGGCCTGATGGGGACCGCCTCCACGTCATATAACGAACCGTATAACCTGGCGCGCTATTTTGCCTCGCTCGACCTGCTGAGCAACGGCCGGGCCAGCTGGAACGTGGTCACCTCATGGCTGGAGGAGGAAGCGGCGAATTTCGGCCTCGACCAGCTACCGCAGCATGGCAACCGCTACCAGCGCGCCGGTGAGTTTATCGACGTTGTCACCCGACTGTGGGACTCCTGGGAAGACGACGCCGTGCTGTATGACAAAGCGAGCGGTCTATTTGCCGATCGGCAGAAGGTGCACTCTCTCAACCATCAGGGGGAGTTCTTTAACGTGCGCGGGCCGCTGAACGTACCGCGCCCGCCGCAGGGCCATCCGGTGCTGGTACAGGCGGGGTCATCGGAGGCGGGGAAAAACCTGGCGGCGAGCTGGGCCGATATGCATTTCGTGTTTATTAAGTCTATCGAGGAGGGGTTGGCCTATCGTCAGGAGATGAATCAGCGGCTGCAGGCGAAGGGACGCGACCCGGCGCATTTCAAAATCATTGCCGGCGTCCTGCCGGTGGTGGTCAACTCAAATGCGGAAAAAGCGGCGCGCCAGCAGCTCAACGACCGCCTGATGAGCGACCAGATGGCGATCGATCTGCTCTCCTCCTACCTGCGGATGGATCTCAACCCCTATCCTGTCGACCAGCCGTTGCCGCCGCTGCCGGATGAAGAGACCTTTGACGGTATTCGCACCGCGCTGCGGCTGATCCGCCATTACGACCCGGCGTTGACGATTCTCGAACTGGGTCGTCTGCTGCTGCAAAGCTCCGACAGCTGGCTGTTGATGGGCAGCGCCGAAGAGGTCGCCAGCGCGCTGAGCGAAACCTGGCAGGCCGGCGCCGCCGACGGTTTTAACCTGATGTTCCCGCTCCTACCGGGCGATTTTGACCGCTTTGTCGAGCAGGTGGTGCCCATTCTGCAACGCAACGGCGCGATGCGTAACGGCTATCGGCCAGGAACGCTGCGGGAAAAGCTGGGCCTCCCGGCCGCGGAAAACCGCTTTGCCCGCCTACGGCAATCACAGGGCGCGGGTTAACGGACGTTGCGGAGAAGGTCCGGCCTTCTCCGGCTTTTATAGCCGCGTCAGGCCGCTGTTTCTTGCCGTTTCGCGCCACGCCAGCAGCATAGAATAGGCTTCCCGGGTCTGCGAGCTAAAACCGCGGATCAGCAACGCTTCGCACAGATCGCGATAGCGCGGCGCGCTCACCAGCTGGCGCAACGCCGCTCTTAAGCCGGCGAGGGTTGCCGCCGACGTTTGCGGCCCGCTGATCAGCGGCAGCCCCGGCGCCAGCGGACTTTGCCCCACCACCGCCAGGCCATCGAGCAACGCGGGCTCGTGGCGTCGCAGCAACGCCCAGGTGACGCAGTCGATGGCGGCGATATCCGCCGCCCCCTGCTGCAGGCCGATAAGCGATTGTCGGTGGCTGCCGCTAAAAATCACCCCGGCGAAAAAGCGCCCTTCGTGGGCGAGCGGGGCGACCATTTTCAGCAGTACGTTATAGCCGGACTGCGAATCGGGCGAATTGCATATCACCCGCCGGCCGCGAAAATCGGCCAGCTGCCGCCCTTTATCCGCCTCACGCGCCACCAGCAGGCTACGATAATAGATCCCTTCACAGCCGGGCGCCGAATAGTGAAAGCACCCCACCGTCTGTACCTGCGGTAGTTGGGTGACCAGCGGATAACCACAGGTCTGGCTGAGAAGGAGATCCGGCTGACGCCAGCGGGAGAGCAGATCCGGCGATGCTGCTGACGCAGGCCCCTCATCCACCGCTATCCCCTGCGCCAGCAGCAGCTCCCGCACCGCCGTCCAGAGCGCGCGGGTCTCCTCGAGACCGATGGCATACATCGGAAAATCGATCGCATCACTCATGATTCTCTCCTGGGGGCGCTTCCCTGACGCCGGGATGGGCGTTGACATTCACCGCCTTAAACCAAAAAGCGCGCCACCACTCGCCGTAGCCGCGCACCAGAAAACCGTGGTTACGCTGCTGGTAATGCGCCCGCTCCCGCAGATAAATCTTGCGCAGACCATACCAGGGCACGCCGGGCAGGTCGTGATGCACGGCGTGGTAGTTGAGGTTAAGAAATAGCACCCGCCACAGCAGCCCCGCCTCATTGATCACCGACCGGGCCAGCGGGTCGTCAGCGGCCCGGTGTTCCAGGAAGGAACGGACTTTGGTTAGCGCCAGCGCCGGATAGCTGACCGCCAGCACGAAATAGAGTAGCGAAAAATCACAGCGGGCGATCCACGCAAAGACCCCCGCCAGCAGGACGCCATGAATCCCCCACATCGCCATTGCTTTGCCCTGACGATGGCGAAAGGCGCTGACTGCGCCGGCGAGCGTCTGGATAATGTCCAGCAGCGGTGCCAGCAGCAGCCTGCCGGGAAAGGTATTGCGCAGATGAATCACCTGCCGTTGCCAGGGGGCGAAACGCCGCCAGCGTTCCGCGGTAAAATAGTAGGATTCGGGATCGTCCACCGGCAGCGTCAGGCTGACGTTGTGATGGTGCGCGAGGTGCGAATCGCGATAGAGACCGTAGGGATACCATACCGCCAGCGGCAGGGTACCCAGGAGCTGGTTCAGCCAGGGACGCGACGTCGGGTGGCCGTGGATCAGCTCATGCTGCAAAGACATATACCAGGCGCTAAACCAGATCAGCAGCACGGTGGCCGGGAAAAGGCCCAGCGTCTGCCAGCAGGCCAGCGTCGCGAACCAGCCGCCATAAACCGTTATAATTAATAGCCAGGTGGGGAGTTCACTGCGCCACAGCCAGCTTCGGGAAAGCTGACGAATCAGGTCGCGCTGCTGCTGATGCAAATAGATCGACGGTTTTTTTGCCATGACTGCCGGTACTCTTTCCGCGTTGTTTTTTTACCTCCGAAGATGTGAGATAACGCGAAAAATAACAAAGTATTTAAATCACTTAGCTTTGCCAGAAAGCGACGAAGGCGGGCAAAACAGTATCAGGATTCATATTAAGTACCGCGCATAGGAGAAAGGCGGGCTTCGTCCCTTGACATTACAGTATAATGTTAACAGTCTGTTCCAATCCGTACCGCTGCTTCGCGCTGAAAGCGGAATATAAGAGATATCATTAGACGCGCCTCGCCTGAGGCGCTCATTTTACAGGAGTGTGTCATGCCATCGTTAAACGTCGCCTTTATCAAAGCCAACTGGCACAGCGACATCGTCAGCCAGGCCCAGAGCGGTTTTCAGCAGGAGCTGGATCGTCAGCAGGTCGACTATGCGCTCGACAGCTGGGATGTTCCCGGCGCATTTGAAATGCCGCTTCTCGCCCAGCGGCTGGCAAAAAGCGGAAACTATGATGCCATCGTGTGCGCCGCGCTGGTGGTCGATGGCGGCATCTATCGCCATGACTTCGTGGCCCAGGCCGTGGTCAGCGGCCTGATGCAGGCTCAGCTGGCGACCGAAGTCCCCGTGTTCTCCGTCTCCCTGACGCCACACAACTTCCAGCCCGCCGCCGAGTTCATCGATTTTTACAGCCAGCACTTCATCAAAAAGGGCCAGGAAGCGGCGAAGGCGGTACTCCAGATCCATAATTTGCCGCTGCCGAAAGCATAATGCGATGAAATGAACCGCTTTCCCGCTAGCGATGGGTCTCCGGCGGCGGTGGTCCTCTGCGGGGACCTGTCGCCGATGAACTGCGGGCTGGGACCTTGCTGAGCGGAGCCGACGCCGTAACCCGCGCAGCGGCCCTACTTCATCAGCGCCTGAAACTGCGGGTTAAACTCATCAAAAATTGGCAGGGCGGCTGCCCCGAGGGCGGCGGTGTCGGTGCCGGTCATCCCCATCTTGACCCGCATTGCCGGCAGGTAGCGTCCGCGCACCGATTGATACAGCGGCGGCAAGCGGGCCAGCACTTTCTCCAGCAGCGGCGCCGGCATCATCCCCCCGACCACCACCGTTTCCGCATCGAAGACGCACTCCAGCAGGTTGATCGCCTGGCGCAGCGGCGGTAGCGCCGTCTCAATCCAGCGGTCGAAAAGCGCCTCCTCTACCGCCAGCAGATCCTCGGGCAGCGCCCGGTAGGGATCGAGCCCGCAAAATTCATAGGCCGCCTGCAGGGAGACGTAGCGCTCCAGGCAGCCCTGATTGCCGCAATAACAGGCCCGTCCGCCCGGCTGCACCACGATATGCCCGATCTCGCCGGCGTTATGCGCATGGCCGGTATAAATATGGCCGTCGGTAAAGATCCCGGCTCCCAGCCCGGTACCGATGTACAGATAAACAAACGAGTTAAGCCGCCGGGCGACGCCGTGGAAACGTTCGCCGATGGCCGCCACCGTGGCATCGTTTTCCAGGGTCACCGGCAGTCCGCTTATCCGCGCCAGCTCGGCTGCCACATCCACCCCCTCCCAGCCGTTGAGGGTGGTCGGTCCGGTTGATGAGATCCCCTCCACGCCGAACGGCCCGGGCATCACCACGCCCATGCCCAGCACCCGGCTCCAGTCGAGCCCGGGGAGGGTTTTCATCTCCTGCACGACCTCGGCAATGCGGGCAAAGGTGGCACCAGGTTGGGGCTTTTGCACCAGAATGAGCCGGCGGAAATGGATCTCCCCGGTGAGATCACCCAGCACGATAATCAGCGTCTGGTGATCGAGGTGGATGCCGATCGACCAGGCGCTGGCCGGGTTCAGGCTCACCGGCACCGCAGGCTGGCCGCGCCCCGCCGCCCGCCGCGGTTCGTGGCTGGTGAGGATCGCCATCTGCTGCAGCTCGGCGACAATATTGGAGACCGTCTGCGGGGTCAGAGCGGTTAATCGCGCCAGCTCCGCCCGGGTCAATTTTCCGTGCAGGCGCACGGCTTCAATCACCACCCGCCGGTTGTGCACACGCGCATGTTCAAGGTTGGTTCCCGATGTTTTCATTGTGTCCCGTCCTGGTCGCATCATGCTGCAATTTTAGCCAGCGTCACAATTCGCGCAATGACATTCTCAGACGGCCTTTCGGCTGGCATAAGCTTTGCTACGCTTATGCCAAGGGCCACGAATGAAGTCCCGGCCGTATTGTCGCCCCAATTAAATCAATCAAATTGATTTAATTAATCATATCCCTCTTTTCAGTACAGTGGAGAGCAACATGAAATACCACAGTGCACTTCGGATGAAAGTCGGTCTGCTGGCGATGCTGGTCATCAGCGGCAGTGCGGCAGCCGCCGCTACCCAGGTTAACGCCCTGTTTATGACCCAGGCGGCGTACAGTGAAAACGATATTCGCGCCATGACCGCCGACTTCGAAAAGCAGAACCCGGATATTAAAATCAACCTCGAGTTCGTCCCTTACGAAGCGCTGCATGACAAAATCGTCGCCGCGCGCGGCGCCGGCGGCAACGGCTACGACGTGGTGCTCTTCGATGCCATATGGCCTGCCGAATTTAGCCATTTCGATCTCCTGCAGGATGTCTCCGCCCGCATCCCCGCCGATGAACGGGAGAAAGTCTTCCCCGGGGCGATGAATACCGTGGTCTATAAGGGCAAAACGCTGGGCATGCCGTGGATCCTCGACACCAAGTATCTTTACTACAACAAGGCGATGCTCGACAAAGCCGGGATCAAGCAGGTGCCGACCAGCTGGCAACAGGTGCTGGACGACGCCAAAATCATCAAGGATAAAGGCATCGTGAAATACCCGCTGGTATGGAGCTGGTCGCAGGCGGAGGCGCTGGTGTGCGACTACACGACCCTCGTCTCCGGCTTTGGCGGTCAGTTTTATCAGAACGGCAAACTGGATTTCTCGACCCCGGCCTCGCTGAAAGCCGTGACGCTGATGAAAACCTCGCTGGATGAGGGGCTGAGCAACCCGGCGTCCCGCGAATACCTGGAAGAGGACGTCCGCAAGGCCTTCTCCAACGGCGATGCGGCCTTCGCCCTGAACTGGACCTACATGTACAACATGGCCAACGACCCGAAACAGAGTAAAGTGGCCGGCGATGTCGGCATTATTCCTGCGCCCGGCGATACGCCGGACAAACCCGGAGCCGTGAACGGGTCAATGGGGTTAGGGATTGCCAAAGCCAGCCAGCATCCGGAGCAGGCGTGGCAGTATATTCACTATCTGACCTCGCAACCGGTCCAGGATAAATACGCGAAGTTGAGCCTGCCGGTGTGGAAATCCTCCTATCGCGACCCGGCGGTCGCCAACGGTCAGGAGAGCCTGATCGCCGCGGCGGATAAGTCGTTGAACGTCATGCTCTCACGGCCGGAAACCGCGGACTATTCGCGACTCTCCAACACCTTGCAACAGCAGCTTCAGGCCGTTTTACAAGGTAAAGCCGCCCCGGAAGCCGCCATGCAGGCCGTCGATAAAAGCGCGGCGCGCCTGCGTTAAGGACTTTTGATGCTGAGTTTGCAACAACGCGAGCATCGTCAGGCATGGGTGCTGCTGGCGCCCATGCTGATCGTGATGTTCCTGCTGACGGCCTGGCCGCTGGCACGCACCCTGTGGCTGAGTTTTACCGATACCGCGCTGGTGGGGAATGGCGATGCGACGAACTACGTCTGGCTGGATAACTATCTGTATGCGTTAACCGACCCGGACTTTCGCGCCGCCTTCGCCCGCACGCTCTATTTCACCGTGGTCTCCGTCGCCATCGAAGGGGTCATCGGCGTGCTGGTGGCGCTGTTGCTCAATCAGCGCTTTGTCGGGCGCACCCTTTTGCGGGTGCTGGTCATTTTGCCCTGGGCGCTGCCCACTATCGTTAACGCGATGATGTGGCGGCTCAACTTCAACCCGGACTACGGCAGCGTCAACGCCCTGCTCAGCCAGCTGGGCCTCATCGACGGCTATCGCAGCTGGCTGGGATCGCCGGACTCAGCCCTCAATGCGGTGATGCTGGCGGATATCTGGAAGAACTATCCGCTGGTCACCTTACTGGTGCTGGCGGCGCTGCAGTCCATTCCTGAAGATTTGTACGAGGCGGCCCGCCTTGACGGCGCCTCGGCGTGGCGGCGGTTCCGCGCCATTACCTTCCCGGCGATTGCCGCGCCGCTGGGCGTAGCCCTGGTTCTGCGCACCATCGACGCCTTCAAGGTATTCGATATCATCTACGTGATGACCCGCGGCGGCCCGCTGGATAGCACCCGCACGCTGAGCTTTTTCGTTTATCAGGAGTCCTTTAGCTATCTCCGCGCCGGCAGCGGCGCGGCGTATGCCATTCTGATGACCCTGATGTGCGCCCTGCTGATCGCCCTGTATCTGTTTATGCTGCTGCGCCAGCGTCGTCGGAGCCGAGAATATGAAGCGTAAAATCCGCACTCTGCTGCGCTATCTGGCGGCGCTGCTGGTCGCCCTGTCGATTCTCGCCCCGATGGCGTGGCTATTTTTAATGAGCGTCAGCGCCACCGCCGATCTGACCCGGGTGCCGCTGGAATGGCTACCCCGCCAGTGGGACTTTAGCCGCTACGGCCGCCTGCTGTCGCTGCAGCCCGGCGAACCGGGGGCGCTGTTTCTCCCGGCCCTGCGCAACAGCCTGCTGGTGGCCGCCGGCGCGACGCTGGTTTCGCTGCTGCTGGCGGTCCCCGCCGCTTTCAGCTTCTCGCGCTATCCTGGACGCGACGGCTGGCTGTACGCCGGGTTGGGTATCTATATGGTGCCGCCGGTGGCCTTCGTGCTGCCGCTCTATTTTATTCTCGAACACTTCGGGCTGCTGAATACCCGCAGCGGGCTGGTGCTGGTCTACTGCTCGCTGATCATGCCGTTCCTCACCTGGATGGTGAAAAACCAGTTCGACGCCCTGCCGCAGGACATTGAACAGGCCGCGCGGCTGGATGGGCTGCGGGTCTGGCAGGTCCTGCTGCGGATCACCATTCCGTTGGCAAAACCGATGCTGGGGGCGTCGGCGCTGTTTGGCTGGCTGCTGGCGTGGGATGAGTTTTTCTACGCGCTGTTGTTTACCAGCAATATCGCCGCCCAGACGCTACCGGTTACCATCGCCGGTTTTACCGCCGGGCGCGCCACCGACGACGGTCTGGTGGCCGCGGTCGGTATTCTCGCCTCGGTCCCGCCCTTGTTTATCGCTATCTGGTTACAAAAAACGCTGGTCAGCGGCCTCACTAACGGTGGAAGTAAAGGATAACTATGCACACGCTCACCGCGCCCGCGCTGTATATCGCAGGCAATTACAATATTGATTTAATTATGGGTACCCTGGCGCACTGGCCCGCCCCCGGCACCGAAGTGATGCTGGAGCATAGCGCGCTGCGCCCCGGCGGCTCGGCGGGCAACTGCGCCCTGGCGGCGGCGGCAATGCAGATCCCGCACTGCACCGTCGGTTGCCAGGGGGACGACGCCTTTACCGCCTGGCTGGCGTCGCGGTTTCCCGGCAGCGCCGAACGCTGGCCGCAGTATCCGTGCGAGACCTCGCTGACGGTGGCGGTGACGCATCCGGATAAAGAGCGATCGTTTCTCAGCAACTACGGGCATATCACCCGATTATCCGCCGACGATATTGTCGCCCAGCTCCCGGCTCAGGCGACGCCTGGCGATATCCTGTTGCTATGCGGCACCTTTTTATGCACCACGCTGCTGCCGCAGTATCCTCAACTGCTCAGGGCGCTGCAGACGCGCGGTTTTCAGGTGGCGGTGGATACCGGCTGGCCGCCACACGGCTGGACCCCTGCCCTGCGCGAGACGGCGAATCGGTGGCTCGGGGACTGCGACTGGCTGCTGCTCAATGAGGTAGAGACGCTGGGCCTGGCCGATAGCCGCGAGCTGGCAGAGGCGGCCCGTACGCTGGCGGCCAGGCTGAGCGGCCGGGGGGGCTGCATCGTCAAGTGCGGCGCCGACGGTGCCTGGTGGTGGACGGCGGCGGCGGGCCATCATGCGCCAGCCACGACGATTGAGGTGATCGACACCATCGGCGCCGGCGACAGTTTTAATGCCGGTTTTCTCGCCGGGCTGTTAAACGGCCAGCCGGCGTCGCAGGCGTTACGCTGGGGCAATGCCGTTGCCGCGCACGCCATCAGCTCGTCCCCGCGTCAGTATCCCGACTGGCGCACCCTGCAACAGCATCTTGAGGAGGTCGCCGATGGCCAGCGTTGAACTGGTAAAAGTCGCTAAACACTACGGTAAACAGACGGTGCTGCATCCGCTGGATCTGACCATTCCTGACGGCAGTTTCACGGTGCTGGTGGGCCCCTCCGGCTGCGGAAAATCGACCCTGCTACGGCTGCTGGCCGGGCTGGAGGCCTTGTCATCCGGCACCATTTTGATGAACCGTCAGCCGATCGACGATCTCGACCCCGCTGACCGTGATGTCGCCATGGTCTTTCAGAGCTACGCGCTCTACCCCCACCTGACGGTGGCGGAAAACCTCGCCTTTCATATGCAGGTCAAAAAGGTCGATAAGGCGACGCAAAAAAGCAAAGTACAGCAGATCGCCAGCATGCTCGGAATCGATAAGCTGCTCGCCCGCTATCCGCGGGCGCTCTCCGGCGGCCAGCGCCAGCGCGTGGCGATGGGCCGGGCGATGGTGCGCAACCCGCAGGTCTTCCTGTTTGATGAGCCGCTTTCCAACCTTGACGCCCAGCTGCGCATGGAGCTACGGGCCGAAATAAAATCGCTGCATCAGCGTTTTAACACCACCATGATTTACGTGACCCACGATCAGGTCGAGGCGATGACCCTCGCCGACCAAATCGTGGTGATGCGCGATGGGGTTATCATCCAGCAAGGCGCGCCGCTGGCCATCTACGACAGCCCCTGCAACACCTTTGTCGCCCGCTTTATCGGTTCGCCGCCGATGAACCTGCTGGAAGGTCAGATTGCCGCTCGCGACGGTCAGCCGGGGGTGCAGTGCGGCGAGCTCTGGCTGGCGCTGCCCGAACGCTGGCATCAGGCCGCCGCGCGGCAGGGGGCGGCGCCGGTGATTGTCGGCCTGCGGCCGCAGGATATCCAGCCTGCCGCCGATGGGCTACCGGGCACGGTCAATATTATGGAGGTCACCGGCGAGTCCACCTTGCTGCACCTGGACTGGCAGGGCTTCCCGATTCACGTACAGGTCGCCGGGCGTTCCGGGGCCCGGGTGCGGCAGCCATTATCCCTCGCCGCCCGGCGCGAAAAAATCCATCTCTTCGATGCCGCCAGCGGCGAACGACTGGCGCAGACCTCATAACCGCTGCGGGCGGGTTACGCGACGCCCGCCCGGCTTTCGCCAAAGTACGCCAGGTAGCGCATCCCGGCGAAACCGCCGAGGATGGCACAAGCGATCAGCGTTCCCCCCAGCGATTGCCCCCATCCGGCCGCCGCCAGCCCAAGGCCGATCGGCACATAGTAGGCCAGCCCGAAAAGGGCCCCGGCGGTGCCGCGGCAATCGCTATACGCGCTCAATGCCGAACCGAGCACCAGCGGAATCGCCATGGCATAGGCGAGCGTAACCCCGGCCATCGGCAGCAGAAACAGCACGGAGTCACGCCAGAGGTAAACCGCCACGCCGCTGACAAAATGCAGGCAACAGGCGAGCAACAGCATGCGTCCCTGAGCGACGCCCTGACGTAACAGCCACCGATTCAACAGCGCCCCCGCCACGGACCCCACGGCCAGCGCAACGCCGCTGACGCCAAAAAGATCGCCCGGCTGACGCAGCCGGGCGAAGATAAACGGCGCCAGGCTGTAGTAGCTGAACAGACTGATGTTGAATACCGCCACCAGCACCACCGCCAGGCCAATCTGCCCGTCCATCGCCATCCGGCGCAACACCGGCAGCCATGCGGTACTGACGCTCTGCGCCGGGCGCGTCTCCGGCATTAACCAGCCGCAAAGCAGGAGTAAGGCAGCGGCCAGCAGCGCCAGGGCGGAAAACACGCCGTGCATGCCCCATCCGGCGGTGAGTAAAGCGCCGATATAGACGCCAGCCGCCGGACTCACCGCCAGCGCCAGGCCGATAATCGAAAACAGGCTGGCAAGCTGGCGGCCGTGACAGCAATCCCGCAGCACCGTCTGACTCACCACCGACCCGGTCGCCGCGCCAAACGCCGCCACCACCCGCGCCAGTAGTAGCAGCGTAAAATCCGCCACCATCAACGCCATCAGGCAGCCCAGGGCATATACCGCGAGCCCCGCCAGCAGCGCCGGCCGCCGGCCATAAAGATCGCTTACTCGTCCCCAGATCAGCACTCCGAGGGCAAAACCGACAAAGTACACCGCCAGAGTTTGCGCCGCCTGCGGCGCGCTGACGGAAAAATAGCGGCTGATATCGGTCAGCGCCGGGCTGTATATCGTTTCCACAATCTGCGGAAACATCAGTAATGCGGTGACCAGCACCATGGCCGAACGCCCGAACATATCCACCTCCTGATAAATAAGAGGCGCTATTGTAAGCAGGCCGTCAACCGGACATTATAAACATAATGACTTTATCTATCGGAAATCGGACATTATGGCGTGGCTCGATGCCCATGCGGCTTTCAACCCCGAGGCGCTGAACAACGCGGTGGTCGGTGTCCAGTCGGCGCTGGGCAGCCATGACTCGGGCAGCCACCGGCATAGCATGGCGCAGATACTGTTTACCCGTCAGGGCTGCGTGCGTCTGACGCTTAACGACGGCGCCCTGCTGTGCCTGCTGCCCCCCACCCGGGCGGCGTGGATCCCGGCGGGGATGCGCCATCGCGCGGAAATGAAAAATATCGTCGACTATCGTTCGGTCTGGTTTCAGCCGGCGCGCTTCCCTGCTCTCCCTCAGCGCCCGGCGATCCTGAACGTCGGTCCGCTGCTGCGCGAGCTGCTGGAACGCATGGCGGCAAGCCCGTGGGAAAGCGATTGGGAGAGCGGTACCGGCTGGCACCTGGCCGCGTTGTGCGAGGCGGAGATTGGCGCGGCGGCGCATGAGCCGATGATGCTCGCTCTGCCGCAGGATAGACGCCTTGCCGCGCTGGACGGCCACGCCCTGCCGCCGACCTTACAGGCCCTTGCCGCGGACTGCGGAGCCAGCGAAAAGACCATCAGCCGCCTTTTTCGCCGCGACACCGGGATGTCTTATCAGCAGTGGCGGCAGCAGTGGCGATTGATGAAGGCGGTGGAGCTGCTGGCGACGGGAAAACGCATCACCGACGCCGCGCAGGCGCTGGACTTCGCCAGCGACAGCGCCTTTATCTACTTTTTCCGCACCATGACCGGCATGACGCCGGGGCGCTATTTTTCGTCATCGGCGCGGGTTTAACGCTCGCACTCTGGCGCAAAGGGCGGCAGCTTCAGGAAGGTACTTTGCAGCCCTTCGGACCACGCCTTGCGGATGGTGTTGAAGTACGGATCGCTTTCGGTGATGCGATGCTGCCCCGCGCTGCTCAGGCTCCCGCTGCGGTACAGCAGCGTATCCAGCGGCAGGCCAACGGAGAGATTGCTGCGCAGCGTGGAATCAATCGAGATCAGCGCACAGCACATCGCCTGTTCCAGCGGCGTCTCCTGGCTTAACACCCGATCGATGATCGGTTTGCCATATTTGCTCTCGCCAATCTGGAAGTACGGGGTATCGCGCGAGGCTTCGATAAAGTTCCCTTCCGGATAAATATGAAACAGCCGATGCGTTTCGCCGGCAATCTGCCCGCCCAGCAGCAGATTGCAGTTGAAGTTAGTATTGCCGCAGTGCTGCTGATTGCTGCTATCGCGCTGAATCACCTCCTGCAGCGTTTTGCCAATCAGCATCGCCGCGTCATACAGCGAGTTGACCTGCATCAGATTAGGCTCCTGCTGAGTCGCTATCCGCGTACTCAGCAGGCTTATCACGCTCTGGGTGGTGGCCAGGTTGCCTGCGGACTGCAGCACCAGGACCCGTTCGCCGTCCTCGGCAAAGACATGGAGCTTTTTAAAGGTCGCGATATGATCCACACCCGCATTGGTGCGGGAGTCGGAGGCAAACACCAGTCCATCCGCTAAACACATGGCCACACAGTAGGTCATCGTTTTTTGTTCCTGCCCTTATTGCTGCTGCGCCTGTTGCGAATGCTCGCGCACTTCAGCGTTGGTTAACATAATTTCCCCGCCGCCGCCCAGCCGGGTGCCGCGCACCGGACAGGCATCCAGATAGTCCAGCCCGGTCGCCAGACGCAGATGCTGATTCAAATGGCGGGTGTTGTTCGTGATATCAAATGATTTCCAGCGCCCGTTCAGCCACACCTCCGCCCAGGCGTGCATCGCGACATGCTGCGCATTATCGCTGTAGACGTAGCCGCTGACATAGCGCGCCGGGATATCCAGCGCACGGCAGCAGGCGAGGAACACATGGGTATGATCCTGGCAGACCCCTTTCGCACGCGCAAAGGCATCGGCAGCGGAGTCCTGCACCTGAGTGGCCCCCGGTGAGTATGGCATTCTCAGGCACAACTCCGCCATCAGTTGATCCAGACTCTCTTCCGGACGATCGCCGTGGTACAGGCGCTGGGCAAATTCGCGGATCGGTTCGTCGGCCCGGGTCAGCGGCGTGCAGCGTAAAAAAACCAGCGGCGAAAGCAGCTCCTCTTCCGCCACGTCGCTCTCCTCACAATCCTGGGCGATATCGACGATCCCGCTGGCGCGGATGGCGATCTCTTTGTGCGGGTTATCGAGGGTTAAGACATGCAGGACGTTGCCCCACGCGTCGGTGGTGGTGACCGCCGCCCCTTCCGGCAGCGTCAGCGTCCATGAGGAGATGGTTTGCCGCGCGGTGCTGCGCGGCGTCAGACGCAGATACTGGGTCGAAAATTTTACTTCTTCATCGTAGCCGTAGCGGGTCAGGTGATCGATGACCAGTTTCATAGCGCCTCCAGATAGGTTTGTCGGATGCTGTCAGACAGCGCGTTAATCCGCGCCAGCAGCCCGTTGAGATAAGTTTGTAAATCCGCGCCCGCCAGATCGTCGCGGGTGCTAAAACGCAGATCGACGTTCAGCTGATGGGCCAGACGCAGCGGCAGATGCGAGCGATCGTTGGCAATATGCTCCAGTTGACCAATGAGGTCGGAAATACAGGCCCGCAGCGAGCGCGGCACGTCGTTGCGCAGAATCAGCAGCTCCATGACCGTCTCCCGGGTGACCGGCTGACGAAAAATACTGTTGTAGGCTTCGCGCGCGCCGACCGCGTTCAGCAGGGTATCCAGGCGGTAGTATTCGCGTACCGGGTCCGGGTCGCTGTTCAACTGCTGGTCTTTGATCAGCAGCAGCTGCGTGGTGGCGTAAGCGCGCTCAATCAGGGTGCCGATACCGATAAAGCTCAGGGCGTCGTTACGCAGCAGCGTACCGAGCACCGCGCCGCGAAACAGATGCACCCGCTCTTTCACCCATTCGAAAAAACCGTCGGTGCCGAGCTCGCTAATCCCCCGCTGACGCAGGTTGCGCAGCTCAATCCGGGTGGCGTTGATGCACTCCCACACCTCCGCGGACAGGCTGCCGCGTACCGCGTGAGCGTTGTTCCAGGCCATCTCCACGCAGCTATAAATACTGCAGGGGTTATTGCCGTCGAGGGCGAAGAAATTGAGCAAATTGCTCATGGTGAAACGCGCGTGTCGCGCCTGAAACAGCTCATGGGTTACCGATAAATTCAGCGGCAACGCCAGGTCGCGGGACTGCTGACTATGACGCGGGATCATCGATAATTTCCAGGTCACATCCAGCACCCGGGCGTAGCTTTCCGCGCGCTCCAGATAGCGCGCCATCCAGAAAAGTTCACTTGCCGTCCGGCTTAACATGATTCGCCATCCTCCATCACCCAGGTATCTTTGGTACCGCCGCCCTGCGATGAGTTCACCACCAGCGAGCCTTCGGTGAGCGCCACCCGCGTCAGGCCGCCGGGCACCAGGCGGATCTCCTGACCGGAGAGCACAAAGGGGCGTAAATCGATGTGCCGCGGCGACAGGCCGTCTTCAACGAACGTCGGGCAGGTTGACAGCGCCAGGGTCTCCTGACCGATGTAGTTGGCCGGATTCGCCAGCAGACGCTGGCGAAACGCCTCGCGCTCCTCTTTCGTCGAGCGCGGCCCCACCAGCATGCCGTAGCCCCCGGCACCGTGAACCTCCTTCACCACCATCAGCTCAAGGTTATTGAGCACATACTGCAGATCCTCCGGCTTGCGGCACTGCCAGGTCGGAATATTGTTCAGGATCGGCTGTTCGCCGAGATAGAAACGGATCATCTCCGGCACGAAGGGGTAGATTGATTTATCGTCCGCCACGCCGGTACCGATGGCGTTAGCCAGCACGACCCCGCCGGAGCGATACACCGACAGCAGGCCGGGTACGCCGAGCATGGAGTCGGCGCGGAAGGCCAGCGGATCGAGATAGGCATCATCGATGCGGCGATAGATCACATCGACCCGCCGCGGCCCTTCGGTGGTGCGCATATAGACCGCGCCGGATTTGATAAACAGATCGGCGCTTTCCACCAGCTCCACGCCCATCTGCTGGGCAAGGAAACTGTGCTCGAAATAGGCGCTGTTAAAACGGCCCGGCGTCATGACCACCACGCAGGGATCGTCAACGGGGGAGCTTTCGCGCAGGGTCTGCAGCAGATAGCCAGGGTAGCGCTCCACCGGGGCAATATGGTGATTTTCGAACATCTCCGGATAGAGACGCATCATCATCTTGCGGTTTTCGAGCATATAAGAGACCCCCGACGGGGTACGCAGATTATCCTCCAGCACGTAATACTGCCCGTCGCTATTGCGCACCATATCGACGCCGGTGATATGGGCGTAGGTATTATTGGGCAGATTGATACCCTGCATGCAGGGCTGATATTGCTCATTCGCCAGGACCTGCTCGGCCGGAATAATCCCCGCCCGCAGGATGTTCTGCTCATGGTAGATATCGTAGAGAAAGGCGTTCAGCGCTTTCACCCGCTGACGAATCCCGCGATCGATTTTTTTCCACTCTCCGGCGGGAATAATGCGCGGCACGCTATCAAACGGAATCAGCCGTTCGGTGCCCTCATCTTCCCCATACACGTTAAAGGTGATGCCAATACGGTGAAAAAGCAGCTCTGCCTGCGCTTTCTTTTGCCGGATAGAGAATTGGTCGGTGCTGTGAAACCATTGCCACCAGGCGTTATAGTGGTGACGCTGCTGTCCCTGCGCGGTAAGCATCTCATCATAATAATGCCCGTCAGGAAGCGTTATTTTTATCATGGCCGTCTCCTCCGGTTATACTCACTGTGGGGTAACCCCGAAAAGAGATAAGCATTTATTATGCCAGGTAGCGGGAAGCGAAGCGCGAGTGCAATCTCCCCTTCCCGCGCCGTTTAACTGTGCAAAAAATCACCCGCCACAGGCCTGATAATACGCCCGTCGTGCACCATCATGAGGCAAAAAAACCGCGCCTGCGCCATGACGGCTAGCGCTCGCGCAGCCAGCCGGCATAGTGCTCCGGCCATGCCACGGTGGGCGTACCGGGCCGCCCCATGGCGAAACCGTGGCCTCCGCGGGCATATCGATACAGGCTGACCGGCACCTGATGCTGCCGACAGGCGCCAGCCATTATCACGGTGTTATGCGGATCGGAGACCGGGTCATCCTCCGCCTGAACCAGAAAGCAGGGCGGCGTGTGGACATCGACGTAGGTTTGTACCGACCAGGCCCGGTCAACGGCTGCTGAGGCATGGGGGCCGGCCAGAATCCGGTGGGTGGCGGTATGGCTGTAAGGCGGCATCAGCGAAATAACCGGATAAATCAGCGCCGCCCCTGCGGCGCGCGCGGGCCGGGCGTCAAGCGCATCCGTGGGCGGATAAGAGACGAAGTCGGCCCGACAGGCCGCCATTCCCAGCAGATGCCCACCGGCGGAGAACCCCAGCAGGCTGACCTTTTTCTCCCGCCGGGCAATCAGGCGCAGCGCCCGCTGGGCGTCCTGCAGCGGCGCCAGCGCGCCGGCGCCCCACCCTTCGCCGGGCAGACGGTAGCTCAGGACATAGGCGGTGTAGCCGCGCGCGGTGAGCCAGTCCGCGGCGGGCCAGGCCTCCTTCGCCATTTCAATACGCCGGTATCCGCCGCCCGCCGCAACCAGCACGCCGTGGCCGTTGGGTACCGCCGGACGCCAGACCGACAGCGACGGCCGGGCGATATGACTCAGCGCGCCGCGCGCGGAGAGCCGGGGGGCGCCGGATGGCCCGCCGCCGCCGGGAGGCTCTCCCGGCCATAAAGGCAGCGTTTCCTCGACGCGGTCGCTGGCTCGCGTACGCTGGGTCAGCAACAGCGCCGCAGCGCTAAACAGCAGAAAATGACGTCGATTCATCGGCGACTCCCGTCAGTGTGCGAGCCGGCCATTACAACATATCTTTTTTACCGGCGTAGGGGGGACGGAGCTTTTATTTATGGTCACGACTGTGGCGGGTCAGGCAGGTAAATTGTCTGTTTTCACACAAAATGTTATCTGCAACACGCCGGGCGGCGGATATTCGTCTAAGGTTTTGTGATGGTCGCTCGCAGTGGCATGACCGTCTGAAATGATAAGGAGAACTCCCCATGACGAGATCGGTTTCACGTCGCCCCGCAACGCTGCCTTACGCCGTACGTCTGGCGCTGGGGGGCGTACTCTTCGCTTTATCGGCGCTCGCGGCCCAGGCTGCAGACAATCAACCCGCGCCGCAATCCCCGGATATTCTGTTAGGCCCGCTGTTCAATGATGTGCAAAGCGCCAAACTGTTCCCCGACCAGAAAACGTTCGCCGACGCGGTGCCCAATAGCGATCCGCTGATGATCCTCGCCGATTATCGCATGCAAAAAAACCAGGCCAGTTTCGATCTGCGCCACTTTGTCGAACTTAATTTTACGCTGCCAAAAGATAACGACCAGTATGTCCCGCCGAAGGGCCAGACGCTGCGTCAGCATATTGACGGGCTGTGGCCGGTGCTGACCCGTAGCACCGTAGACGTCGAAAAATGGGATTCGCTGCTGCCGCTGCCGAAACCCTATGTGGTTCCCGGCGGCCGCTTTCGCGAAGTCTATTACTGGGACAGCTACTTCACCATGCTGGGTCTGGCGGAGAGCGGGCATTGGGACAAAATTGCCGACATGGTGGCGAACTTCGCCACGGAAATCGACACCTGGGGCCATATTCCCAACGGCAACCGCAGCTATTATCTGAGCCGCTCCCAGCCGCCGTTCTTCTCGTTTATGGTGGAGCTGCTCGCCAGCCACGATGGCGACCAGGCGCTGAAAACCTATTTGCCGCAGTTGGAAAAAGAGTACCAGTACTGGATGCAAGGCGCCGATTCGCTGGCGCCGGGACAGGCCAACCAGCGCGTAGTGCGGATGGAAGACGGCGCGCTGCTGAACCGCTACTGGGATGATAATGACACCCCGCGCCCGGAATCCTGGCTTGATGATGTCACTACCGCCAAAAACAACCCCAACCGCCCGGCGACCGAGATCTATCGCGACCTGCGTTCCGCCGCCGCTTCGGGCTGGGATTTTAGCTCGCGCTGGATGGATAACCCGCAGCAGCTGGGCACCATCCGCACCACCAGTATTGTGCCGGTCGATCTCAACGCACTGATGTTCCATATGGAGAAAGCCATCGCCCGCGCCAGTAAAGCCGCCGGTGATAATGCCAAAGCGACGCAGTATGACGGGCTGGCGAACGCCCGGCAGAAAGCGCTGGAAAAATATCTGTGGAACGATAAAGAGGGCTGGTATGCGGATTACGATCTGAAGACCCATAAAGTGCGTAATCAACTGACCGCCGCCGCCCTGTTCCCGCTGTACGTTAACGCCGCCTCCCGCGAACGGGCGGCGAAGGTGTCGGCGGCCGCGGAATCACGATTGCTGAAGCCTGGCGGATTAACCACCACCACCGTCAATAGCGGCCAGCAGTGGGATGCGCCAAACGGCTGGGCGCCGCTGCAGTGGGTCGCCGCCGAAGGGTTGCAAAACTACGGCCAGGAAAAAGTCGCCATGGAAGTGAGCTGGCGCTTCCTCACCAACGTTCAGCATACCTACGACAGTAAACAAAAGCTGGTTGAGAAGTATGACGTCAGCTCGACGGGAACCGGCGGCGGCGGCGGCGAGTATCCGCTGCAGGACGGATTTGGCTGGACCAACGGCGTGACGTTGAAAATGCTCGATTTGGTGTGCCCGAAAGAGAAACCATGCGATTCGCTGCCGGCAACACGCCCGGTTGCCACCGCGGATAAACCCACCGTTGCCGTCAGTTCACAGCCTGCCGCTAACGATGCGGTTGCCGCCCCTGACCAAAAAGCCGCACCGTAATCCCGGGCGCGGCGGGCCAACCGCCGCGCTTTTTTCCTCCCGCCTCCAGCGTCAGCTCTCCTCCCCCTTAAGGGGTAGCTCGAATGTTAATCCGGATATCCTTGATCTCAGGCAACTTCATCCTCGTTATATATGTAAATATATAGCGATTTTTTAATCCATTTGTTTCAGGACGGAAACATATGCCCGTTTCTCGCCGCTCGTTTCTTCAGGCACTAAGCCTCCTGCTGTACTTCCCCAGCCTGAGAGGTCATGGGGCCAGCTCGCTGGCTTTTAGCATTGGCGAAAGCCCCTCGCCCGCCCGCATTCAGCGAATCGTCAGCGCGGGTGCCCCCGCCGATATGCTACTGCTTGCCGCCGCGCCGGAAAAACTGCTGGGCTTTTCCTCCTTTGATTTCTCGCGCCTCCCGGATGCTCCCGTTCCGAATGCTATCGCCCGGCTTCCTCAGCTGGGTCGGCTCGCCGGGCGCGCCAGCACCCTGTCGCTGGAAAAGCTGCTCGCACTTGATCCGGATCTGGTGGTGGACTGCGGAACGACTGACGACACCTGGATTTCCCAGGCGCGCCGGGTCAGTACCCGCAGCAACATTCCGTGGGTGCTGATCGGTGGGACGCTGGCCTCATCAGCGCAGCAATTGTTAACCATTGGCGAAATCGTCGCTACCGAGACCCGCACCAGGCAGCAGGCGGCGCTGGCGCAGAAATTTATTACCGAAGCGTTAGCCTTTTCGGCCACGGCCGGAGCGCGGACGCGCTTTTATGCGGCACGTGGTGCGAAAGGGCTGCAGACGGGACTGGCCGGATCGTTACATACCGAGGCGGCAGAGCTTCTGGGGCTGGAGAACGTGGCCCGCGTCGCCGGACGCAGCGGGCTCACCGAGGTCTCGTTGGAAAATTTGCTGGCATGGCAGCCGGATATTGTCCTGACCCAGGAGGTCGCCACCCGGGATTACATTCTGCAGGCCCCGGCATGGCAAGGGGTTACCGCCGTGGCTAAACGCCAGGTTCTGCTGCTTGACGGCCTGCCGTTCGGCTGGCTGGACGCGCCGCCGGGCATCAACCGCCTCGCCGGAGTGCGTCGGCTGCACGCCTGGCTCGATCCGCGGATAGAGGCCACGCTGCAGGATGATTTAATCCGCTATAGCACGCTATTCTGGCACGCGGCCTTAACGCCCGCGCGCTATGCAAAGCTGATGAATCGCCAATGAAAACATCAACGCTGAGCATCATGCTACTGCTTGCCGCGCTGCTGACGCTTTCCGGCGCGCTGCTGACCGGCCCGTGGGATCTCACCGTCGGGCGGCTGTTTACGCTGCTGTTCGATCCCTATAGCGCCTCGCTCTCCCCGCAGGCGAGCATCGTCTTCTGGCAGATACGTCTGCCGCGGATCGTTGCCGCGCTCGCTATTGGCGCTTCGCTCTCCGCTGCCGGGGCGGCCTATCAAGGGATGTTCCGCAACCCGCTGGTGTCACCGGATATTCTCGGCGTGGCCGCCGGGGCAGGTCTGGGCGCCTGCTTCGCCATCTGGTGCGGGATGTCGGCGCTTTTTATCCAACTGCTTGCCTTCTGCGGCGGTCTGCTGGTCGTCGCAGGCGTGGGCACGCTGTCCCGAATTATCGCTCATCGCGATCCGGCACTCACCCTGGTGCTGGTCGGCATTGCGCTCGGCACGCTGTGCGGCGCCGGGATTTCGCTGATTAAAATCCTTGCCGATCCCTACACCCAACTGCCCTCCATTACCTTCTGGCTGCTAGGAGGTTTAGCGGATATTACCCCTGCCGATCTGATTTTTGCCGCCCCGCTGATGGTGGCCGGATGCTTACCACTCTGGCTGCTGCGCTGGCGTCTCAACCTCCTGACACTGTCCGATGATGAGGCCCGTTCGTTGGGCATTGATGTCGCGCGTTTACGGCTTATCGTGGTGGTCTGCGCAACGCTGAGTACCGCCAGCGCGGTGGCGATCGCGGGAATTATTGGCTGGATTGGTCTCATTGTCCCGCATATGGGACGCCTGTTGACCGGAAGCAACCACCAGCGCCTGCTGCCGGTGGCGATGGGACTTGGCGCGATCTTATTACTCCTTACCGACACCTTGGCCCGTGGCCTGAGCGCGACTGAAATCCCGCTAGGGGTCCTGACCTCATTTATTGGCGCGCCGTTCTTTCTGGCGCTGCTGATTCGCGGGAGTCGCCGATGACCCAACTCACCGTTCGTCAGGCCGAGGTCGGCTATCCCAAACGCCCGCTCCTGCGCGAGGTCACATTTACACTGACCTCTGGCGCAGTATGCTGCCTGCTGGGTGCCAACGGCAGCGGTAAGACTACGCTGATGCGCAGCATTCTCGGCCTGTTGCCCCTGATTTCGGGACAGGTATTAATCGACGACCAGCTCGTCAGCCAGATGAGCGCCCGCGAGCGCGCCCGGACGATAGCCTGGGTCCCGCAGGCGCACGACGGGGCTTTCGCCTTTAGCGTACTGGACATGGTGCTAATGGGGGTCAGTCCGCATATCGGCACGTTTACCCAGCCCGCCAGACGCGAACGCGATAGCGCATTTGCCCAGCTTGCGGCCCTCGGTATCGCTCATCTTGCCGACAGAAGCTGGTCAACGCTGAGCGGCGGTGAACGGCAGTTAACCCTCATCGCCCGCGCCCTGGCGCAGCGGCCCCGGCTGTTATTACTGGATGAACCCGCCTCGAGTCTCGATTTTGGTCACCAGATCCGCCTGCTCGATACGCTGGGCCAGCTGCGACAAAGCGGTATGACCCTGCTAATGGCAACGCACCATCCGCTGCACGCCCTCGCCCTTGCCGACACGGTTCTCAGGATCGAGCCTGACGGTCTGGTCAGCCAGGGCTCACCGCGCAGCCAACTTGAGCCAGAGCGCCTCGCCAAGCTGTATGGCGTGTCGCCCGCGCAGATCCGACGTCACCTCGGCAACTTCAACCTTCAGGAATGATTATGCTTATTGACGAAATTAACTTTGCAGAGCTTTACCAGCAGCAGCTCAGGCTCGCCGGACGGACGGAAAAATCCCCGGCCCACTGGGACGCCAGGGCGGAAAAAATGGCCATCAGCGGTACGCAGCCGCTGGATGACTACCTGTTGCAGCTGCTGGACAAAATCGATCTCACCGGCGCGGAAAGTTTGTTTGATATGGGCTGCGGGCCGGGAACCGTCGCCCTCGCCCTGGCGGACAAACTCCGCGCCGTGCACGGCGTCGATTACAGCCCGCGGATGCTGGAGGTCGCGCAAAAGCGCGCCGCGCAAATGAATATCACCCACGCGCGCTGGCACTGCCGGGCGTGGGAAGCGTCGTGGCACGATATCCCGCGCTGCGATATTGCCGTTGCCTCCCGCTCGACGCTGGTCGCCGATTTGCGCGAGGCGATGGAAAAACTCAATCGTCAGGCGCGGCTGCGCGTCTATACCACGCATCTCGTCAGCCCAACGTTTATGTCGCCGGCCATCCAGCGCGCGATAGGGCGCGCCGTAATCGAGCTGCCGAACTATATCTACGCGTTGAACGTTCTGTATCAAATGGGTATTCAGGCGCGGGTCGAGTTTATCCGCGGTCGCAACTGCCAGCGGGATAACAGTACCTTTGCGCGTTTCGAGGAAAACGTCAGATGGACGCTCGGCACGCTTAACGATGAGGAGCGCGCGCGGCTTCGCCACTGGTATCAGCAGCAGGATCCGCAGGCCATCGCGCCGGCCACCCGCGATTGGGCGCTGATCTTCTGGGATTGTGGAGAAACCGCATGATCTACCTGCCTCAGGCGCTCACCGATGCGTGGTTGATGGAAGATATTCAGGGCGGCGACCTGACGACCCGCGCGCTGGCGATCGGAACCCGTCCAGGGGTCATTGAGTTTCGCCATCGTCAGGGCGGCTGCGTGAGCGGTATTTCCCCGGCGGCCCGGATGCTACAGAGTCTCGGGTTATCGGTGACGGCGCAGCTGGAAGACGGCGCGCAATCGGCGCCCGGTGAGATGCTGCTACGCGCAACCGGTAATGCGAGCGCTCTGCATCAGGGCTGGAAAGCGGTGCAAAACGTCCTTGAATGGAGCTGCGGTGTTTCAGCTTATGTTCATGCCATGCTGGCCCTGCTGCATGCCCGTCATCCTACCGCCCACATCGCCTGCACCCGCAAAGCGATTCCCGGTACCCGGCTGTTAGGTACCCAGGCGATCCTCGCCGCGGGTGGCTTAATCCACCGCGCCGGCTGTGCTGAAACCCTGCTGGTGTTCGCTAACCATCGGCGCTTCCTGCATAACAGCGGCGACTGGGTCCACGCGATTCAACTGCTGCGACAACAGTCGCCGGAAAAGAAAGTGGCCGTCGAAGCCGAGACGCCCGAAGAGGCATTGGCCGCGTTGCAGGCGCAGCCCGACATTGTGCAACTGGATAAATTTACCCCGCAACAGGCCCGTCGGGTCGCCGAACAGGCGCGCCAAATCGCGCCAGACTGCACGCTGGCGCTGACGGGGGGCATAACGTTAACCCGCTTAAATCAGTACCTCGATTGTGGAATTGAATTGTTTGTTACTTCGGCGCCGTGGTATGCGCCACCGGCGGATATTGAGGTCCGACTGCAGCCAGACGATGCAAAATAAAATAACCGTAAACAGGGATAATAAAAATGAGAGTCAGGAAATCCTATCTTTGCACATTCATTAGCCTGAGCCTGAGTCAGGCCGCGTGGGCGGATCGCCCGGAGGAGTCGCTGACCGTCTGGTCCAGCTCCGTTCCGGCGGCGACCACCAGTATCCTCGGGCAAGAGACCATCAGAAGCCTGGACAGACAAGATGTAGCCCACGCGTTGTCAGCGGTACCCGGCGTGGTATTGCAAAAATCAGGCGGCCGTAATGAATTACAGGTGAAAATTCGCGGCTTCGACGGCCGTCAGGTCCCGGTTTTTTTCGATGGCGTACCGATATATGTTCCCTATGATGGCAACCTCGACCTTGGCCGTTTTCTGACGTCGGACGTAGCGTCAGTGGAAGTCGCGAAAAGTTACTCCTCCCTGCTGCAGGGCCCTAATCAAATGGGCGGCGCGGTCAATATCACCACCCCACGGCCAAATAAGCCACTGGAGGCCAGTGTCGGTTATCGCCAGGGCTGGAGCCGCAGCGAAGATAGCGCCTATGACACCCATGCCTCTCTCGGGGTAAGCAATGAGCTGGGCTATATACAGCTTAGCGGTAGTCGCCTGAAGCGCGACTTCCTTGCCCTGCCTCACGGCAGCAATAGCCCCGTTGCCGGTGAGGACGGCAAAATGGCTAATTCGGCAAGTGATGATAAGCGCGGGATCTTTAAGCTCGGTTTTACGCCACGGGGTAACGATGAATACGCCTTCACGTGGATCAAGCAGGACGGCGAGAAGCAGAACCCTCCTTACGCCGGGACCAGCACGCAGAAATCACGCTACTGGCAGTGGCCGGAATACGATAAAGAAAGCTATTACTATCAAGGGACCACGCACCTCGGCGACCGATTCACGCTGAAAAGCCGCCTGTACCACGATACCTTTAAAAATACCCTGATGATGTATAACTCGCTGGCCGACCTGCAGCATAAAACCGGCAGCTACAGTCACTATAGCGACTACAGTACCGGGGCGGGTTTACAGCTCTCTACCGATATTCATGAAAGCGACCAGCTCTCTTTCGCCGTCAACTGGAAAGATGATATCCATAGAGAAAAGAGCGCCATTAATGGCCCTTATGACCGTTACCAGGATCGTACCTGGTCCCTCGCCAGTGAATATCAATGGCAGGCCGCGGAGAATGTCGATATCGTTGCCGGGGTAAGCTATGACTGGCGCAACAGTATTGAGGGGATGAAGCACGAGAAAAACGACAGCGTGACCCGCTACGACGGTAACAAGCAGGATGCGTTTAACTGGCAGAGCATGGCTCGCTATCACTTTGCCAACGACGACACGCTGGCGCTTTCATTTTCCGATCGCACCCGATTCCCCACGCTCAAAGAGCGCTACACCACGTCGAAGCCGGCCAAAGACCAAATTGCGCTGGTTAACCCTCAGCTGAAACCTGAGCGCGCCCGTAGCGTTGACCTGACCTGGAACGGCCATCTTATCGGTAGCTGGGCCTATGAAGTCAGCGCCTACTATAACCGCGTCAGCGATGCCATTATGTCAATCGCGATAGATGATGATACCGTGCAGAACCAAAATAGCGGGCGGGTCGATTATCGCGGCCTGGATCTGGGCATCAAAGGCTCGCCGTTTGCCGTGCTTGACGTCGGGCTAAGCTATGGCTTGATTCACGCGGAAACGAAACGGCAGGAGACCGGTAAGGTGACCGATCTGCCAAATCAGACCCTGACCGCCTGGCTGACGCTAAAACCGACAGAGCCACTGCAGATCACCCTTTCTGAAGAGGCTCGTTCCTCAAGCTACAGCAGCAGCGACGGCAAGCAAAAAGCGCCGGGATTCGCTATCACCCACCTACGCGCCGATTATGCAATAGGCCGTGGTTTCAGCGTCAACGCCTCGGTGAATAATCTCTTCGATAGCCACTACTACTACAGCGAAGGATTTATTGAGGAAGGACGGAACTTCTGGGCCGGCGTGGAATACCGATTCTGATTCATTCTCCGCCTCGCGGAGAAATAAGGAGAACCCTATGGTACCCGATTTTAAGGTGATACTGCACTCTATCCTCGGCAATCAGCGCCAGGCGGATGGCTCGCAGCGTAAGGTCGCGTTAAGCGGCAGTGTGTATCTCAAAGCCCATGGACTGGAAGCGGAACACGGCATTCAGGAACATTTTGCGGATCCCGATTGCGCGCTAATGCATTATGCGCGCGAACATTACGATTTCTGGCGCGAACGTTATCCGGCGTTGGCCGGGCAGAGCCTCACGACCGGAATGTTTGGTGAAAACTTTTCTACCTACGGGATGACGGAAGCTAACGTCTGCCCGGGCGACGTCTTCCGTATTGGGACTGCTGAAATCCAGCTATCCTGGGGGCGCGTCGCCTGCCAGACGATGGCCGCGCGGTTACAGGATCCGGATGCGCCGGAGCTGATGCATCGGCAATCGCGTAACGGCTGGTTTTATCGGGTGATCGAGCCCGGCATGACCCGCTGCGGCGATACGCTGATCCTAATCGATCGCCCCGCCGCCAGCTGGCCGCTGAGCCGGGTACAGGCCATCATCTTTAGCGACGGCGGCACGGAAGACGAACTACAGACCCTCTCCGCCATGCCATTTCTTGCCGCCCCCTGGAGAGAGATAACCCGGAGACGCCTCGACAGCCGCAGTTGATTTTCTTCCGCTGATGACCACTGGCTACCAAATCTGGTAGCCAGTTAAGGTATTCCCTTCTGCCTGTTCTCCTGTTCATCCCCTTTGTACAGGATAAACATGATATTTTTCATGGGTTTTTATTTCCTGATTAACTAATCACCCCTTGATAACACAAAACCAAACAATAATAATTCGCATTACTTTTTTACGAGAGATGACACTTTCGCTTTGTTCTCGCGGCGGCGTACAGGAGTACCAGACCGCGTAAATTCAGGATTATGCAATGATCGCTCGCCTCACCTGCAAACGCTCCGTGCTGCTGTGCGCCCTGGCCGCCGCCTTCCCGTGCGCCAGCCTGGCGGAAGACACCATCGTCGTCACCGCGCAACCGGTCGATTCCGCGACCTCGCCCACCCGGGGATATCGCGCCAAAACCTCCGCCGGGGCGACCAAAACCGATCGGCCGCTGATCACCACCGCCCAGTCGGTTTCGGTCATCACCCGCCAGCAAATGGAGGACCAGGGCGCGAATACGATTAGCCAGGCGCTGCAATACACCCCGGGCGTGTACTCCAGTTTTGGCGGCGGCGCCACGCGCTTTGATACGGTCTCCCTGCGCGGCTACCACGGCGGCGATGTCGATAACCTGTTCCTCGACGGAATGCGCCTGATGAGCGACGGCGGCAGCCATAACGTGCTGCAAATTGATCCGTGGTTTCTTGAACGCGTTGACGTCATCCGCGGCCCCTCTTCGGCACTGTATGGCCAAAGCGTACCGGGCGGTTTAGTTAACCTGACGTCTAAACGCCCGCAGTTCACCTCCGAAGGCCATTTTCAGCTCAGCGGCGGCACGCAGAACACCAAAGGGGCGGCCTTCGATTATACCGATGCCATCAACGATCAATGGGCCTACCGCATTATCGGGATGACGCGCACCAGCGACACCCAGTACGACAACAGCCGCGAAGAGCGTTACGCTATTTCGCCCTCACTGCTCTGGCAGCCCGACAGCGACACCTCGCTGCTGCTGCGCGCCTACCTGCAAAAAGATCCCTCTGGCGGCTACCACGGCTCGCTGCCGCTGGACGGCACCCGCTACGCGCACAACGGGCGCAAGCTGTCTACCAGCACCAATGAAGGCGATCCGTCCGACGGATATCAGCGCCGGGAGCAGATTTACAGCTACGAATTTAATCATCAGTTTAACGATGTCTGGTCAGCCTATTCCGCGGGGAGCTACACCCACACCAACGTCTCGCTGGATCAGGCGTACCAGGTCGGCTGGGTGGACGACAGCGATATGCTTACGCGCGGCTACAGCGGCTCTCGCGGTTCACTGGACGCCTGGTCCACCGATAACCGTCTGCGCGCGGACTTCAACACCGGCGACCTGGCCCATACCCTGATCGTCGGCGCGGAATACCACCGCTTCCGCAATGATCTGTGGACCGGCGCCGGCGACGCTTCCGCGCTCAATCCGTTCAGCGGTTATACCGCCCAGAGCGGGCATACGGTGACCTACAGCGATGATAATAACCGCCGCTACTATCAGACCGGACTCTATCTCCAGGACGAGATGGTATGGAACCGCTGGCATCTGGACGTGTCCGGGCGCTACGACCGCATTGTTTCCCGCCAGGTCAGCGACACTTCAGGGACCGCCAGCCGTCGCTCCGATGATCATATTAGCGGCCGCGCTTCACTGCTGTATGCTCTGGAAAACGGTCTGTCGCCGTACCTGAGCTACAGCCAGGCAATTACCCCGGCGATGCTGCCGGGAGCCAATGGTACGCTGCTGAAGCCAACCACCGCGGAACAGCTGGAAGCGGGGCTGAAGTTCCAGCCGCCGGGCAGCAGCGACCTGTACAGCATCGCGATCTACGACTTAACGCAGAAGGACGTGGCGACGCGCGATCCCAATATCGCGACCGCCACCTTTATTCCGGCCGGGAAAGTCCACTCTCAGGGCGTGGAGCTGGAGATGCATAACCAAATTACGCCGGAGCTGAGCACCCTTGCCTCCTACACCTGGAACCGCCTGCGCTTCCAGGACACCACCGATGGCACCAACGACAATACGCCGCAGCTGACGCCGGATCAGATGGCCTCGTTGTGGGCGCGCTATCAGTTCCCGGCCGGGATCAGCGCCGGAGCCGGGGTTCGCTATATTGGTAAGCAGTGGGCTGATGATGCGAATACCGAACGTCTGCCGTCAGTCACGCTGCTGGATGCGATGGTCCGCGCCGAGCTTGGCGTCTGGTCGCCGTCGCTGAAAGGGGCTTATGTGCAGGTGAATGCCAACAACCTCAGCGACCGGGAATATGTCTCCGGCTGCTACGGAACCGGCAACTGCTACCGGGGCGCCGAACGTAGCGTTATCGCCACCGTCGGTTACGATTTCTGAGTAACGCCCCCGGCGACGCGGCGCTTGCCGGCTACAACATCGCACCATCTGTAGCTCCGTTAAGCGCCGCGCGCGGGGGAAAAGGCCCGCCGCTACATGGCGTCCAGCGCCTGCTGCAGCTTCCAGATATAGCGCGGAGCCTGCGGCGCCGGATGCTTTTTCACCACGTGTTCAAAGAACTCATCGGCGTCCATGTCGTTGATCTCATCAATCGCGTCCTGGCGATTCGACGAGAAGGTGCGCAGCAGCGCCCCGGCGCCATTGGCGTAAGAGACCACCACCGCATAGCGCATCACCTGCGGATCTTTAATTCCGGCAAGCGGGCCATTCTCGAGGATGCTCAGGTAAGCCGCCCCCATAGAAATATTCCGTTCCGGGTTTTTCAACTCGCTGACCGACGGTTCGCCGCGCCAGCCCATGCGCCGGTAAACATCGCGTCCGGAGGTGGAGGGTTTCAGCTGCATCAGGCCTACCGCGCCGGATTTACTGATCACCGTCGGATTACCGCCGGATTCAATAGCGATAATCGCCGTCACCAGCTGCGGGTCGACGCCCCACGCCGCGCCGGCTTTTTCACTGATCGGCATCCACTGCATCGCCCGCTTCACCGGCACTTCGGCGTTCCACGGCGGGTTACGATAATCCTGTTTTGAGCTACAACCGGCCAACAATACAAACAAAAAAACAAACCATCTCAATTTCACACATCTATCCTTATTGGCTGAAGTTTGCCGCCTGGAGATGACAATAATCGCTCCAGGCGGCATGATAACCCTTTCATTCTTAGCAAGGAATTGTCATGTCTCAGTTTTATCTGGTCGCCCCCTCAGGTTACTGCATCAACCAGCAAGCGGCGAACCGCGGCGTACAGCGTCTGCAGGACGCCGGACATCAGGTGATGCACCAGCAGGTCATCACCCGCCGGCAGCAGCGTTTCGCCGGGACTGAACATGAACGCCTGAGCGATATCAACCAGCTGGCCGCCCTTGAAGGCCGTAACCGCATCGTGATGGCGGTACGCGGCGGCTACGGCGCCACCCGCCTGCTGCCGCACATCGACTGGCAGGCCTTAATTGCCCGTCAGCAGCACAACCCGCTGTTAATTTGCGGCCACAGCGATTTCACCGCGATCCAGATGGGTCTGCTGGCAAAGGGTAGCATAATCACCTTCAGCGGGCCGATGCTGGCAGGTAACTTCGGCGCCGAAACGCTGGACACGTTTACTGAACATCACTTCTGGCAGGCGCTGCGTTGCCCGGAGTTTACCCTTGAGTGGCAGGGCGACGGGCCAGAATGCCGCGCTCAGGGCACCCTATGGGGCGGGAATCTGGCGATGTTAACCTCACTGATCGGCACGCCCTGGATGCCACAGATAACCGACGGCATCCTGGTGCTGGAAGATATCAACGAACATCCGTTCCGCGTCGAACGGATGCTGTTGCAGCTGCTTAATAGTGGTATTCTCGGCCATCAGCGGGCAATTATCCTCGGCAGCTTCACCGGGGCCAATCCTAACGACTATGATGCCGGTTATGATTTACCGATGGTCTATGACTATCTCCGCGCACAGCTCGCTGTTCCGCTCATCAGCGGGTTAGATTTCGGTCACGAACAGCGCACCGTGACCCTGCCCCTCGGCGCGAAAGCATTGCTGGTGAACAACGCGGCCACCACGACCTTAACGCTTAGCGGTCATCCGGTACTGACAGAATAAAAACTTCTGTGACACATTTCCGGATCCTCCGCAGGTTGTTAAAATGATGTCAATTTCACAAATCACTTCTCGTCAGTAAGGAGTACGTCAACTTTGGACGCCGCTGCGGTCATTAGTTTGTTTATTCTGGGTTCGGTATTAGTAACCTGTAGCATTTTATTGAGTTCCTTTTCCTCGCGCCTTGGCATCCCGATTCTGGTCATCTTCCTCGCCATCGGTATGCTGGCAGGCGTCGATGGTATCGGCGGCATCCCTTTTGACAACTACCCTTTCGCCTACATGGTGAGTAACCTGGCGCTGGCGGTGATCCTGCTTGACGGCGGGATGCGCACCCAGGCCAGCTCTTTTCGCGTCGCGCTGTGGCCGGCCCTCTCTCTCGCCACCGTCGGGGTGCTGATCACCTCCTGTCTGACCGGGGTGATGGCCGCGTGGCTGTTCCATCTCAATCTTATTGAAGGGATGCTGATCGGCGCGATTGTCGGTTCAACCGACGCGGCGGCGGTGTTCTCGCTGCTTGGCGGCAAGGGGCTGAACGAGCGTGTCGGCTCGACCCTGGAGATCGAATCCGGCAGCAACGACCCGATGGCGGTATTTCTGACCATCACCCTTATCGAGATGATTCAGCAGCATGAAAGCGGCCTGAGCTGGATGTTTGCCGTCCATATCGTCCAGCAGTTCGGTCTGGGCATCGCCATTGGTCTCGGCGGCGGCTATCTGCTCTTGCAGATGATTAACCGGATTGTGTTACCGACCGGTCTCTATCCTCTGCTGGCGCTGAGCGGCGGGATTATGATTTTTGCCGTCACCACCTCGCTGGATGGCAGCGGCATTCTGGCGGTGTATCTGTGCGGTTTCCTGCTCGGCAACCGGCCGATTCGCAACCGCCACGGGATCCTGCAAAACTTCGATGGGCTGGCGTGGCTGGCGCAAATCGCCATGTTCCTGGTGCTCGGCCTGCTGGTCACCCCGTCCGATCTGTGGCCGATCGCCATTCCGGCGCTGCTGCTGTCGATGTGGATGATCTTTATCGCCCGTCCGCTGTCGGTGTTTGCCGGTCTGCTGCCGTTTCGCGGCTTCAACCTGCGTGAGCGGGTGTTTATCAGCTGGGTGGGCCTGCGCGGGGCGGTGCCGATTATTCTCGCCGTTTTCCCGATGATGGCCGGCCTTGAAAACGCGCGTCTGTTCTTTAACGTCGCCTTCTTCGTGGTGCTGGTCTCGCTGCTGCTGCAGGGCACATCCCTGTCATGGGCGGCCAAAAAAGCCAAAGTGGTGGTGCCGCCGGTGGGCTGGCCGATTTCCCGCGTCGGGCTGGATATTCACCCGGAAAATCCGTGGGAGCAGTTTGTTTACCAGCTGAGTGCGGATAAATGGTGCGTCGGCGCGGCGCTGCGCGATCTGCATATGCCGCCGGAAACGCGCATTGCCGCGCTGTTTCGCGATAATGCCCTGCTGCATCCTACCGGCAGCACCCGCCTGCTGGAAGGCGATATTCTCTGCGTCATTGGTCGCGAGCACGACCTGCCGGCGCTGGGCAAAATGTTTAGCCAGTCGCCGCCGGTGGCGCTTGACCAGCGCTTCTTCGGTGACTTTATCCTTGATGCCGATGCCAAATTCGCCGATGTGGCGCAGATTTACGGTCTCGACGGCGGCGAAGAGTTTCGTGAAAATCAGCAGTCGCTGGGCGATGTCGTGCAGCAGCTGCTCGGCGCCGCGCCGGTCGTCGGTGACCAGGTGGAGTTTGCCGGCATGCTGTGGACGGTCGCGGAAAAAGAAGAGGATCACGTGCTGAAGGTCGGGGTTCGCGTGGCGGATGATGAGGCGGAGTGAGCCGCCTCATCATCCTGGTTAAGATATTAATATTGCATGCTTTTGTTAATTACAGCGCTGCATAAAGCCCCCGGCATCACCTCCGCAAACGCGTTACCGTGGCCTTCAAGGCCACGGTAACCGCGGGAAAGACCAATCCCCGATGCCCGCATACCTTTTACCTGAACGTTTTCACAGTAGGAATCCTCATGTCGACTTACATCAGGCGGTACGCCATTTCCGGGTTAACGGTTTTTCGATTTCCACAATCAGGAACATCACAAATCCGATGACAAAAGTGATCACCCAATAGCGGAACGGCAGCGCGGTGGTACCAAACAGCATTTGCATAAACGGCGCGTAGATGATCAGCAGCTGCAGCGCCAGCAGGACGGCGCTGACGATCCAGATGCCTCTGTTTGCCAGTAGCCCTTTACTCAGAGAAAAACCGTCGGTAACGCGGCAGTTGAGCATATAAAACCACTGAGCGGTCACCAGCGTTTGCAGCAGGACGGTACGAATAAACTCTGGCGCATAACCACGTGGCTGGAGCCAGGCTTCCAGAACAAAGGCGCTCACGGCTATCATCGAACCAACAAAAATCACCCGCCAGATAGCGAAACCATCCATAACATGCAGCTTAGGATCGCGCGGCGGGCGCTTCATAATGTTCTTCTCGCCGGCCTCAAACGCCAGGCCGAACGACAGCGTGGCGGAGGTCGCCATGTTCATCCATAAGATCAGCACCGGGGTCAAAGGAATTAAGTTCCCCGCCAGCAGCGCAATAATGATTAATAACCCCTGCGCCAGGTTGGTCGGCATAATGAAAAGGATGGTTTTCTTCAGGTTATCGTACACCCGCCGCCCTTCTCTGACCGCGCTGGCGATGGTGGCGAAGTTATCATCCGTCAGCACCATATCGGCCGCCTCTTTGGTCACCTCGGTTCCCTTGATGCCCATGGCGATCCCGACGTCAGCCTGCTTCAGCGCCGGAGCATCGTTCACCCCGTCGCCGGTCATCCCCACCACCTCTTTTTTACTCTGCAACGCCTGCACCAGACGGAATTTATCTTCCGGGCTGGTACGGGCGAAAATGTCAAATTTCTGCGCCGCTTCGCTGAGCTGCTGGTCGTCCATCACCTCCAGTTCACGCCCGGTGATGGCATTGCCGGCATTGCCAATGCCAAGCATTTTGCCGATACTCATTGCGGTTTGCGGGTGATCGCCAGTGATCATTTTCACCCGAATGCCCGCCTGCAGGCAGTCGCCAATCGCCGTAATCGCTTCCGGACGCGGCGGGTCCATCATCCCGGCAATGCCGAGGAGGATAACCCCCTGCTGCAGATCCTGATGGGTCAGCTCGCTTTGCCCGCTGGCCGCCGGTTTCCACGCCGCCGCGACCATTCGCAACCCTTCCCGCGCGTACTCTTCGATTTTCGCTTCCCAGTAGGGCTGATTCAGCGGCTGCAGGCCATCCTCCGTCTGCTGCTGCTGACAAAGCCGGAACAGCACATCCGGGGCGCCGGTGATTAAGATCATCTCTTCATTACCGATCCGATAGAGCGTCGACATATATTTATATTGCGAATCGAAAGGGATTTTGCTGCGCAATTCGGTGGCCACAGTCGGCAGCGCGACTTTCGCCGCCAGCACTTTCAGCGCCCCTTCCGTTGGACCGCCGGTAATTTTCCATAACCCGCTTTCATCCTTGATAAGCTGGCTGTCATTACATAAATCAATGGTCCTCAAATAGCGCTCAAGCAGCGTACCGGGCGCCACCACAACCGGCCCAGCGCCATCTACCGGGTGAATATTCCCGATCGGTTCATAGCTATCACCTTCTACCCGATAGACGGTATCCGCCGTAATGACGGCTTTTACCGTCATCTCGTTCATGGTCAGCGTTCCGGTTTTATCCGAGCAGATCACCGTCATCGCCCCGAGGGTCTCAACGGTCGGCAGCTTGCGGATAATCGCCTTCTGCCGCGCCATGGTCTGCACGCCCAAAGAGAGAATGATCGAGATGATCGCCGGCAAACCTTCCGGCACCGACGCCACCGCAAGGCTAATCAGCGAGAGCATCAGCTCTGAAACCGGCATATCGCGAAACAGCAGGCTGAAGACGAACAGCGCGGCCATCATCACCAGGATGATAATAAAGATGGCTTTGCCGAGCTTATCCATCTGTACCAGCAGCGGCGTACGGTGCTTTTCAATATCCGCCATCATCTGGTTGATATGGCCCAGTTCGGTATCCCCGCCGGTCGCCACCACCAGACCTTTCCCGCCGCCGGAACTGACCGTGGTCCCCGAAAACAGCAGGTTCGTGCGATCGCCGAGGGGAAGCTCGCCGCTCAGCGCCTCGGTGTTTTTTTCCACGACCGTCGACTCACCGGTGAGAATCGCCTCTTCCACACGCAGATTGTGGGCTTCAATAACCCGCAGGTCGGCAGGGATTCGGTCACCTGCCCGGATCACCACAATGTCACCCGGCACCAGCGCGGTGGTCGCCACCGTTTCATGGTTCCCCTGACGAATCACCACCGCTTCGCTGGAAAGCATATTGCGAATGCTCTGCAGCGATTTTTCCGCATTACTTTCCTGGATATGGCCAATCAGGGCATTGATCACCGCGACGCCGAGGATCACCAGGGTATCGACCCAGTGCCCCATGACCGCAGTCAGCAGCGCGGCTGCCAGCAGGACGTAGATCAGGACATCGTTGAAATGGGCGAGGAAGCGGAGCCAGGCGGGTTTGCCCGGCTTTTGGGGTAGCGCATTCTCACCGTATTGCTGGAGTCGCGAGGCCGCTTCTGCGCTGCTAATACCTTCGGAGGAACTGTTGGTGCTGATCAGGGTTTCATCGACGGAGAGCTTGTAAAACGGGCCAGCCGGTTTGTCTGTACTCATAGTTATCTCCTCACTCCTGTAACGGAAATCAGAACAGCATCAGGCCGCCCCTAACGCACAACGAAAACCGGAACGTGGGCATAACGCACGATGCTTGCCGCCTCGGAACCCAGCAAGTGGGTCTGAATATTGGGGTTACGCGAGCCAATAATCACCACATCCGCCTGCAGTTCGTCGGCCAGTTTGATCACCTCATCACGAATATTGCCGCTGCGGACATGAATATGGATGTCACTTTCCGGCAAGGCGGACTTTTTGGCCAGCTCAGCCAGTTTTTCCTCTGAGTTTTTAACCAGATAGTCTTCCATTTTTCGTGCATCAGAAATAAATCCGCGCGTTAGCTGCGGGGAAAACAGCGGGTTTACGTGCACTAAATGAATTTGCGCGGAAGCGCTTTGCGCGAGAAACTGAGCATGGGATAACGCTTTGTCGGCGAGGCCGATTTCAAAGACATCAACCGGGACCAGGATATTTTTATACATAGAGACAATCCTTTTATTACCAATAGAATAGTTGGCGATTAACGCCTGACGTGTCGTATTGAGGAAAGAATCTCAGAAACAAAAGCTGGCACAGAAGTCGGTATAATTAAACGTAGCACAGGACGGTTAACATTATTCAACCACCAATTATTATATTGAAAAATATCACAGAACCCGCTCCCCTCAGACAAATCGGCTGGAAACAACGTTAAAACGTCGACATAAGGACAATTTTTACTCTTTTTAACATTTCCGCTTTTCTACGACTATGCTCATAATCAGGAGCTATAGCACTTCCAAAAACCACTCCATAATTAGGCATATGAGAATTTACTTACTATATATCCAGTACTAAAGGAGGAGCGATGTTTGGTTATAGTCTGGTTCGTCTGAGCCTGTTTATCGCCCTGGCAATCATTGCCTGTACGGCGACAGGTTTATTCACTTATGTCGTTGTCTCCGCGTTGGCTGAATAATCATGGCGATTGTAACAAACATGTAAAATAAATCTATTCACTCTGAGGGGAATACAGTGAAGCGTTATTTTTCTCTCATTCCTGTTGTTATTTTAATAACAACAGCTTGCGATCAGAAAGCACCTCAGGTCACGCCACTACCGCAGATGGTTAAAGCGGTGGAGGTGACCGCCGTCGGTGATTCACAGCAACGTATTTTTCCTGCACGCATCGAATCCGGGGACTCTACGGATCTGTCTTTTAAACGCGGTGGCCAGATTGAATCGCTCGACGTTCGTCAGGGTGCGAACATTACGCAAGGACAGGTCCTCGCCAGCCTTAACGCCCGGGAAGCCCAACAGCGCGTCAATGAACGACAAACTGCCGCCACGCTCGCGCAGCGGCAGTTCGATCGCTTCCAGACCCTGGCTGGCCGCCAGGCTATTTCGAAAGCCGAAATGGACATCCAGCGCGCCAGCCGCGATTCGGCAAATGCCGCGCTGAAAATTGCCCACGAAGAACTCGACCAGATGACGCTAAACGCGCCGTTTAGCGGGGTAGCAGCCAGCGTGCCGGTTCGCAATCACCAGGTGGTCGCGGCCAGCCAGACCATTGTGACCCTGACGCGTACCGATCTCCTCGATGTGGTCTTCAGTATTCCGGAAAACCTGTTTAGCGCCTTTGATATTCGCAATGCGCAGTACCGCCCGATAGTGAAAATCAACGCTCTGCCGGACCGCCAGTTCACCGCCCAGTACAAAGAGCATTCCGGCAGCAGCGACAATAGCACCCTCACCTGGCAGGTAATTTTGACCATGCCGCGCCCGGCTGATTTCCCTGTGGTGGGCGGCGTCAGCGGCACCGTGACGGTGAATCTGGCAAATCTGCCCGCTAACGCGGGTCATGAAGCGCTGGTGGTGCCGGTTGAGGCAGTGTTCAATCCCGATAATCATCCGCGCAACGAGCCGCATGTGTGGGTGATTAAAGGCGATGGCGAGCAGCTGCATCTTGAAGATCGCAAAGTGAGCGTCGGGCAGGTGACAACCCAGGGGGTGGTTATTACCGATGGACTCAGTGCCGGCGAGCGCGTAGTGGCGGCTGGCGTAAGCGAACTGCATGCGCAGCAGCCGGTTCGAATCTGGACGCGTGAACGAGGCCTGTAATGGATATCTCTCGCCAGTTTATTAATAATCCCGTTCGCGTCTGGTTAACCATTCTGCTGCTGGGTATTGGCGGTATTTTCGCCCTGCTCAATATCGGCCGTCTGGAAGATCCGGCCTTTACCATTAAAACGGCGGTGGTCATTACCCACTATCCTGGCGCATCGGCGCAACAGGTCGAGGAAGAAGTCACCCTGCCTCTGGAAAACGCCCTGCAACAGTTGCCCTACCTGGATAACGTCAGCTCTATTTCGTCCAACGGGCTGTCGCAGATTACGGTGAATATCGCCTCGAATTACCACTCCAACGAGCTGCCGCAAATCTGGGACGAGCTGCGGCGCCGGGTGGGCGATGCGGCTAGCCTCTTTCCGCCGGGCGTGGTTTCCCCCTTCGTGAACGATGATTTCGGCGACGTATTTGGCTTCTTCTTTGCCATTTCCGGCGACAGTTTTACCAATCCGGAGCTGGTTCGCTATGCCG
Organism: Klebsiella sp. NPDC088457; assembly: GCF_044900465.1. Lineage (NCBI taxonomy): Bacteria > Pseudomonadati > Pseudomonadota > Gammaproteobacteria > Enterobacterales > Enterobacteriaceae > Klebsiella > Klebsiella sp. NPDC088457. Next base: position 15,011 of record NZ_JBJDNH010000018.1, on the reverse strand, counting down.
AGCAGCTGCGCCGGGAGCTGGTGCTGGTGCCCGGCGTTGGCAAGGTCGCCATCGGCGGCGCGATCCCCCAGCAAATTAACATTGATATCTCGCTGCCTAAAATGGCGGCCCGCGGCATTACCCTTAATCAACTTTCCGCTCTTCTCAGCCGCCTGAACGTCGTTTCCAGCGCCGGGGAGATAAAATCCGGCAGCGAGTCCATTCGCCTGCATCCCACCGGGGAATTTGACAATATCGACGAACTGGGCGACCTGCCGATCAACCCGCATGGCACGGGAGCGGCGACCCGGCTGCGGGATATTGCGACGATCTCGCGCGGGTTGAGCGAATCCCCGTCCAGCATCTACCACGCCAACGGCCGCCAGGCGGTGACGATGGGCGTCTCGTTTATTCCCGGCGTCAACGTCATCGATGTTGGCCACGCGCTGGAGGCTAAACTGGCGCAAATGTCGGCGGAAAAACCCGCCGGGATTCACCTCGATCTGTTCTACGATCAGGCGACTGAAGTTGGCCACTCGGTTAACGGCTTTATCACTAATTTCTTAATGGCGCTGGCCATTGTTGTCGGCGTGCTGCTGATCTTTATGGGCGTGCGCAGCGGTATTATTATTGCGTTCTCGCTGGCCCTCAACGTGCTGGGCACGCTGCTGATTATGTACCTGTGGGGTATTGAGCTACAGCGGATTTCGCTGGGGGCGCTCATTATCGCCCTCAGTATGCTGGTCGATAATGCTATCGTGATTGTCGAAGGGGTGCTGATTGCCCGCCAGCAGGGGTCAACGCTGCTGACCGCCATCAACTACGTTATCCGCCGTTCCGCCCTGCCCCTGCTGGGAGCAACGGTGATTGCGATCCTCGCCTTCGCGCCTATCGGTCTGTCGCAGGACTCGACGGGGGAATATTGTAAATCGCTGTTCCAGGTACTGTTAATCTCCCTGATGCTCAGCTGGTTCTCGGCGCTCACCATTACCCCGGTGCTGATCAAATGGTGGCTGTTTAAAGGCGCGGCATCCCCGGCGCCGGCCGCTGAGACCGATCCTTACCGCGGGCGCTTCTACCGCAGCTACCAGCGGATCCTCAACGCCCTGTTGCGGCAAAAAACCGTCACCCTCGTGGTGATGGCAGCGCTGCTGGCTGGCGCAGTCTGGGGATTTGGCTCGGTGCGGCAGAACTTTTTCCCGTCATCCAATACGCCGATCTTCTTTGTGGATCTGTGGCTGCCCTACGGCACCGACATTGCCTCCACGGAAAAAATGGCCAGCGATATCGAAACCGCGATTAACGGCCAGCCCGGCGTCGTCACCACCGTGGCGACCGTCGGTCAGGGCAGTATGCGCTTTATCCTCACCTATAGCGGCCAGCGGCAGTACAGCAACTATGCGCAGATCATGGTGCGTATGGACGACCAGCGCAGTATTGACGCCCTCACTCGCCACGTGGATGCCTATATTGCCCGTCACTATCCGCAGGTTAATGCCAGCAGCAAACGGGTGATGTTTGGTCCATCCGGCGACAGCGCAATCGAGGTGCGTATTAAAGGCCCCGATCCCGACAGATTGCGGCTAATAGCCAGCCAGGTAAGTACCATCCTCACGGCAGATCCGGTCGTCGGCAGCGTGCGCAACGACTGGCAAAACCGCAGTAAAACGCTCCGCCCGCAGTATTCTCCTACCGTGGGGCGCGAGCTGGGGGTGGATAAGCAAGATATCGACAGTGCGCTGCAGATGAATTTCAGCGGTAGCCGCGTCGGGCTGTACCGCGAAGGCGCCGATCTGCTGCCGGTGGTGGTGCGCCCGCCGGCCGCCGAACGTCAGGATGCTAACCATCTGAAAAACGTGCTGGTGTGGAGCCAAAGCCGTCAGCAGTACATTCCGCTGAGCAACGTGGTCAGCGGCTTTAACCTCGAATGGGAAGACCCGTTAATTCTGCGCCGCGACCGCAGCCGCGTGCTCACAGTGATGACCGACCCCGACCCGCTGAGCAATCAAACCCCGGGCGATATTCTGGCGAGGGTCCAGCCGCAGATTAACGCGCTCAGCCTGCCGCAAGGCTACAGTATTGAGTAAGGAGGCGACGCGGAGAACTCCAGCGAAGCACAGCAGGGACTGTTCACCACCCTGCCATTGGGTTATCTGGTGATGTTCATCATCACCGTCCTGATGTTCAGCTCGCTGAAAAATGCCGTTGCCATCTGGCTGACCGTGCCGCTGGCGCTGATCGGTGTGACGCCGGGATTTTTAATTACCGGCATCCCTTTTGGTTTTATGGCGCTTATCGGTTTACTCAGCCTGAGCGGAATGCTTATCCGTAACGGCATCGTGCTGGTCGAAGAGATTGAACAACAAAAACAGGAAAAACCGCAGCACGAGGCGATTATCTATGCGGCAACCTCGCGCTTACGCCCTATACTGCTCACGGCCTTCACCACTGTGCTCGGGCTGGCGCCGCTGCTGCTGGACGTCTTCTTTCAGAGTATGGCGGTGGTTATCATGTTTGGGCTGGGTTTTGCGACCATTCTGACGCTACTGGTTCTTCCGGTGATTTACGCCTGTTTCCACCCTAAGGATATGCAACAACCACAATGAACACCACTGGCTTAAATATTATTAAAACGCTGGGATGCATGACGGCGGTCACCTTCTTTACCATCTATAACACCTGGGATCGGTATGATTACGATTATCACTGGATCCTCGGCTTTCTGACGTTTATCTCGACCATCGCCACGCCGCTGTTTTTTGTGGTGGCCGGCTATCTCGATGCTCAGTCCCGGCATAACACGAGCTGGCAGATGGAGAAAATTAAAAGCGTGGTGATCGTCTTTCTTTTCTGGATGACGATTTACTACCTCTGTGAGCCCTATCAGCGCGGCTATCTTATCCAGCCGTGGTTTGTCTTCGCCTTTATTGTGATTTATACCTTCCACCCGCTGATCGAGTGGCTAAGCCAGCGCAGAAGGCTCTTCTTTGGCTTGGTGTTTGTGTTACTGCTTTTCTCCTATGGATACGACCTGCTGGCGGCCCTCTATCCCAACGTGCATGCGCTGACGCTGGCGCCGCAGTATCGCCTGTGGACCTGGCTCTTGTTCTATTTAACCGGTCAGCTGTTTAGCGACCCGCTGGTGGTGCGCTGGCTTAATCGAGATAACGTGGTCAAAGCCGCGATGTTTGCTATACCCTTTATTTATCTTTTCACCTGGTTTTACGAGCGCCATTTCTTTTTTGCCCTGTTCAAGGCCGACAGAAATGCGTTCATTCTCACCGGTTCGCAAATTTATATTCTGGTGGTCGCGCTGGTTATTGCGGCCAACGGCGTCCGTTTCCGGAAAAACAGCGAGTTTAAAGAGAGTATTCTGGCGGCAATCAGCAAAACGATGACCGGGGTTTATATCCTCCATTACTCAGTTTTTCATCTCCTGAGCACCCTTATCCCAATCGGTTCGCTGACCACAAAATTAATGCTGATTGCCCTGACGTTTATCGTCTCGGTATTGATTTCAATGCTGGCGTTATCCAACTCCATCGCTAAAAAAGTGATCACCCTTTAAATCACCGGTGCCCTGCCTGGATCCGGGTTTAAAAACCATAGCGGAGCCAGGCAAACAGGACGTTACCGTTATTGTAGGTGCCAGGAATATAGGTGAATTGTACGCTAACTTGCTGATAGCTAGCGGAAAACAAGGGAAGAATAATCGGTAAGGGCACGTAATTAGCAAAATCATCGCGGGCGGTGATCCCGGCGGTCACGCCAAGGCCAAGGCGGAAATCCTGGCGGCTATCCAGATACCAGCCCTTCTCCCAGCCGTAGCCAACGATCGGCTGCCACTTGTTATGCGAATCCTTAAACATCATGGCATACAGCGAACTCCAGTCGCCCTCATCGTGATAACGAGAGAGGCCGAAGCCGCCGCCCCAGGGCATCTCATTGTAATTATCCGTTTTCTCTTTATCGTAGGTTAAACGGTTGTGCCAGCTAAGAAACGGCAGATACAGATCATAATTTTGCGGCTGATTCCAGGTTTGCGAAACATCGTTTTTGAGCCAGTTCCACCAGCCGCTGATGCGCTGTTCGCCGTAAACATGGTCTTCAGCCTGTACCGCAGTGGCGAAAATAACCAGAGTTGCCCATACTATCAGCCGACAATGTTGCATAGATTTTTCCTTAAAAAAATCACCGGTAACGATTCAGTCTGGGAATAATAAACCTCCTTTGCAAATATCACTGCCGCCATTTTGCTGCTAACAGGCGTCCCTTATGACAGGTATATAGTAGCCGGCAAGGCGATCTCCCGGAACGATAAAGCCACCATGTCTGAATCAGGACATTCTCACGACGCTCATTGAATCAGGCGTATATGCTGGCCGGGAAATAAAAGGATGTCCTCTGCATTATAATCCCCAATTCAGGGGAAGGCGGGAAAGCGCCGTGAATATGTTGCTGAATACGGTCCATCATAAACGGGAAGAACGGGTTGGAGGTTACGCGCATCAGCGTATCCAGCCCGACGCTAACATCGGAAATGGCACCGCGACGTGCGAGAGCGAATACATATCCTGCGGCCATGCAATGTTCAGCCGCGTCACCAGCTCCTCTTGCGCGCATGCTGGCGTGATACGGTATCGTACGTGGTGGGCGAGGCATTGGTAATCACCGTTGTGCGATAGCGGCGCTGGCGCAATCGCGTGCTGAGTGCAGAGTAAACCGCAGGTCGAAACAGCGCGCGCAAATTCGCCGCTTGGTTGATATCAAAAATCACCAGTGCACTGCCGTTTTCCGGCAAATAGCAATACAGCGGATCCACCACGGCCTGGTGCTGACAGAGGAGTCTATCACCGACTGAAACGTCAGCACTCGAGCATGCGCAGTGAGCCGCTGGCTGCGGGAATCCAGGACAATGTTCTCCTGCAGCGCCTGGGTTGCAGCCACGACTGTCGGGCCGTCTTCACCGGAAAGGAGTTGTATTTATAAGGATTAAACTCGGGCACCACGTTCAGCCATGCCGTCCGCGCAAAAGCAGGAAACACCGCCGGTAATCCCGCCAGTCCGGCAAAGCGGGCAAAAGCGGTCCCCCCAATCATCGGCGACAGCAGGACTATCTGCTGCGGTGAAGATAAGGCCTTATCATCCAGCGCGTCGAGCGCATATTTGCCGCCGTTGGAATAGCCGATAACATGCAGCGGGACGTTCGCCCCGGCTAGTCGGGTTGCTTCGCGTACCACCAGTCGCGTTGCCGCCATCCACTGCTGCCAGTCAATGGCGGTCAGCGAACCCGGCGCAGCACCGTGCCTCGGCACAACGGCAACGCCCCCTGTTGCTGGTAGGCTTTTGCCAGCTAGCGCACGCTGTACGGCGAGTCCGTCAAGACCGGCGAATGGCGCCGTTCAGGCAAGTTACCCGGTCACCACCGGAACGCGCGGCGCCAGCGCGCACATTAACTCGTAGCCGACGGTGCCGCAGGCTCCGGCGACATCGTCAATTTTAATCTCTTTCCCCCACAGTTCGACCGGCGCGCCGATCCCCGCCTGTGGGCACGGCGTTAAATCGACCGCCAGCATATCCATCGAGACCCGTCCCACCGTGGTGGTGCGCACCCCGTCAACCAGCACCGGCGTGCCGTCCGGCGCCACCCGCGGATAGCCGTCAGCGTAACCGCAGGCCACGATGCCGATGCGCTGCTCTTCTGCCGCCCGATACAGGCCGCCGTAGCCCACCGCATCCCCGGCCTTCAGGTTTTGCACGGCAATAATTTCGCTGCTGAGGCTCATCACCGGCTTGAGTCCACTGTTGGCAATATCCTGCCACTGACCGGAAGGCGAGGCGCCATACAGCACGATCCCCGGCCTGACCCAGTCAAAATGCGCTTCCGGATGCCACAGCGCCGCCGCCGAATTCGCCAACGACCGCGCGCAGTTGAGCCCCTCCGCTGCCTGTTCGATGCGGCGCATCGGCTCAACAATACCCTGCGGATTTTCCGCGTCGGCAAAATGCGACATCAGCGTCATTTCACTGACATTGGTCAACGCCCGCAGCTGCTGCCAGACGGTATGAATACGCTCCGGCATAAAGCCCAGACGATTCATCCCGCTGTTGACCTTAACGTAGATATCCAGCGGCGCGTGCAGCTTCGCCTGCTGGAGCGCCTTAATTTGCCAGTTACTGTGTACGCTGGTGGTCAGGCGATACTTATCAAATAGCGCCAGCTCATCGGCGTGGAAAAAGCCCTCCAGCAGCAGAATCGGCCCTTTCCAGCCGTGTTCCCGCAGCAGGATCGCCTCTTCAAGATTGAGCATCGCAAAGCCATCCGCGCCGCTCAGCGAGTTCCAGACGCGCGATAAACCGTGACCATAGGCGTTGGCTTTCACCACCGCCCACAGGCGCGACGCGGGGGCCGCGCGCCGGACAATCTGTAAATTCTGCCGCAAGGCCGACAAATCAATGCTGGCCAGTACAGGACGAGACATGAAGACTCCTTAGTTATGAACACCGTGCAGGTGCTGGGCGCGCGCCGGGGTAAAACCGGGGCTGTAGCGCGCAACGGCGAGGTCATCATACGGAATTGCCGGCGTGCGGCCCGAGATCAAATCGCTGAGCAGCTGCCCGGATCCGCAGGCCATCGTCCAGCCCAGGGTGCCATGCCCGGTGTTGAGCCACAAATTCTTATAGGGCGTGCGACCGACCACCGGCGTGCCGTCCGGGGTCATCGGACGCAGTCCGGTCCAGAAGGTGGCCTGCTCAACGTGACCACCGCGCGGGAACAGATCGCGCACCACCATTTCCAGCGTTTCGCGACGCGGCTGTAACAGCTCTTTATTAAAGCCGACAATTTCCGCCATTCCGCCCACACGAATACGCTGGTCGAAACGGGTAATCGCGATTTTGTAAGTCTCATCAAGAATAGTCGAAACCGGCGCGCCGTCCTCCCGGGCAATCGGAATCGTCAGCGAATAGCCTTTTAGCGGATAGACCGGGATATCCACCAGCCCTTTCAGCATCGCCGTAGAATAGGAACCGAAAGCCATCACGTACGCATCGCCTTTAATAATTTCAGCGCCGCATTTCACGCCGTAGATCTGTTCGCCTTCATACAGCAGCGCATCGACCGAGGTATTAAAGCGAAACGTAACGCCCGCCTGCTCGGCCATCGCCGCGAGGCGCGTGGTAAACAGCTGACAATCGCCGGTTTCGTCATTCGGCAGACGCAGGCCGCCGGTCAACTTGTGGCTTACCTCGGCTAAGGCGGGTTCGACCTCCAGCAGACGTTTCGCCTCCAGCAGTTGATAAGGCACGCCGGCATCCTCCAGCACGGCGATGTCGCGGGTGGCGTTCTCGTACTGCTTTTCGGTACGGAAGAGTTGCAAGGTACCGCCCTGGCGCCCTTCATACTGGATACCGGTACTTTCGCGCAGCGCCTTCAGGCAGTCGCGGCTGTACTCGGCCAGGCGCACCATCCGCCCTTTGTTCTCCATATAATGGCGGGTATCGCAGTTGCGCAGCATCTGCCACATCCATTTCAACTGGAACTGCGTGCCGTCGAGGCCGATCGCCAGCGGCGCATGCCGCTGGAACATCCATTTGATGGCCTTCAGCGGCACGCCTGGCGCCGCCCATGGCGCGGCATAGCCCGGGGATATCTGCCCGGCGTTGGCGGCGCTGGTCTCTTCGGCGGCGCCGGGCTGGCGATCGATAACCGTCACCTCATGCCCCGCCTGGCTTAAATACCAGGCACTCGCGACCCCAACTACCCCACTTCCCAGTATGACGACTCGCATAGCGACTCCGTAATAGTTAAAGAACAATCATCTAATTACAAATTGATAACTCAGTTGAAAATATTATTCAACATACGCTTTATTTATGGTGACTTAACTCACAGCATGCCGCACCAGCATTGACCCCATAGATTTACTATCTCATGCTGCGCTTCATTTTTACTCAGAATAAAATCCCGCAACGAGCGCCAAAAAACGCCTTTAAGATTGCGAAATCGCGAAGAAAAGAAATTGTCGGCAGACGCAGTTTGTCATGCCGTGTTCTATGCTTGTTTAGAGGTTCTCCGTACAGAGAGAGCCACCGACAATGAGGGCGCGCTAATGGCTACGATTGATTCCATGAACAGGGACACCACTCGTTTAAGCGATGGACCCGATTGGACTTTTGAACTACTGGAGACCTACCTTGCCGAAGTTGACCGGGTAGCCAAGCTGTATCGGCTCGACACCTATCCCCATCAAATCGAAGTCATTACCTCCGAGCAGATGATGGATGCCTACTCCAGCGTCGGTATGCCGATCAACTATCCGCACTGGTCGTTCGGCAAGAAGTTTATCGAAACTGAACAGGCGTATAAGCACGGTCAACAGGGCCTGGCCTACGAGATTGTGATCAACTCCAATCCCTGCATCGCCTATCTGATGGAGGAGAACACCATTACCATGCAGGCGCTGGTGATGGCCCATGCCTGCTACGGGCACAACTCCTTTTTCAAAAACAACTACCTGTTTCGCAGCTGGACCGACGCCAGCTCGATCATTGATTACCTGATCTTCGCCCGTAAATACATCACCGACTGCGAAGAGCGCTATGGCGTCGATGAGGTAGAAAAACTACTCGACTCCTGCCATGCCCTGATGAACTACGGCGTCGACCGCTATAAACGTCCGCAGAAAATCTCACTGCAGGAGGAGAAGGCGCGACAAAAAAGCCGCGAAGAGTATCTGCAAAGTCAGGTCAATATGCTGTGGCGCACCCTGCCGAAGCGGGAAGAAGAGAAAACCATCGAATCCGCACGCCGCTATCCTTCAGAGCCGCAGGAGAACCTGCTGTACTTTATGGAGAAGAATGCGCCGCTGCTGGAGCCGTGGCAGCGTGAAATCCTGCGGATTGTGCGCAAGGTCAGCCAGTATTTTTATCCGCAGAAGCAGACGCAGGTGATGAACGAAGGCTGGGCGACCTTCTGGCATTACACCATCCTCAACCACCTGTACGATGAGGGGAAAGTGACGGAGCGCTTTATGCTGGAGTTCCTGCACAGCCACACCAACGTGGTCTTTCAGCCGCCCTATAACAGCCAGTGGTACAACGGGATTAACCCCTATGCGCTGGGCTTTGCCATGTTCCAGGACATTAAACGCATTTGCCAGTCACCCACCGAAGAGGACCGCTACTGGTTCCCGGATATCGCCGGTTCCGACTGGCTGGAAACGCTGCATTTCGCGATGCGCGATTTTAAAGATGAGAGTTTTATCAGCCAGTTCCTGTCGCCGAAAATTATGCGCGATTTCCGCTTCTTTACGGTGCTCGATGACGATCATAATAACTATCTGGAGATTTCCGCTATCCATAACGAAGAGGGGTATCGGGAGATTCGCTCGAAGCTGTCCGCTCAGTACAATCTCAGCAACCTCGAACCGAATATTCAGGTATGGAGCGTCGATTTGCGCGGCGACCGATCGCTGACGCTGCGCTATGTGCCGCACAACCGCGTGCCGCTGGATAAAGGCCGCCGGGAAGTGCTCAAGCACGTCCACCGCCTGTGGGGGTTTGATATCCTGCTGGAACAGCAAAACGCCGATGGCAGTATCGAACTGCTGGATCGCAGCCCGCCGCGCCCGAATGCGCTGTAGCTGAGCGAAAAGCATAACGCCCGGTTTCCGCCGGGCGTTTTTTCTGCTGCAGTGCGCGTTAGCGCATGCCGATGACTAAATCGCCCGACATAGTTTTCTGCATCCGGTGCCAGATTTCACCGCTGTCGTGGCCGTAGCGGCGGACAATGTCATACACCTTCTCGTGCAGCCCCTCTTCACACACCTTCGCCAGCTGGTGATAAAAGCCCAACGCCAGGCTGCGTGCTTCCGGGTTGGCGAAATAGTGGCGGCCGATACGGGTATACAGCCCTTTCATTCCGTTTAGGATCAGACCGTAGATCGGGTTGCCGGAGGCAAACGCCAGGCCGCGGAAAATGTTGTAGTCCAGATCGGCAAAGGCATCGGCGTGGTCTTCCACCTCGCGCGCGCTGGCCAGAACCTGCAGGGCGTTTTCAGGGTGCTGACGGAAGGCGGTGCGGATAAAAATAGTCGAAATATTGGTACGTACCGACAGCAGATTATCGATCAGCTGCGGAACGCTGTCGTGATCGAGACGCGCCAGAGTTTCGAGGATATTCAACCCGGACGTTTCCCAGAAATTGTTCACCTTCGTCGGTTTGCCGTGCTGAATGGTTAACCAGCCGTCACGGGCCAGACGTTGCAACACTTCGCGTAAGGTAGTGCGGGTCACGCCAATCAGTTCAGAAAGTTCACGTTCAGCAGGGAGAATCGTGCCTGGTGGAAAACGGTTATTCCAGATACTTTCGATGATGTACTCTTCCGCGAAACCCGCAGGGCTTTGCGCCTTAATGACCATAGTAAGATTTCCATTACACAGCGTTGCAAATTCTACTCATCATACCAGAGCCGCTATAGTGCAGATAGCATCATAAAGTAATTAAAAGGGGATCGCCGTTTCATTTTCAGCTTTTCATTTCACGCGGGCCATGGCCGGAATGCGAGGCGAAGTCAGTTGCTTCCCATTTTGCTCAACTGCTAGTCTTGTAAATAGTTACGTGTAAAATCATGTCATTAATTTGGCGGGAAGGATGTCTGTCGTGGAAATGTCTTATGGCCGCGCCCTGTGGCGCAATTTTCTTGGCCAGTCGCCGGACTGGTACAAGCTCACTCTCATCATCGTCTTACTCATTAACCCGCTGGTGTTTTATCTTAACCCTTTTATCGCCGGCTGGCTGTTGGTGGTTGAGTTTATTTGTACCCTCGCCATGGCGCTCAAATGCTATCCGCTGCTGCCAGGCGGCCTGCTGGCGATAGAAGCCGTGTTTATCGGCATGACCAGCCCCGAGCATATTCGTGAAGAAATCGCCAACAATCTGGAAGTTCTCCTGCTGCTGATGTTTATGGTGGCGGGGATTTACTTTATGAAGCAGCTGCTGCTGTTTATCTTTACCCGTCTGCTGCTGGGTATTCGTAGCAAAATGATGTTGTCGCTCGCTTTTTGTCTGGCTGCGGCCTTCCTCTCCGCCTTTCTCGATGCGTTAACCGTGGTGGCGGTGGTGATTAGCGTCGCCGTCGGCTTTTACGGTATTTATCATCGCGTAGCCTCTTCGCGCCCGGACGATAACGACATCCTGGACGATAGCCATCTCGACCCACATGATCGCGGCGTGCTGGAACAGTTCCGCGGTTTTCTGCGTAGCCTGATGATGCATGCGGGCGTCGGGACAGCGTTGGGCGGCGTGATGACCATGGTCGGCGAGCCGCAAAACCTGATTATCTCAAAAGCGGCCGGCTGGCACTTCGGCGAGTTCTTTTTACGCATGGCGCCGGTGACCTTGCCGGTCGTCGTCTGCGGCCTGCTGACCTGCCTGCTGCTGGAGAAATTCAAGCTATTCGGCTACGGTGAGCCGTTACCGCCAGCGGTGCGTAAGGTTTTACAGGACTATGACGATCGCAGCCGCCAGCAGCGTAGCCGCCAGGACCGCCTGCGGCTCATTGCCCAGGGGATTATCGGCATCTGGCTGGTGATTGCGCTGGCGATGCATCTCGCGGAGGTGGGCCTGATCGGTTTATCGGTGATTATTCTGGCGACGACTTTCTCCGGTGTCACCGATGAGCATGCCATCGGCAAAGCCTTTACCGAGGCGCTACCGTTCACCGCCCTGCTGACCGTCTTTTTCGCCGTCGTTGCCGTGATCATCGACCAGCACCTGTTTACGCCGGTGATTCAGTTTGTCCTGCAGGCCTCACCGCACGCTCAACTGTCATTGTTCTATCTGTTTAACGGTTTGCTGTCGTCGATCTCCGATAACGTCTTTGTCGGCACGGTGTACATCAACGAAGCGAAAACCGCGCTACAGCACGGCGTTATCAGCCTGCCGCAGTTTGAGCTGTTGGCCGTGGCCATTAACACCGGTACCAACCTGCCTTCCGTCGCCACGCCGAACGGCCAGGCGGCCTTTTTGTTCCTGCTGACCTCCACGCTGGCGCCGCTGATTCGCCTTTCCTACGGGCGCATGGTGTGGATGGCGCTGCCTTATACCCTTGTGATGACCCTGGTCGGTTTACTGTGCGTTGAGTTCACCTTAATGCCCGCCACCCAATGGATGCTCGATAACCACTGGCTCGTTACGCCGTCACTTCCTTAAATCAAGCTGCGCTTATCCGCCTTCTTCAGGCGGATAAGCGCACTTCTTTTATGTAATATTTTCCGACAAGCTGCTGGCGTCGGTACGGTTTTCGTTTACACTGCCATGATTTAGCATGTTTCAGGGAAATGACTATGTTGCGATATTTAAACCAGTGCTCGCGGGGACGCGGAGCCTGGCTCCTGATGGCGTTAACCGCTTTTATCCTTGAGTTAGTCGCGCTGTGGTTTCAGCACGTGATGCTGCTACAACCCTGCGTGATGTGTATTTATGAACGTTGTGCGTTATTAGGCATTATGGCTGCCGGTATCGTCGGCGCCATCGCGCCGAAAACGCCGTTACGCTACGTGGCGCTGGTGATCTGGCTGTATAGCGCCCTGCGGGGCCTGCAGCTGGCGTGGGAACACACGATGATTCAGCTGCATCCTTCCCCGTTTCAGACCTGCGATTTCGCCGCCCGCTTCCCGACGTGGCTACCGCTGGACAAATGGCTGCCGCAGATGTTTGTTGCCAGCGGCGACTGCTCCGTGCGCCAGTGGGAGTTTCTGACGCTGGAGATGCCGCAGTGGCTGGTCGGGATCTTCGCCGCCTATCTGATCGTTGGATTACTGGTGCTGATTGCTCAGCCCTTCAAACCCAAAAAACGCGATCTGTTCGGGCGCTAGGCCCAGTAGAGAAAACGCTCCTTCGGGAGCGTTTTTTTTATCTGTACGTTGACGCCGCCACCCATAAAGATGCATATTAAATACATCTTATAGAGTCCTGCTAAGGAGCTGACGATGTCTCACTTGCGTATTCCAGCTAACTGGAAAGTTAAACGTTCCACCCCGTTCTTCACCAAAGAGAATGTCCCCGCCGCTCTGCTCAGCCACCACAATACCGCCGCCGGGGTTTTCGGCCAGCTGTGCGTGATGGAAGGCACGGTGACCTATTATGGCTTCGCTGATGAGCGGGCCACTGAACCGGAAGTGAAGGTGGTGATTAACGCCGGCCAGTTTGCCACCAGTCCGCCGCAGTACTGGCATCGCGTTGAGCTCAGCGAGGATGCGCAGTTCAATATCCACTTCTGGGTGGAAGACGACGCGCACGGTGAAAACGGGCTGTTCCACGCGAAGAAAGCCTGAGTCATTTGTCGTTTGACGGATGACATCGGTCAAGAAAGCCAGACTTCATCAATGGTAAATCTGAGCAACAAAACACAAAACCCGCCGGACGGCGGGTTTGCGCAATAGCTAGCAGCTGACGTGAACGCCTTACTGCGCCCAGTCAGGCTTATTCAAAATATGGTCCTGCCAGTCGCGTACCGTCTCCTCCTTCACCGCAATATGGCGCACGGAGATGCGTTCGCCGTGCATCGCCGCTTTCGAGCCGCTCAACAGCGGGTGCCAGTGCGGTAAAGGCTGGCCTTCCGCCAGCAGGCGATAGGCGCAGGTTGGCGGTAGCCACTCAAACGTCGGCAGGTTGTCACGCGTTAGTTTAATGCAGTCCGGTTCGTATTCGAAACGTCGCTCATAGTTGCGGCACTGACAGGTTTTGATATTTAACTGACGGCAGGCGACGTTGGTGAAATAGATTTCATCGGTATCCTCATCCATCAGCTTATGCAGGCAGCACTGTCCACAGCCGTCGCACAGTGATTCCCACTCTGCATCGGTCATTTCATCCAGTGTTTTGTGTTGCCAGAAAGGTTGTTCGCTCATAGGGGATATCCGTGATTGCAATTCAGGGTGCACCTTATAACCAGTCTGGCACACCGATGCAAGTTTTGCCGCCTGCGAGAGGCGGCAAGCGGACGTTACAGCACCCGGGTGGTCAACGAAAAACCGTTAAAACCCACTTCCAGATCGTCACCGCTGTGCAGCGGCCCGACGCCTTCCGGCGTCCCGGTGAGCACCACGTCGCCAGCTTTAAGGGTAAAGAAGCGCGACATGTAGGCAATCAGCGGCACGATTTTATGGATCATATCGGCGGTCGTCCCCTGCTGACGAACCTCGCCATTCACCTGCAGACTCAACGGCGTATTTTGCGGATCGCCGTGGAATTCTGCGGCAGGAATAAAACCGGAGACCGGACAGGAATTATCGAAGCCCTTGGCTTTTTCCCACGGCTGACCGGCCTTTTTCATCTTCGCCTGCAAATCCCTCAGGGTCAGGTCGAGCGCCACGCCGTAGCCCGCTATCGCTTTCAGCACATGCTCTTCCGTCGCCTGGCGCAGCGTGCTGCCGATCAGCACCGCCAGCTCCACCTCGTGGTGCACCGAACCCAGACCTTCAGGGAACACCAACGGCTGGCGAATATCGCATAGCGCCGTCTCAGGTTTAATAAACAGCACCGGCTCTTCCGGTAGCGCACTGCCCATTTCCTTGATGTGATTTGCATAATTGCTGCCTACGCAAACGACTTTACTTACCGGGTAATCCAGTAATGCTCCCTGCCAGTTGTGATGTTGGTACATTATTTCCCCTCGGTGGTTTAATCAGATTTATTCCCCTGTTCCGCCAGGTGTTTCTTCAGTAGATTCTCAGTCGGAGGAGGAAGTTGCAGGTAATAGCCCTGATCGATCAGCGCCTGTTTTACTTTTTCCAGATCGGCACCCGCGAGCTTTTTACGTCCGTCGAGCGGCAAAAGCATCGTCATTTGCGGCGTGCCGAAGCTGTCCATCAATTCGGCGGGAACGCGTGAGAAATCGTCCCTTTTTTCGACATACAAATAGGTTTGCTCACGTTTAGTACTTCGATAAATCACACAAAACATAGTTTTACTCGGAATTAGACCCGTGGTCACTTGCCTCAATATATGAGTGACTATAACATGCCTT